>JASMLW010000288.1 GCA_030748485.1 Pirellulaceae bacterium
GCCGTCGAATGCGTGCCGAGCCTTCGACCAACCGCCCCAAATCGTGCTCAGCGCGCCTGGAGACTCGTCCTACGGTTGGCAACGCGGGTAGCCCGGGGTGACTTTGCGGGGGCGGCGCAACCGTTCAATCCGCTACAGTCTGACTGACCGATAATGTAGGTGGCGAGTAGTTCTCTCGCCCGCATCGGGTTCAGGGAAGTGGAGTGCAAAGCTCACGCCGCCCCGCGACTGTAAGGGTGACCAATGCCGATCGACGCCACTGGCCGCAAGGCTGGGAAGGCCGGCAACGGGACGACCCCGAGCCAGGATATCTGGCCCGAGCGAAATCGCCGATTTCCTCGTGGGAAGGATTTTTCAGTCGCATGGTCGTTCGCGGGCGCTGGTATTGCGCAATCGCACTTCGTCTTAGTTGCGCGCTTGGTCTAAGTTGCGCGCTTGGTCTAAGTTGTCTGTCGGCTCGCGTCGCAGTCGCTCAGCAGGTCTACACGCTGGAGGACGATGGCCGCGTCGGTCCGATCCGATTGATTCAAACGGAATCAAACCAGATCGACCCGGACGATTTGCCGACGGTCCCCGAGACGATCGTCCCCGGTTCGCCGTTTCCCGCTAACACACTGGGCGACAGTGTTTTGTCACCTGGACGGTCGGCCGGCGACGCCGACCAATACGGCTCGAGCCTGACGGTCATTACTCGCCAGCAGATCCAACAGACGCGGCGGCACAACGTGGCGGATGTGTTGCGGCAGACGGTTGGGGTCGACGTGGCGCGATCGGGCGGACCGGGCGGGACGACATCGATCTTTCTCCGCGGAGGCAACTCGGCGCACACCAAAGTAATGCTCGACGGGATTCCGCTTAACGACCCCAGTCATCCGACGCGGGCGTTCGACTTTGGCCGATTGTCGGTCGACAACGTGGAGCGGATCGAGGTGCTCCGCGGTCCACAGAGCATGGTGTACGGCAGCGATGCGATCGGCGGCGTCATCAACATCGTCACGCGCCGGGGCGACGGGCCGCCGCGGCTGCGATCTGTTTCCGAGGGGGGGAGTTTCGGAACGGCTCGCCAACTGCTGTCCGTCAGCGGCGGCGATGAGTCGCACTACTACTCGCTCGCCGGCTCTTATCTCCACACCGACGGCGTGTCGCGAGCGGCCAGGCACTTGGGCAACACCGAGCGCGATCGCCAACGGCTCGGCACGATCTCGGGTCGGTTCGGTTGGAACCCGACGGACGTGCTCAACGTCGACTACGTCTTCCGCTATCTCGATAGCGACACGGAGGTCGATGACTTTGCCGTCGACAACCTGATTCGCGAGAACTTGACGAATGAGTTGTTCCAGCGAGTCCAGGCACAAAGCGTCTGTCTCGACGGAGCCTCAATTCAAAAGGTCGGCTTCAGTCACACCGACTTCGACCGGCGAGACACAGACCCCGGATTCCTCGATCCGCGGTTCGACGGTCAGTCGCGGCAGTTTGACTGGCAGGGTCAGTTCCTGCTCCACCCCGGCAACACGGTTGTGGGCGGCGTCGACTATCTGCACGAAGAGGCGTCGTCGACATCGGCCGGCGATGCAACTCAAAACAATACGGGCCTCTACATCGAGGACCGCATTCAGATCGGCGACCGATTGTTTGGCACGGCCGGATTTCGCTGGGACGAACACAGCGCGGCCGGCCGCGCGCAAACCTACCGCTTCACCACGCGATTCGTCGTCTGGGAGACCAAGTCGACGTGGCACGGCAGTCTCGGCACCGGCTTCCGCTCACCGTCTCTCGCCGAGAAGTTCTTTCCGTTCGGCAATGCGGCGCTGCTGCCGGAGCGAAGCAAGGGCTGGGACGCCGGAGTCACTCAAGAGGTCGGTTCAGACGCTTGGTTTGACGTCACCTACTTTCGCAATCAGTTCCGCAATCTGATCGTGTTCGATCTGAACACGTTCCTTTCGCAGAACATTGGCCGCGCTCAATCGACGGGTTTGGAGCTGACCGCCGGTTGGCGGCTCAACGATGTCACCGATCTGACGGCCAGCTACACGTTCAACGACACGTCGGACGTCTCCTTTGGCGGCAAACTTCCGCGGCGGCCGCAACAAAAGGCCTCGGCGACGATCTCACGGCGATACTGGTGTGACCGGGCGCAAGCCAATCTCTACGTCGTCTATGTGGGCGATCGTCTGGACTTCGATCAGCGGTTTGGAGGCACGGTCCTGGACGACTACGTGCTGATGAATCTCTCAACCTCGTTTCAATGGAACGATCGCGTGGAGTTCTTCACCCGCATCGACAACGCGCTCGATGAAGACTACGAAGAAGCCGGCTTTTTTGGCTCAGCGGGCGTCGCCGCTTATGGCGGATTGGTGTTGCAGTACTAGAGATACTCAAGCGCCCCGGCCGCGCGCTGCGACGGTGGGTCCGCGCCAGCGGCGCGTCCACTTGATTTTGTCTGGGGTCGTCGCGAGAATGCTCGTTTCCACGGCCAGATCCCAAACTTTCGGCCGCCATGCACCGCCTTTCCACCGCCCCGGCGGGGAGCTGTCACCCGATGGTCTTCGAGCACATCGAGAAGCTAAAGCAGGAATACACCGACAGATACGTCGTCGTCGACGATACGATGCCCGAACTGGCTCGCTTCCGCGGCCACACGGGAACGGTGCGCACCGTGAACATGAGCGGGCGCGCGTTGGTGGAGTTCGATTCGGGCGACAACAACGTCGGTTGGTTCGATATCGATATCGATTATCTCAAGGTGATCGACGAGCCGTTGGCGAAGCCCGAACCGGCCCCCAAAGCGAAGGCCAAGAAAGAGAAGGCTCCGTCGAAACTCGAGGAGGCCCGTGGGGAAAAGGCCGACAAGAAGGCCAAACCCGCCGGTCCGTCTGTCGAAGAGATGCTTGCGGCGGCCCGCGGGGAAAAGGGCGGAGCCAAAACGCCAGCGGCAAAGGCCCCGCCCGCGAAGACCGACAAGAGTGATCCGAGCAAGATGTCGGTCGACGATATTCTCGCCTCCGCCCGCGGCGGTAAATCGGCTGGCGGCGCGACCGCCGAAGCGGCGGGTGAGACCCCGGCGAAACCCGCGGAAAAGAAAGCCGCCGCTTCAAAGCAACTTGACCCGACGAAAATGAGCGTCGAGCAGATGTTGGCGGCGGCCCGCGGTGAAGGATCCACGGCGGCCGCGGAAGAGGAAGAAGCCGCCGAAGAGATCGAAGAAGAGATCATCGTCGAGGAAGATGCGACGCCCGAGGACAGCGGTGATGAGCAGGCCGCCGACGGCGATGCCCCGAAACTCGACCGCGATTCGATGTCGGTCGACGACATGGTCGCCCACTGCCGCAAAGTGGACGGCTGAGCGCGAGTTCTTTCCGAGGGATGTCAGTCAGCGAATTGCCGCAGCCCAGTGACAGCCAAGATCTGCGCACGCGCGGCGAAGTCCACGTTCGGGCCTGACTCAACCTCATGAGGCTGTCGATGAACGCGACCCCACCACCGGCTCGATCTCGAGTCGTCGGATTCAAAGGCTGTATGCTCATTGCGGCCGGCGTTCCGTTCGGAATCGTTGTGTCCATCCTGCTCGGCATCTACATCTGGCAGCGGAACTTGCACAACCGCGTCGACACAATGCTCGCCGACATCCAGGCGCGCGATGAGCCCGTGTCGCCGCTGGATCTGTCGATTCGTTATCAACTGCCCGATGGAGCCAAAGACACCACTGAGCTCTGGCTCCGAGGTATGGCTGCGCTGGACGGTGAAGAGTTTGGCAAAGATCTGGCCGGATTGGAGTTCCACACCGACGACGATGCGCAGTTTCCGATTCCAGGGGAACCGTGGGTCGATGCGGACGCGGCGCAGTCTCTGTTGCAGAAGTACGCTGACCAACTCAAGCTGCTCCACGAAGCTGCCGAGGCGGAGGGCGACGTCCGCTACGACCTCAAGTTCGAGGAGGGGCTCATGCTCATGTTGCCGCACTGTAGGCAGCTCCGCCAAGCAGCTCGGCTGCTGCAGATCGAAGTGGCCGCGCTCGCTCACCAGGGCGACGCCGACGGAGCGGCTCAGTCGATTCGGACGATGGGTCGCTTGGGTGAAACGCTGCGCGACGAGCCCGTGTTGATCTCGCTGCTCGTGCGGATCGCCATCACCCGGATGAACTGCGAGACGGTTCGCCAGACGCTGCCCCACGTCGCCTACTCGAACCAGCAACTGGTCGACATGGACGCGATGTTGAGCGAGCGCTCGTTCGCCGACGGTTTTCACGAAGCACTGCTCGGGGAACGAGTCTTTGGCATCCTGGCGGGGGAGGACCCGTCCACAATGGGCCCCGGCAATGCCACACTGCCTCGTTTCATGAAGAACGCCGGCATCGTTCATTATCTCAACGCGATGAGTCGCCCCGTCGAAATCGCCGCCGGTGACGGACCGGAAGTCCTGACCGAACTGCAGGAGCTCCAAGAGGAGATTGAACTGCAAATAAAAACTGACCGCAGCTTCGATAAGATCTTCACGGCGATCCTCCTCCCGGCGTTCCACGCCGGCGCTGAAGCGGCGGTCAAGGGTGAGGTCGAACTGGACGCGACTCGCGCGGCGATCGCGATCGAACGTTATCGCCGTCACCACGGTCGACTTCCCGCAACTCTCGACGCACTGGTGCCTGATTTCCTCGGTCGCGTCCCCAACGATCGATTCGACGGTCAGCCGCTCCGTTACGCTGTCGACGGAAATCGTGTGACAATCTACAGCGTTGGCCCCAATCGGCAAGACGACGGCGGCCGAAGCGAAGACGACGCCGATGTGAAGTTCGAGATCGCCTGGCCCGAGTGAGACGTGATCGCGACGATCATTCGAGACGATCGACCGCTACTCGCCCGTGGACGCGGGCCTGATCGGGTCGAAGTCCTCGGCTGGCATTTCAATTGAGGTAATCCAAAGCCCGAATTTGTCGCCCACCTTGACCGCCTCACCCGCCGCGACTGTGCAGCCGCCCACCTCAAGTGACAGTGTTTCGTCACACGATTTGCGGAACTGAATGATCGATCCCGGCCCCAGTTCCTCCACTCGTTGAAGCGGCAACTTGGTCGAAGCCAGAATGACTCGCACCGGCACGCGGACCTTGAGCAAACTGCGAGCGTACGAAGGCAACAACTGGATGCCGTCTTCGAGTTCGTTGTATTGGAGCACGCGACGCTTGACCGGTTGCTGCCGTTCCGCCACGGGCGGAGGTTGAGCCTCCAGGCTCTGGGGAGCCGCCGGCGCCTCGGTCTTCGCAGAGGTTACGTCAAAGTTGCGCGCCGGCCAGATCAGCAGCAATTGCCCTTCGTCGTCCTCGTCCTTGACCGTTAACGAAACTTGCGCCCCGTCGGCGGAAACGGCGGCGCTGCGAAAGACGGCCGCCAAGTCGTCAACGAACTTCGCTCGAAAATCGAGCGGCATCTGGTCCTCGGGCAACAACACCATGCCCAATTCTTGGGCCAGTGTCGTCAGTTTCGATTCGCCGGTGGCGTCCGGCGATTGAATCCACTTGGGCAGCAGTCCGCTCGATTCCGACAGCAGCAACAGAGCGCTCGTGTCGTCCGAAACTTTCAACTCCAGCGCCAATCCGGCGCCGGCCAACGACGCCATCAAGTCGCCAGGCGAGACAGGTTCAAACGAATCGGGGGGGCTGAGTGTATAGTCGCCGTCAAAAGCGCGCGACACCGCTTCACTCGCCTCGCTCACTCCCGTCTGACAGGTGGCGACCACCAAATCGCCTTGCTCGGCTGTGAATTCCGACATTCGCTATCTCTGCTAGCATCACGGACTAATGAACCATCACGTATTCCGTATCGGCCGAACCGCCGACAAACTTTGCCTAATCGCCAAACATCGCGCAAACGCAACCTACCTGGCTGCTCGGCAGCGAATCAGATCGTGGCTGCGGTGAGTGGAGCGGGACAGCGAGGCGCGGCTAGCCGGTCACAGCCAGCATCCGCTCAAGCGCGATGACGGACCATTTGGCCGTTTCGTCGTCGACTTCGATTTGATTGACGAGGGCGTCCGCGGCCAAGTTCTCCAGAGCCCAGCAGAGGTGAGCCAGGTCGATCCGGTACATGGTCGCGCACATGCAGACGATCGGCGAGAGGAAATGAATCTCCTGCTCGGGGTGTTCCTTTTGGAGCCGATTGACCAGGTGCAATTCCGTGCCGATCGCCCATTTCGTTCCCGCCGGCGCCTCGCGCACTGCCCGAATGATCTTGCCTGTGGAGCCTGAGATGTCGGCCAAATCGTTGACCTCTTGCGGGCACTCGGGATGGACCAGAATGCGGATGCCCGGGAATCGTTCGCGAAAGTCCGCTACGTGGTCGGCCTGGAACATTTGGTGGACGCTGCAGTGCCCCTTCCACAGGACCACGCGGCTGTCGAGAAGTTGCGACTCCGAGTTACCACCCAACTCGTCGGCGCAGGGATCCCAGACGGGCATTTGTTCATTTGTGACGCCCATCTTGAGAGCCGTGTTGCGACCCAGATGTTGATCGGGAAAGAAGAGAACTCGACTCGTGCGAGCGAACGCCCACTCCAGCACGGCGGCGGCGTTGCTCGACGTGCAGACGATACCTCCGTGTCGGCCGCAAAAGGCTTTCAGACTGGCGGCCGAATTGATATATGTCACGGGCGTTATGTCTTCGGTGTCGAGAACATCACCGAGATCGGCCCAAGCGTTCTCAACTTGCTCGATGGCCGCCATATCGGCCATGGAGCAGCCGGCCGCCATGTCGGGCAGCACGACTTGCACGCGATCGCCGCCGCGATCTCGTTCGGGACGATTCGCCAAGATGTCCGCCGTCTCGGCCATGAAGTGGACGCCGCAAAAGACAATCCAACGGCAGTTTTCACTCTCCGCCGCCAGCTTGCTCAGTTGATAACTGTCGCCGCGCAAGTCGGCGTGCTGGATAACTTCGTCTTGCTGATAATGGTGGCCGAGGATCAAGAGTTGATCACCTAGCTGACTCCGCACAGCCTCGATGCGAGTCGACAGTTCCTCATTGGAAACCGACTTGTACTGAGACAATTCGAATTTCGGAGAACGGACGGTGGTCATGCTGCTCTCACGAGGATCTCGTCGGTATCGTCGGTATCGTCGGCGGAAACGCGCGGGCGACTCGAGGCCGCGTTGATTTGAAGGCGGGGAGCAACATTATAGACAGTCGACTGAGGTTGATCGATGCCATGTGCGCCGCGGTCGCCGGCCGACTATTTCCCCATCGTTTCGGCCGTGTCCGCCGATTTGCGTTTCGCGGCGACCCACTCTTCCAGGTCGGCTCGGTGGCGAGAGTCCTTCACGCGCCGTTCGCGCCAGAGGCGGACTCGGTACGAGGCGTTCATTGTGATCGCGATCAGCCAAACGATCGCCAACGAGGAATAGGTCCAATTGAACCAACCCGCTTCCAATCGTCGAGCCCAGCCGACGTAGCCGGCGACGAGCGTTGTCAGCATCAAGATGGTGAGCACACTGTAGCTGAAATAACGGACCGGCCGATCAGCTTCGCGCTCCGGCAACTGCTCGCTCGCTTCGTCAGGTTTTTGTTCGTTCATCAATCTCAACCGCGCCGCGAGTTTTCGTGTTGGACGACTAGAACATCCATTGTCGGCGTCGAATGCAACAATCGCAACAATCGCAACATCCGCAACATCCGCAACAATGAATAGAGGCGGTTTCAAAACCTTGTACGATGGCCTTCCAAGGCCGTCGATTTTGGAAATCCTCGGGAAACGACGGCCTTGGAAGGCGCCTTGGAAGGCCATCGTACGGCAAGACATCGGTTTTGAAATGCGCTCTAGCCACTCGTGTGGTGTCGAAGATTCGCGGCTTGAGTTGACGGGGGCCGTTTCAAAGCGGCCCCCTGAAATCCGCTCTCTTCGCGCCTGCCCGCCCTTGTGTGAGATTCAAAGAAGTCGGCCCTTACATCGAGGCTCGACTCACATCCCTGACGGTTGAGGTTTGATGAGTCGCTCACCGTATTTCTTCCAAGGCGACTCGATTAGGTCACTGAGCGACAGTTTCAACTTGTCGCGGTTTTTATCGATCTTGCGATTCAGTTTCTCAACTAGTTTGGCGCGTTTACGAGCAATCTGGTCTTCGAGGATTTCGCGCGTCCCGGAGCTCAATCTTTTGGCGAGCGGCCCGTCGATATTACTGATGTTGCGCAAACGAAACTCTCGCAGCCGCAGGTCAGCCGCCGTGACTTCGACGTCGAGCAAGACGTCGGGCGGAATCTTCGTCGGGTCGATATCCATACCGATCTCGATGCCGACCCACAGTTCCACCGACGCGTCGGCGTTGGCGCTGACACTGATCAGTTGCACTCCCCGCTCCCAGTGCGAAAGTCGGCCATTCACATCCAACCGGCCCGCGATCACAACATTCATCGCGGCCTTGCTCGTCGCAAGTTCCTTGTAGTTCTCGATTCTCAACTTCAGGTTGCGATCGGGTTCAACAAGCCGGACGCGATATTTCTTCCACGTCCCATGGTTGACTGTCTTGCGACGGCGTTTGGTCTCGATTCGCCAACCTTCGCGCCGCAGCCGAATGCCGGCGAAGACATCCTTGGTCCCTCCCCAATCGCGTGTGTCTTCGTAGTCGTGAGGGAGATATGTGCGAGCGATCTCGGTGAGAATCGACTGGACGCCGTTCGCGGATCGAGGAATCGTCGCCGGCGCTCCGGCAATCGACAGCCCAGGAGGCGTCGGCGGCGTCAATTCGTCGGCGGCGGCGCGAGGATTCGCCACGAAGCCAACCGCCATCACAAACAGCCCAACTCGACTGAAATCGATCGAAAAACGCATCATCGTGAGCAACTCCACAGCTTGCGGATTGACGATGGGGAGAGAATTCGTCCACACGTGGGCAAGAACACTACGCAGTCGGGAGATTGACGAACAGGCCAGTTTGCGCATCTACCCGAAACGACATGGCTTTCGCCGTGCGAAAGGCGACACTCACTTTCGTTGGTGTGGTGAGTCCAGGTAAGATGGCGATTCGAGAAAAGGTGCCATGATTCTATTGATCGACAACTACGACTCATTCACATACAACCTCGTCCAGCGGCTCGGTGAAATCGACGCGGGGCTAGACATTCGCGTGCACCGCAACGACCAGATTGAGCTCGCCGAAATCGAACGGCTCGCGCCCAGCCACCTGATCATTTCGCCAGGTCCGTGTACGCCCAACGAAGCGGGCGTCTCGGTCGCGGCAGTCGAGCGATTCCGGGGCAAACTTCCCATACTGGGCGTCTGTCTCGGCCATCAGTCGATTGGGCAGGCGACGGGCGCCGAGATCGTGCGAGCGAAGCATCTGATGCATGGAAAGACCGACCAGATTCATCACGATGAACGCGGGTTGTTCGCTGAGCTGCCCAACCCGTTCGTGGCGACTCGATACCACAGTCTGGTGATTCGTGAAGCAACGCTGGCTGACGACTTTGAGATCTCTGCGTGGGCGGACGGTCCGGACGGCCAACGTGAGATCATGGGCGTCCGCCATCGAACGGAACCGATCGAGGGCTGGCAGTTTCATCCGGAAAGTTTTCTCACCGAGTGCGGACACGAGCTGCTGCGCCGATTCCTGCAGCAGACGATGAGTTGAACTGATGATCTCCATCGAAGACGCACTCGCCGCCGTGCTTGCCGCAGCGCAGCCGAACCCGCCGGCAGAGGTTCCGGTCGCCGACGCGTTGAGCCGACAACTGGCTGCCGACATCATCAGCAGCCTCGATTCGCCGCCTCACGACAAAGCGATGGTCGACGGGTACGCGCTCATCGCCGCGGACGTCGCGTCGATTCCCGCGCGACTGAACGTGCTCGAAGAAGTGACCTGCGGACGCTTGCCGTCCCGTCCGGTTACGAGCGGCTCGGCTACCCGCATCATGACCGGAGCCCCGGTGCCCGAAGGCGCCGACTCGGTAGTGATGATCGAGCAGACGTCAGTCGACGGCGACGGGGGCGACGAGCACGTGGTGATTCGCGCCGAGACGCGGCCGGGGGCCAACATCATGCGCCAAGGCTCATCGATTCGTCGAGGCGACTGTGTGCTGAAGCGGGGCGCGGAAATACGCGCCATCGAAATCGGCTTGCTCTGCGAAGTCGGCCAAGCCATGGCTCCCGTTCACGCGCGACCGACCGTCGCAGTTGTCGCCACCGGTGATGAACTCGTGGACGTGGGAGCCGCGCCGGGCCCTGGACAGATCCACAACAGCAATGGACCCATGATCCAATCCCAGGCGTTGGCCGCCGGAGCCGACGCCGTCGATCTCGGCATCGCTCCCGATCTCCGCGAGCCGTTAGAGAATCTCATCGACGACGGACTACAACACGATGTGCTCGTTCTCTCCGGTGGAGTTTCGGCCGGCGTGCTCGATCTCGTGCCAGCCGCCTTGAAGTCGCAAGGCGTTGTCGAGGTCTTTCACAAAGTTCACATCAAGCCGGGCAAACCGCTGTGGTTTGGGTGCAAATCAACCGGCGCCGGCAAGCGTCTGGTGTTTGGTCTTCCCGGCAATCCGGTGAGTAGTTTGGTCTGTTTCGAACTGTTCGTTCGACCGGCGATCGAAAAACTCGCGGGCCTCGACTTTGAAACGCCGATGATCCACGCCACATTGACGAACGACCATCGCCAAAAAGGCGGCAGACCAACCTTCTTTCCCGGCCGCTGCGAGGATCAATCCAAAGCAACCGCCGGGCGGCCGATCGTCTCGGCGCTGACTTGGCAAGGCTCAGCCGATCTTTGCGGTTTGGCGAACGCTAACTGCTTGATCTACTTCCCGCCGGGCGATCGAGAATTCAAGTCGGGCGAAATGGTCGCCGTGCGAATGTTCTAACTGTCGAGCGCATTCGGTTTGTCCGACGCCTCGCTCGCCTCGCGGCGCGTGACGCGATCCTTGATCACCAGACACAGCGGCGCGAGCATTCCGATCGCGCAGAGCATCGCGAACAGATCACCCCATCGCTGATAACCGCTTGTCCGGTCGCTCGTCGACACCTTCGCCATCACGAATCCGAGAGTGCGTCGCGGCGCTTTGTTGCGGACTCGACCCGCCGAGTCGATCCACGCCGTGACTCCCGTGTTGGCCGCGACGAGAAACGGTCGACGGAATTCAATCGCGCGGAACACGTTGTTGGCGAAGTGCAGATCCAGAATCGTCGAACCGTGGAACCAACCGTCGTTGGTCAGGTTGACCAGTACATCCGGCGCGGAGTCGCTCGCCTGCAGCGTCGAGAAATGTCGATGGATCAGCTGTGGTACCGTGCTCTCAAAACAGATGCTCGGCGAAAATCGAACTCCGTCAATGACGAACTGCTGAGGCTCTCTTCCGGAAGTGAGACCCTGGGGCATGGGGGTCCAGTGATACAGAATCGGGAACCAATCGACGATGGGAATGTACTCCCCGAACATCACGCGGTGCATTTTGAAGTAACGCCCCTGGACTTCACCGTGACCATCGATGAGCATTGCCGTGTTGTAGAGTCGCGGAGTGGCGGCTCCCCAAATCTCAGTCTCCGACCCCACCAGTTGGTAAGTGGTCGGATCCTGGGATCCGCCGTTGACCACGTAGGCGGTCAACTCGCGCTTCTGTCGAAAGTCCTCCGAGAACTGCTCGAACTTCTGTCGAAACTCGGCCGCGCTGATCTCGATTCCGGGCGGTGTCCTCAATTCGCCCTCCAAAATCAGCTCCCGACGATCGGCGACAAACATCGACTCGGGCCAGATGATCAATCTGACGTTCGGGTTCTCGGCCCGCGCGTCGGCCGCCAGAGCGCGACATTCGCGGTAGGCGCGGACGTTCCGTTCGATGTCGGAGGTGAAGATGACATCCGTGTCGCCCTGAACCAGCGCTATCTCGACGCTCGGTCTCGACGGGTCAAGTGATGCGGCGATTTGCTGCAGAGCGACTCCGCCATAAACACAAGCGCCCGCCAGAGCGGCAACCGCCACGGCAATTGGCCACGGGTTGTACCGTTGACCATTCATGGGAAGCACCTGCGCCAGACAGGCCCCGACCAGCACCACCAGAAAGCTCACGCCGTAAGCGCCGGCAAAGTCGGCTATCTGAATGAGCTCGAGAAACTCAATCTGTGTGTGGCCGACCATGCCCGAAGTGCAGCCACCCAGGAACCGACCCCGTATCAGCTCGCCAGCCGTCCAAACGACGGGCGCCGCGACAATCATCGGCCAGCGAAGGCGCCGAACGGCCACGCGAGCCAGACCGATTGCCAGCGGCACATAGACGGCCAAGTAAGCGGACAGCGCGAACCAACCTGCGTACAGCGCCAGATGAGGCAGGCGGATTCCCTGCAGCAACAGTAGCCAGAACACCAACGCCCCCACCCAGATCGCCAGGTACGGACGCCGACCTGAGAGATGCTCAACTCGCACGAGCCCGGCCCAGACGGCCGTCGCTAGATAGGCCAATGGCCACCAATTCAGCGGTGGGAACGAAGCCCACATCAACAACCCCGCAGTCAAACTGATTGCCAGCGGCGACGACAGCCGGCCGCGCCAATCGATCATCTTGGTCGGAGTTGCGTCCGAGGAAAACAACGTCACGGTCGAACTCGGCGTTGAAGTGTCGGGATGGACCTGCTAACCGTACGCATCGCGGCTACCTGGGGCCAGATCAATGTGGCGATGTCGCAAGGGCGACAGGGCGGTCGGGAATATTGGTGATGCAGCCCAACGAAAACAAGAGTATTCCTGACCAGCAGGAGAGCGCGCGACAACGGGTCTGTCTTTCGGGAGTGGCCGCCACATTCGGCACAATTCGACCCAAAACTCCCAGTTTTTCCAACTTACACATTATTCGTTGACAGTGGTTTTGAGTCGTAATTATACTGAGATCACGGTTTTGCCACGCATCGCCAGGGGTGGTCTGACGTTACATCGCTGGCAGAGAGCGGAGGGAGCCCCGCGCGGCAGGCGGAACTGTGGGCCAATTTCACCTTGCGGGTTCCGCAAAATCAGCTAAACGCTCCATTCTTAAGAGGAACGGTTGCAATGACACTACTGGGCAAGATCTTTACCGTGTTGATCCTGGTCCTCAGTGTGCTCTTTATGGCGTTCTCGGTGGCCGTTTTCGCCACCCATAAGCAATGGAGAGAGTACGCGGCCCAGAAAGACAAAGAGGTCGCCAACAAGAAGACGGAAAACGAGTTGCTGGACGCCGAGATCGAGAAGGCGAAGATGGCCTTGGCTCGCGAACAAGCGGCTCGTCGGTTCCACTTGGCGGCTCTGTTTGCAAAGCTCGACCAGACGACGACCACGCGCGACAACCTGCAAACTCAACTCACCAACGAGCAAGCAAACCACGGTAAGTTGGTGGCGATGCACGACACGTTGAGCAACGAGTTGGCTCGGTTGACGGGTGAAGTTACCAATTTGCGAGACACGCTGCGGACAACTCAGCAGGACCGCGACGCTCAGTTTGATGGAGTTGTTCGGCTAACGGATGAGATCAATCGGCTCAACGGCAACCTTCGCGACCTGGCCGAGCGGCGCGATCAGCTGATCGCCCAAGCGGGCAGATTCAAGGCAGTGCTCGACGCCCATGGGCTCGATGTGAACAGTACGGTGGCGAACATTCCACCCAAGGTGGACGGTGTCGTTACGGCGGTGGGTGAGCGCGAATTGATCGAGATTTCGCTCGGTTCAGACGACGGAATCAAGGAAGGCCATCAATTCGACGTGTATCGTCAGAACACGTATCTCGGCCGCGTTGTGATTCGTCGGACGGAGCCCGATCGGGCGGTCGCCGAAATCATGAAGGAATACCGCAAAGGCAGTATCAAGAGGGGTGATCGTGTCGCCACAAAGCTCATCTAATATCGCTGGTGAAGTCGTTCAAAAGCAGAAGACGAACGTCTACACCGTGATGTTGATCATTTCGTTCTTCGCCATTGTCACGGCCTGCGTGTTGCTCTACATCGAGCTGACTCGCTACGGCAGTTACCCGTGGTGGAAACCGGAAGCCGCGCCGGCCCCCGCAGGCGCAGCGCACATTCACGGTACGGTGCTTCCCGGCCAAAACCAGCTCGCCTAGTCGCGAGAATGAATCCGCACAGACAGCCGACCATCAGGTCGGCTTTTTTTATGTCGCGTCTTTCGCGAGAGGCGATGCGGCGCGATGTCCTTACGTACGATGGCTTTCCGAGGCGCCAGGAGTGGCCGTGAACGCGCTGGTAAACACGACTCGCGCGGCGCAAACAACCGTGACGTTGGATTCTTTTGTTGCGCGTTGACGGCCAGGAGTAGGAGTGGCGCTTTCCAAGGCCGTCGAATGCGGGTAGAGCTTAGCATTCGCCGCGAGATTCGTGCTCAGCGCCGCGCCAAATGGAACACCGATTGTCGCGACTTCGTCGCGATGTCCTGCCCGGCAGGCAGGACCTACTGGACCTACTGGCGGACCATGATCCGGCCGACGATTTCTTTTCCTCGGCGGCTGAAGATCCCAAGCATCACCCGGTCGCCTTTCTCGATGTCTTCGAGCCGCAGCTGTTGCCGGTCGGCGTTGAAGGCTTGCACGTTGAGCAGCAGGCGGTAGGTCGTCTCCTTGCCCTCTTGATTCTCGACCGTGATGCGGCCGTTTTCGAGATCGACGGAGACGACGTTAGCTTGAACGCCGCCACCACCGCCGGGGCGTCGCCCGGATCCGCCGCCGCGCGAACCGGAGCGGCGAGCGCGACCGCCGTCGCGATCGACTTCGAAGTGCACGATGTACTCCTGCGTCACCGGCTTGCACCAACCCTCTTCGTCATTGCAGGCGAAGTAGTCGACACGGATCCGCAATTGTTTTGCTTCGCCGAGTTTCACGTCGACCAAAAACTCGCGCGGATCGATGTCAGCCGCTTCGGAGACTTTGGGGCCTTCGCCTTTGCCGGGCGTCAATTCGGCGCCGCCGTCATCGACGATCTCAAACTTCACAGGCGCGGCGAGATTGTTCCAGTGCACGTGGTAGATCGGGTCGAGGTGGAATCCCAAGTAGAGTTTGCCTTCGCCGCCGCGGGTCAGATTCGCTTCAGCCTCCGCTCGCAATTTGACGTAGTAAGGTTGATCCGCCTCTTGGGGCTCAATCCGCAGCGGGCTGAGACCGCTGGGCAGTGGGATACGTTTTACGACGCCTTTCGCGGCCACTTTCGGGGGCGGCTGGACTTTCAGTTTCAAGTCGGCGACGGTAGTCGGATCGTCGACGGCGCCAACGAGTTCAGTCAGATCCGTTCGGAGCTGATTGGGACTGCTCCACTGCCGTCGAATGACAATCTCGCCACTCGAGTCGATAACAAACTCGGAATTGGGGGCGTTGCCGAGCGCGTGTTTTAGCTTGTTGTCGATCGTGTCGCAGATCCAAGGAATGCGCGACCCGAGTGTGCGCTTGGCCTCGGCGACGTGCAACAGTCGCTCCTCTTGCGTGAATGGAGCCACGTAGCCGTTGTGTTCCGGATGGGCGAGTGCTTTGTAGATGTAGTAGAACTTCACGCCGCGGGAAGAGTAATCTCGTTCGACCGTCTCCAGACTGGGGACGTTGCGGAGGAAAGGCGGTCACGTGAGGCAACCGAAGACCAGCACGGTGTACTTCTCGCCGAGTTTGGCGTCGAGACGAAACTTGCGGCCGTTCTCATCGAACGCTTCGATCGCGGGAACTTTGGAACCCACTTCCGGCAGTCCAAACCCGCCCCGGCCGCCTCGGCGCTCACCTTGGGCGAACAGAGTAGAGGTCGCCAGGACCATCACCAAAGCAACACACGCGATCCTACGATTCATATCGGCCTCCGCGGACGGTTGAACAACCTGGGTGGATAGGAATTGGGTGGATAGAAAACTAGCTAGCTAGGGTATACGAAAAATGGAACACGGGACGCCGCAACCGGTTCCGGCGAATTCGCCAACATCGTGTTAGATAATTCGAAAACACGGAAGCGAGCGCGTGATAAGATGGCGTGAGTTGGGCGAGTCGACTGAAATCGACCGATTAAGTTCTTTATTGATAACAGTTTGCGGCCGCAATGTCTGCTTCGAATCGATTCGATTGTCCCCAGTGCGGCAAGTCCGTCAAAGCGCCCCCGGGCGAAGCGGGACAGCAGTTTCGATGTCCAAAATGCCAGGCGGTAATCACCGCGCCCACGGCCCGCACCGGCGGCCCGGCGTCGGCGCCCAGTTTGGACGACGACGACTTTTTCTGGTCCGACGCGGCGGCCGCCGGCACGCCACCTCCCGCCGAACCCGAGCCACCGCCGACGCATTCCGAGCCCGGCGAAACGAAAGCCGACCGGCCGCCGGCTGCCGACGGACCGCGCAAGGCGGACGGTGGCGGGAGTCAAACCGCCGAATCGACTCCCCAACCTGAGTCTCCGGTTGCCCGGTCGAAGCCGGCGGGCAAGGCGATCGGCCCGACGATCGCCGTGCGCTGCCAAGCCTGCAAAACGCGATTGGATGTGCCCGAAACATGGGGCGGCAAATCTGTTCGCTGTCCCGACTGCCACAGTCCGATCCCGATTCCCATCAAAAGCCTACCGGCTCAACAACCGGCCGATCGGCCCCTCTTTTCCAATGGCGAAATCAGCTCCGCCGCTCGTCTGGGTCAACAATCGGACGACTCAACTGCGGACGACGACATTCCGCTCCTCGGCGACGCCGATCGCATCGACAGCGCGGCCGAAACGCAACAGGCGACCAGTGAAACGACCAGCAGCCAGACTGGCGAGAAACGACGGAGACCCTCCGTCGATGAAGACGAATTGACGCTCGCCGACATCGGCGAACCGCTACCGACGGAACACAGACCGAAGACGTTGCCGCCCAGCTCGCCGGCCGCGGCCGCCCAGCGACGGACGACGTTTTCACACAAGTGTCCCCATTGCTCCGAGATGATTGTCGTCACGGACAAACAGATCGGCGCGAAATATCAATGCCGACAGTGTCAGATTTCCTCGGTCATCGCCGCTCCGAATCGGCCAACGCCGCCGCCGGAGTCTCCGCCAGACGAGACAGCGAAACCCAGCCGCGACGATCGAACTGAAGCTCAATCCGATGCGCCGCTGTCAGTCGACTTGACGGACATCGGACCGCTGGCGCTCAGCGACGACCAACCCGAGCCGATCAAACTGAGCGACAATGTCAAGTCTCCCACGGATCCCGACCCGGCCGACTCGCTCAAACTCCAACCGCTAGAATTTGAATCACTCAAGCCAGAACCGCTCACGACAGAATCACTCAAGCCAGAACAGATAAAACCTGAGCCGCTTAAACCTGAGCCGCTAAAACCAGAACCGCTAACGCCAGAACCGCTCGTTCCCAAATCTCGGGCGGCCGAGGCGCCGCCGACGACGCCCATCAAGAGGGCGACCGCTCGCAAAACGGGCTCCTCGCCCACAACGCCGGCAACTCCAGCAAAGCGGCCGAGCGTCGGCGCGGGGAAAGAGAAACCGACGAGCGCGCCGTCGCCGGACGGGGAGAAAGCAAACAGCAAGACGGCGGCGGCGACAAAGGCGGCGAAGAGCGTCGAGGCGGCCGCCGTCGTATCCCCGATGTTGGCGGCGGCGATCATCACCGAGCCCCCCGGGACGAAGAGCGCCGCCGGGACGAAGAGCGCCCCGGAGGCTCCCGTTCGACAGCCGGATGACCCGTTTCGACCCAACGCGGCCGAGGTCATGCGGGAAGCGGAAGCAGAGAGTGAACAAACGGCGGCGCAGACGGCCGCGGAAGCGGGCGGGTTCGCGGGCATGTCGGCCATCGGCGAAGTGCAGACGATGTTCACCTCACCCGGCGCGTGGTTTCGCCTGCTGCTTCTCTCCGCGCTATTCATGATGGTGACACTTCCCGGCACTTATGCATTTGAGGCGGTCTTTGGCGACGACAATGGTGGGTCGTCGTTCTTCATTGGTCTCGGCCTCACTGCGTTCGTGATGGTGGTAATAGCGCCGACATCCGTCTATTGCTGTGCTGTCTTCGCCGCGATCATGCAGGACTCAAGCAGCGGCTCGCGCCATGTTCACGACTGGCCAAGCTTCGTGTTCGCGGATTGCATGGCTGCCGCGGCGTTCTTTCTGCTGGCGATGTTCTACTCCATCATGCCCGGTGGCTTTCTTGTTCTGTTGATGGTCGGAGCGCCGGCTTGGCTGACCCTTCCCGTATTTTGGGCAACCGTCTTTTTGGTCTACCCTTTTGTGTTGATGTCAATGATGGAGGGGGGATCGCTGCTATCGTTGATCTCAATGGATGTTGTGAAGGGCGTACAGAGAGCGCCGCGAATGTGGGCCGTCTTCTACGCGCAGACAGCGGTCATCGCAATCGCCTCTTATGTCACGATCCTGGGGCTGCGGGCTTTGCCTATCGCGTATCCCTTCGTCGCATTGGTTGAGGTGTTTTGCGCGATGGCCTACTTCCGCATGCTGGGAGTGTTGGCTTGGCGGACGGCACAAGCTGACGCGGCCTCGCAAGCAGCCGCCGAGTAGTGCGGGCTCAACGAGCTGACGAGATTCGCCCCAACCCGCCGTTTTGGACTTGAGGAAGCGCCGTGAAAAGGCGGCGGTTCGAGCCAATAAACGGGCCCGATCTGGGGCGTTCGTCGGAGACCCGGGAGGCGTTTGTCGCCCGCTGAAATCGGTCGTCGTAACTATCGTAATTTCAATCATTTACGTCGCGTGAATCGGCGCTGAGGGCTGTTGTTGATCAGCCCCAAAAATGGTAGATTAAGCCGTTTGACTTAGGGCCATTGGAGGCCCTCTTCGGGCCCGCCTCCACCGACCCCGACCGATTGCTCGCCGACCTCTCAAAAACTGGCTGTTTTCCCGGCGGAAACGGCTATCGCAGTCTGCGAATCACTTCTGAAAGGACTCACGTTTGTCGACCGATTCCAACGCTCCCGACGACCCCCAAAATTCTGGCTCCAACGGTAACGGCGACTCCTCTGACGGTCATGTGGTCGATTTGCCGATCGAAGATGAGCTGAAGGAAAGCTACCTGACGTATGCGATGAGCGTCATCGTCAGCCGCGCGTTGCCGGACGTTCGCGATGGGCTCAAGCCCTCGCAGCGGCGCATTCTGGTCGCCATGAACGATCTCAATCTGGGCCCCGGATCGTCCCGGGTGAAATGCGCGAAAATCTCGGGCGACACCAGCGGCAACTATCATCCGCACGGTGAAAGCGTGATCTACCCGACGCTGGTCCGGATGGCTCAAGAGTGGAATATGCGGCACGTGCTGATCGACAAGCAGGGCAACTTCGGCTCGATCGCCGGACTGCCGCCGGCCGCCATGCGATATACGGAAGCGCGCTTGTCGTCGATCGCCGCCATGATGCTCGACGATCTGAAACTCGACACGGTCGACTTCACGCCAACCTATGACGAACGGGGTCTGGAACCCTCCGTGTTGCCGGCGAAGTTCCCGAATCTGTTGGTCAACGGAACGCAGGGGATCGCCGTCGGCATGGCGACGTCAATCCCACCGCACAATCTCAGCGAGATCTGCGATGCGCTGACGCGAATGATCGACGACCCGGACGTGACGATCAACGAACTGATGGAGATCGTTCCCGGACCGGACTTTCCCACAGGCGGAATCATATGCGGCCGCAGTGGGATCATTCGGGGTTATCACACGGGCCGCAGCACGATTGTCGTGCGGGCTCGCGCTCGCATCGAAGACCTCAAGGGGAACCGCAATCGAATCATCATTTCGGAGATCCCCTACCAGCAGTTCCGCGATCGAGTTATTGAGAAGATTGCGAACCTGGTGCAGACCGATCGTATCACGGGAATCTCGACGATACGCGATGAGAGCGACTTGAAAGAGCCGGTGCGGTTGGTGATCGAGATCAAGCGCGACGCGGATCCCGACGTCGTGCTGAATCAGCTTTACCAATTCTCGCCATTGCAAGATTCCTTCTCGATCATCTTCCTGGCTTTGGTCGACGGCAAACCGCGAGAGATGACACTCAAGGCGCTGCTGGAGGAGTTCCTGCGACATCGCATCGTGGTGATCCGTCGCCGCACTCAGTTCCTCCTGTCCAAGGCCCGCAAGCGCAAGCACACGATCGAAGGCCTGTTGCTGGCGCTGGCGAACATCGACGAGATCATTCGGATCATTCGGAATTCGCGGACGCAAGCTGAAGCGAAGCAGGGATTGATGGGCGTCGAATGCCCGGCGGCGATGATGCGGCAAGCGCTGGGCGAAGACGGCTTCCAGGTGTTTCAAGACGAACGCGGAGAAGCGGACGGTTACCGTCTCACCCCCGTCCAGGCGGATGCGATTCTCCGCATGACGCTCGGCCAACTCGTCAATCTCGAACAAGAACGACTGGGCGAGGAGCACCGCAAGTTGCTCGAGGAAATCGGCGAGCACCTGCGGATCCTCAGCGACGAGCAGAATATTCTCGACATCATCAAGGAGGACTTGGCGGAGATTCGCCGTCGATACGGCGAGGACCGCCGCACGGAGATTTCGCGAGAGGAGATGAGCGGGCTCGACATGGAGGAGTTGATCACGGAAGAGACGATGGTGGTGTCGATCAGCCACGAGGGATACATCAAGCGCACGCCGGCCAGCGTCTATCGCGCTCAACGCCGCGGCGGCAAGGGCATCAAAGGCGCGCGGACAGAGGAAGAGGATCCGATCGAACACTTGTTCGTCGCCAGCACGCACGCCTACTTGTTGTTCTTCACCGACCGCGGCAAAGTCCACTGGCTCAAAGTCTACGGCATCCCGGAGGCGAGTCGGGAGAGCCGTGGGCGGGCGGTCGTCAATGTGTTGAAACTGGATGACGGCGAGAAGATCACCGATTGCCGAGCGGTGCGCGACTTCAATCTGCCCGGCCATTTTCTGATGATGGCAACTCGCAAGGGTCTCGTGAAAAAGACGCCTTTGGAAGCCTACAGCCGGCCCAAGAAAGGCGGCATCATCGCGATCAAACTGCGCGACGACGACGAGTTGGTGGATGTTATCGTCACCAAGCCCGGCGACGAAGTTCTCCTGGCCACCTCCAGCGGTATGGCGATTCGGTTCGCCGAGTCGGACGCCCGCTCGATGGGCCGCAACACGTCGGGTGTCAAGGGCGTCAGTCTCCGCGGCGACGATGATCTCGTCGGCATGGTAATCACCGATCCGACCGGCACCTTGCTGACGGTTTGCGAACGCGGATATGGAAAACGAACGCCGTTCGGCTCCAATCTGCCGACCAGCGAGATCACTTCGCCGGCGGCGGACGAAACCGCGCCGGAGGACGAGGCGAGCGGAGCCGGACCAGCGGCGATGGAAGAGCCGGCGGATGACGACGACGTGTCGTCGTCGGCCCGCTATCGGACGCAGCGGCGTGGCGGTAAGGGAATCCGTGACATCAAAACGACCAAACGCAACGGCCCCGTCGTCAGCATCGTTCGCGTCGACGACGACGATGAACTGCTGATGATGACCGCTCGCGGAAAGATCCAGCGCGTCAAAGCCGCCGAAATCAGCGTCATCGGCCGCAACACGCAGGGCGTGCGAATCATGAGTCTCGACAAAGGTGACACGCTGGCCGCCGTCGTCCGCGTTCCCAAAGACGCCAACGGCGAAGACGAAAGTGAACTGACCGCCGAGTCGATCGGTGACGGCGACCCCCAGTCCCCGGAACAGCTCGCCGACGCCGACAGTGACGCGCCAGCCGACGTCGAAAGTGACGCCGAGGGCGCCGCCGATGATGCGATTGGCGACGACTCAGGCGATGACGGCGCGGACATTGACGCAAATGACGAGTAGTTCCTCGCGATAGCAGGCCCGATTCCCTGATTGAGTTCGCCCGCTCATGGCCAATCCGATTGCCTTGATCACCGGAGTAACCGGCCAAGATGGAGCCTACTTGGCGAAATTCTTGCTCGAGCAGGGCTACCAAGTGCACGGTATGGTCCGCCGCTCGAGCACGGAGAGTTTCGAGCGGATCGCCGACGTGCGCGACCAACTCCATCTGCATCAAGCCGACTTGCTCGACCAACTATCGCTCGTCCGCCTCATCGACGAAACGCAGCCGAACGAGGTCTACAATCTTGCGGCGCAGAGCTTCGTGCCGACAAGTTTCGAACAACCGTTGCTGACCGGCGAGTTCACCGGCTTGGGCGTCACTCGCATGCTCGAGGCGATTCGCCAGGTCGGCGGCAACGGCATTCGTTTCTACCAAGCGAGTAGCAGCGAGATGTTTGGTTCAGTGCGGGAGGAGCCGCAGACGGAGGCGACTCCATTCTGGCCACGCAGTCCCTACGGCGTCGCCAAGACGTACGGCCACTGGATCACAGTCAACTACCGGGAAAGCTACGGCATCTTTGCCTGCAGCGGTATCCTGTTCAATCACGAGTCGCCGCTGCGCGGCAAGGAGTTCGTGACTCGCAAGATTGCACTGGCGGCGGCGCGCATCAAGCACGGATTGCAAGATGAGTTGCAACTTGGCAACCTCGACGCGCAGCGCGATTGGGGGTTCGCGGGCGACTACGTGAAAGCGATGTGGCTGATGCTGCAACAGGACGAACCCGACGATTACGTCGTCGCCACGGGGCGGAAACATTCGGTCCGCGAGTTCGCCGAATTGGCGTTTGACCGCGTCGGCTTGGATTGGACCAAACACGTGGTTGTCGACGCGGAGCTCTATCGTCCAGCCGACGTGCACACGCTCTGCGGCGACGCGGGCAAGGCTCAGCGAGTGTTGGGCTGGCGACCGCAGGTTTCGTTTCCGGAACTCGTCGCCCTCATGGTTGACGCCGATCTCGCTCGCTGCCAAGGTGCTCAACCGTGAAAGTGCTCGTCACTGGCGCCGGCGGATTCGCCGGCGGGTTTCTCGTCCAGCATTTGCTCGAAAGCGGTGACGAAGTGCTCGGTTCGTCGCGGCAAGCGTCCTGGCCAACCGACCTTGAACACCTGGCTCAACACGTCCAACTCGTCGACTGGGACATCACCTCCGATCCGCCCGCGACGACCGTTCAGATCATTCGCGACTTCTCGCCGGACGCCGTGTTCCATCTCGCCGGACTCAGCATTCCCCGCGAGTGCGGATCGCGCGAGCCGACGGCGATCGCCGAGCGCGTCAACATCGACGGCGCCGTCCGCGTCGCGCGCCTGGCCGGCGACCTCTCCAACTCACCGCGATTTGTTTTCGTCAGCAGTTGCTACGTTTACGGCGCGCAGTCGGCCGATGCTCATCGGGTCTCCGAATCGGCGCCGCCGAATCCAACCAACGGCTACGGCGTCTCCAAATGGCTGGGCGAACAAGCGGTGGCGGGCGAGCTGCTCGACCGCAACGAGGTCGTCGTGATCCGGTCCTTCAATCACACGGGCCCGCGGCAGTCAGCGGAGCTGATGTTGCCCGAGTGGTGCAGCCAATTCGCCAAGGGGGGTCCTGTGCGAATCCATTCGCGGAACAGTTTCCTCGACCTCACCGACGTCCGCGATACGGTGAATGGGTATCGGCTGGTCGCCGAATTCGGAAAAGCCGGCGATGTCTACAACTTGGGCAGCGGCGTGCGGCGGCGAAGCGGTGATATTCTTGAAATGCTGCTGCAACGGTATGATGCCAATCGCGAGATCATCGAGACCTCGCCAAATGAACAATTCCTCCCGATCGCCGATATAGGCCGAGTCAAAACGGTCTGCGGCTGGCAGCCGCGGATTCCACTTGGCAAGACGATCGAGGACACGATGGAATACTGGAAACGGAGGGAGCGACAACCATGAAGATCGCCATGGTGGGCACGGGTTACGTCGGTTTGGTGACGGGGACCTGCTTCGCCGACAGCGGCAACGACGTGACCTGCATCGACATTGATGAGGCCAAGATCGAAGGGTTGCGGCGGGGCGAGGTGCCGATCTATGAACCCGGCCTCACGGAGATGGTGCTCCGCAATTCGGAAGCGGGCCGGCTGCACTTCACAACCGACCTGCCGGCGGCCGTGAAGACGGCCAAACTCGTCTACCTGGCAGTGGGAACACCGCCGGCCGACGATGGATCGGCGGACTTGACCGCGCTGTGGGCTGTCGTCGCGGCGGTCGCGCCCCATCTGACCGAAGATGCGATCACGGTCATCAAGAGCACGGTTCCGGTGGGCACGAACGCGGGAACGTACGCTCGTCTTCAGGAACTCACCGGCCGCGAATGCAACGTCGCCAGCAACCCCGAGTTTCTCAAAGAGGGCGCGGCGATCAACGACTTTACCTTTCCCGATCGCGTCGTCGTGGGTGTGCGAAACGAACACGCCGGTGAAACACTGCGTGAGCTCTACGCGCCCTTCCTGCGAACCGACAAACCGTTCTTGACGATGTCGCCGGAAAGCGCCGAACTGACCAAATACGTCGCCAATGCTCTGCTCTCCACCAAGATTAGTTTCATCAACGAGATGGCCAACCTTTGCGAACGCGTCGGTGGTGACATCAATGACGTGAGACGAGGCATTGGGCACGACGAGCGGATCGGGTTCCAGTTTCTATTCCCCGGTGTCGGCTATGGCGGCAGCTGTTTTCCCAAGGATGTTCGCGCGCTGAGCAACATCGCGAAGAAGTTGGACGTCGCGCCGCGGATTCTCGACGCCGTCGACGAAGTGAATCAACAACAAAAACACGTGCTGATTCAAAAAGTGGAGCGACACTTCTCGGGAGATCTTGACGGCAAACGGATCGCCGTCTGGGGTCTGGCGTTCAAACCGCGAACCGACGACATTCGCGAAGCTCCAGCCCTGGTGCTCATCGATCGCCTGCTGGAGTTGGGCGCGACCATTCACGTCCACGATCCTGAAGCGATGGACAACGTCCGCGAGATGTATGGCGATCAGCTCGACTACGCCGAGCAACCGATGGACGCGCTCGACGGGGCCGACGCGTTGGCGATCAACACCGAGTGGAGTGAATTCCGCAATCCCGACTTTGGAGACATGGCGAAACGGATGAAATCGTCGCTGATCTTCGATGGCCGCAATCTGTTCGATTCGCGAGTGATGGCCGACGCCGGCTTCACGTACTATTCCATCGGCCGCGTGGTCGCCAAGCCGCCGGCAGGCGGCTTGGAATGACTAATGACTAACGACTAATGACTAAGGAATGCCGAAGGACTAATGACTAAGGAAGGCTGGGAGCAGAGGGGCGTTTACGCCCCAAGCCGCCGCAGGCGGAATAGGCCCGTGCTTGAGCACGGGTGAACCAGACGATCCAGCTGCAACCAACGCTCCATTCCCGCGCCGCCCCGCGCCACCGCGTTCCAACAATTCGCGGCGGCCGCAACCAGCGCTCGTTTCCCAAATCCAGGGGCGTTTACGCCCCAAGCCGCCGCAGGCGGAATAGGCCCGTGCTTGAGCACGGGTGAACCAGACGATCCAGCTGCAACCAACGCTCCATTCCCGCGTCGCCCCGCGCCACCGCGTTCCAATGATTCCGTCGCG
>JASMLW010000289.1 GCA_030748485.1 Pirellulaceae bacterium
GTGGGCTCCCCCCCTCCCACACTGGGGGCCCCCCCCCCCCCGGCTACCCCCTATTCGGCCCCCCCCCCCCCCCCACCGCTCCACTTCGGCGTCCGCCGACCGCGTTGCCCCGCCGCTACAAGCTCTGCTCGTCGGCGAAGCGATATCCTCGTGGGGGCACGAATGATTTCTCCGTCAGCTCGGCGCCGCGGATGTCGGACAGCTGGAGCGTCCGCGGCTGCCGTTCACCTTGCAACCGCCCGACGATCCGCATCTCGTTCAACTCGAACTCAATCCGGTAAGGGGAGAACAGCTTCCGCAGCTCGCCGCCGTCATCGTCGATGAGCGTCAGGCGCAAGCGGCGGCGGTCACCGATCCCCACCAAGAGTTGGTGCAGCGTCCGCACGGCCGCCTCTTCGTCGACGATCGTCGGCGGAGCTTCAAACAGACAGCCGTTGACGATCCGGTTGACTCGCGTGCGCAGGCTGTGCGGAAAATGGCACAGCAACTTGCTCATCGTGCCTCGGACCCGCTGCGCGTAGCCCGGAAATGCATTGGCGAGCGACAGGTGAGCGGGCAGGATGAGGTTGGTTAGATCTTCGCCGTCGAGGTCGGGCAACAGGTATTGCTGCATCTCCCGCTCCAACCGATACGCGTCGTGTTTGGTGTCGAAGTGAATTGAGATCCCCGCCTCGCGAATCAGATTCATGTCGCGATAGATCGTGCGGCGGCTGACGTTGAGGTATTTCGCCAATTCGGCCGCATTGAAGCCGGGACCCGACTGCAGGCAGGTGAGAATTCGGATCGCCCGAGCGTGGCGACTCAACGCGCTCGTGGAGTTGTCGCGGGCGCGTCGCGAGGGGGAACTGGTGACCAAACTCATGGACGGATCTCCGGTGTTCGAGTGACCGCTGACAACCGACTGTCGCTGCGGCAAGGCGTTCACCAAGGTCCATCGTTTTTTTTCCGTTTTGCCCATCATCGACCCGTCATTTTTTTCGCCAAGCGGGCCGCCGCACGGCTAGAATGTTCGCCAAACCCTGCAAAGCAGACTGCTGAAGCCGTTGAATGATCTCTTGTTTTTTTGAGCCGTCATGCCGAACCCAGAATCGGTGAGCACCTGGATCGATCAGCTCCGCTCCGGGGACGACAACGCCACGGGCCACATCTGGGCGCGCTATTACGAGCGCGTGTTGAGGTTCGCGGCGCGGCGCTTGAAGGGAACTGCGCGGGGAGCCGAAGACGAAGAAGACGTCGTCTCACAAGCCTTCCTCTCCTTCTTTCGCCGCGCTCAAGATCAGCAATTCCCCGACATGGTTGATCGCGACGACTTGTGGAGAGTTCTACTCAGCATCACTCGACGAAAGGCGATCGACCAAGTCCGTCGTCAACAGCGACAGAAACGAGGCGGAGCCGAACTGGAACAGGCCGAGTCCGTTTCGCTCGACCAACTTGTCGCCGACAAACTCGGCCCCATTCAATCACTCATCGATCTCGAATTGGTTGAACACTATTTGCAATCCCTGGAAGACGCCGGCTTGGAGGAGATCGCCAAGTGCAAGTTGGACGGGCACACGAATGTCGAAATCGCCGCCCGCATCCAACGTTCCGTGCCGACCGTGGAACGACGACTGCGGCTGATCCGCCGCAAATGGGAGCAGCACGCGCAATGAGCCGCATCGATCCATCCCCCACCGCCCGCCTGTCGCTCGCCGATGATGTGCGACTCGACCAGCGTTGCCTGGAGTTCGAGGACGCGTGGATTCGCGGTGAACGACCCGCCATCGAAGATTACCTGGACGACGCCGGCGTCGATCCGGATCGCCGCGACGCTTGGCTGTACGAATTGCTGCAGGTCGAAGTCGCACATCGCAGCCGACTCGGCGATCTCCCCACAGCCGACGACTATCGGGATCGGTTCCCGCTCGCCGGCGGCGTCGTGGATCGAGTCCTGGAGCGGCCGGTCGGCGGGCTGCCGCCGGCCAAGTACGAGGCGGGCGATCGAGTGGGACGGTACGAGATCGAACTGCTTGTCGGAGCCGGCGGCTTCGGCGACGTCTACCAAGCCTGGGACGAGCCCTTGAACCGCCGCGTCGCGCTGAAGTCGCCCAGCGGCCAACGCGTGGCGACCACCGCCGCGCTCGACCGTTTGCTCACCGAAGCTCGCTTGGCCGCCGGCATTCGACATCCGGGAATCGCTCAGGTTTTTGATGTCGACTGCGACGACGCCGGACGGCCGTTTGTCGTCTATGAATTCATCGACGGCGAAACGCTGGCGGAACGGTTGCGCAGCGGAACGCTCGATCATCGCACGGCCGCCCGCTGGATGCGCGATGTGGCTCGCGCCGCCCACGCCGCCCACCGGCAAGGGGTCACCCACCGCGATCTGCACCCCGCCAATGTGCTCATCGACGAAGACGACCAACCGCGGATCCTCGACTTCGGGCTGGCGGTTGAGGAGCCGGTCCAAGAGCAAAACGCCGGCGAGATTGCCGGGAGCATCCGGTACATGTCTCCCGAACAATGTCGAGGCGACAGCCATTGGATCGACGGTCGCGCCGACGTCTGGGCGATCGGCGTCATGCTGTACGAGGCGCTCACCGGTCGGCTTCCTTTTCGATCGCCCGATCCGCTCGCTGAAATTCTCGAACGCGACCCGCGGCCGCCGCGACAAATCGATGACGGCATTCCCCGCGAACTGGAAGCCATCTGCCTGCGGTGTTTGCACAAACAGACCGACGCCCGCTTCGCGACGTGTGACGAGTTGGCGGACGAGTTGCAAACGTGGCTCGACGATCCCCGGCCGCGACGTCGCGCGTTCGCCGCCGCCGTCGCGTCCACGCTGTTCCTGCTCGCCCTGCTGCTGGCCGGCATTGCGGCGAGCCCCCGGTTCCAGCACGCGCCCGCCGCCCTCGACGGACAGATCAAAATGCTCGTCTATCGTGGTGAGACCTGGGTGCGAGCCGGCTCGCGACAAGCCCGATCTGTTCGCATCGGCGATCGAGTCCGGCTGGAAATCGAAGCGAATCAGCCAGCCTATCTGTATGTCGTTTGGCTCGACGGCAGCGGCGCGGCGGTCCCGCTGCACCCGTGGGCCGCCGCCGATTGGGCCACGCCGCACGAACGCAAAGAACGGGCGCTGAGCCTTCCCAGTCGCGACCCGACCGAGAGTTGGCCGCTCGGCGACCAGACTCGCATCGCCGAATGCCTCGTCCTGCTCGGTCGACGCCAACCATTGCCAGACGATCTCGACGTACCGGCGCTCTTCGCCGTCGACGGCGAGACTGAGCCGCCCTCGGTCGTCACTCGTTTTCGCAACGGCCGAATCGCGTTCGATGGACCCCAGGAACGCGGCATCGACCACGCCACCCGATTGCGCGTCGATAACGAGACGATGCGACGACAGCGAAGTCTCTACCAAAACCTGGCTCCCCATTTTGATCTCGTCTACACGATCACCGCCCCCGTGCAATAAAGCCTGGTTCACCCGCGCTCCATGATCATCGACAAGCGTGTCGATGACCCATTGAAGTGGGTAATCGTAGGTCGTAGGACGGGTCTCCAGGCCCGTCGAATGGAACGAGCAATCGACGGGCAAGCCAGCAATCGACGATCCCGAGCCGAGCGACCGACGGAAGCGAAGACGAGGCGGCGCGGGGCCACGTGAGGGTGGAACACCGTGGCGCGGGGCGACGTGAGAGTGGAACGCGGTGGCGCGGGGCGACGCGGGAATGGGACGCGATGGCAAGGGGCGACGTGAGAATGGGGCGTTGGATGCAGCCACCGCGAAATCGTTGGAACGCGGTGGCGCGGGGCAGCGCGGGAATGGAGCGTTGGATGCAGCCACCGCGAAATCGTTGGGACGCGATGGCGAGGGGCGACGCG
>JASMLW010000290.1 GCA_030748485.1 Pirellulaceae bacterium
TCTCAAATCACCACAACGCCGTGATAGCACCCTCATAATCCTCGAAAGAACCGAAAAAGAACCGAAAAAAATCAAAGCGGCATGGCAGTTGCGCCCATGGCGAGGTTCACCGATGTTATGAAAGAAGCGATGGCGAACAGCGCGGCGCAGCAGGGCCAAGTTCCGCCACCGGAACAGATGATGTTGTTCATGACCGTCATGTACGGGGCATTGGGGGCTGTCGCCATGTTGGTGGGCGCCGTGCACGTCTTCGCCGGCTTACAAAATTATCGTTTCCGAAGGCGTGTCTTCGGAACGGTCGCGTTGGGTATGGGAATGCTGTCGGTCTTTACTTGTTACTGCGCTCCGACTGGGATTGCGCTGGCCATCTACGGCATGATCGTCTATCTCAACGGACCGGTCGTGTCCGCGTTTGACATGGCCAAGCAAGGGTATTCAGGCGACGCTGTGCTGGCCACGTTCAATCGATATCGCTACGAGGAATCGAAACAGGACTGATCCCGCGCGCCTGCTGCCGGGCTCTCTACAGCGACGGATCATCGGCCGCGCCGCGTAGCGAATTCAAGAACGAATCTTAGCGGCAGGATGGACGCGGCTGACAAGGCGAGTGATCCCAGCAGAAATGGGGCGGCGCGCTCCGGGGGCGTGCCTTCGAACGTGATTCCAACGCAGAGGATCTCGGAGGAGAGCTGTCCGACACCCGACGCAACTTCGATACAACCGCTGCCCCTCGCTTGCGCAACGGGCTGGTGTAAACGACCGCTTCACACGCCAGGCGCGACGCGCGAGCTAGCGAGGGACCGCAGCACAACGGGTCTTCAACCGCCGATACCCGACGTGACTTCGATGCAGCCGCTGCCCCTCGCTTGCGCAACGGGCTGGTGTAAACGACCGCTTCGCACACCAGGCGCGACGCGCCAGCAACGGATCGCAGCACAACGGGTCTTCAACCGCCGATACCCGACGCGACTTCGATACAGCCGCTGCCCCTCGCTTGCGCAACGGGCTGGTGTAAACGACCGCTGCGCACACCAGGCGCGACGCGCGAGCGAGGAATCGCAGCACAACGGGTCTTCAACTGCCGATACTCGCCGCGACATCGATACAGCCGCTGCCCCTCGCTTGCGCAACGGGCTGGTGTAAACGACCGCTGCGCAACACCAGGCGCGCCTGGTGTTGCGTGACAAAACGACTCAGAGGTGCACATAGCGGACAAATCGCCATGAGTGCGTCAGCACGGCGTGCGCAGCTCCTCTTCTCGTCGCATCGCCCCATGGCGTGTGAGTTGAGCAGACAATAAGATGGGTCAATCAAACGGGAGCGGTCCATCACTCCCAGCCCTTCCAGTCTCGATTCCCACCCGACCTCACGACTAGTCGCCAGCGAGAATCAACACGCTTAAACCGTCGCATGCAACACGCGTCCGCTGACCCCCAAGATCTTCCCGAAGATCTTCTCGAGTTTCGCCGCCGATACCGCCAAGACGTTGTCGGCGCGTACTACAACGGCGTCGCGCATTTGCTGTTTGTCATTTGCGTGTCGACGACCGTCATCGGGTTCGCGATCTGGAGGCTCGACGGTAGCTTCTGGCGAGATTTGGCCACCGTTCCAATCACCTTCGTCGTCGCCAATTTCGTGGAGTATTGGGGCCATCGCATTCCCATGCATCACCGAGTTCGCGGTATGCAGATGATGTTCCACCGCCACACGTTGGAACATCATCAGTTTTTTACAGAGCGTTGGATGACGTGCCGTACGCAGCGCGACTACAAGATCGTGTTGTTCCCGCCGGTGATGCTGTTCTTTTACCTGGGACTGGTGGCATTGCCCATCGGACTTCTGTTGTACTTTTTCAACCGGCCCAATGTCGCCTGGCTCTACGTAGCGACGACTACCTTCTACTTCCTGCAGTACGAGTCGCTGCACTACTGCTACCACCTGGACGATGAGTCGTGGATCGCCAACCTGCCGATCGTTCATTCGTTGCGCGAGCACCATCGAGTGCACCACAACAAAGCACTGATGGCTAAGTGCAACTTCAACATCACCTGGCCGATTGCCGACTTCGTCTTCCGCACGATTCAACGAGATCGCAAAGACGAAGAGCCGGACGCCAGCGGCGAGAATAGCGGCGATGAATAGCTCTGTCGGCGGCGAACTTCTCCGCACCGTGCGAACGTTGCTTCGGCGTGCTCACGAGGCTCCAACAGCGCGAGCCCATTTCTCCCAGACGGACTTCATGCGATCGACCACTTCCTCGTGGTCGGCAGCGACATCATTCAGTTCGCTGCGGTCTTCTTCCAGATTGTAGAGCTCCCACGGACCGCCCTTTGATCGCACCAGTTTCCATGGTCCACTGCGCATGGCCGCATTGCCCATGTGCTCCCAAAACAGTGGACGATTGAATGGGAATGCGGCCGTACGAAACAGAGGAGCAAAAGACTGGCCGGCCGCGGGTGTCACGCCGCGGCCCTTGAACTCGGCGGGATAGGTTGCCCCAGCGACCTCCACCAGCGTCGGCATGATATCGATGACATGTCCGACGTGATGAGTCATCGATCCTCGCTTCACCTTCATGCCGTTTGGCCAGTGCGCGACGAGCGGCGTCGAGACGCCACCCTCGTGCGTCCAGTGTTTGTGCTTTCGAAAGGGCGTGTTGCCCACGTTGGACCAAGACTGACCGTAGGTGCGATACGAATTCGCAGTTCCAGTCGGCCCCTTTAAATCGCGACGAAAGTCGCCGCCGAGCAGTCCGCCTTCATGGCAAGCTCCGTTGTCCGACAAGAACAGAAACAGAGTATTGTCCAACCGCTCTGACTCACGCAATCGATCAATCACTCGACCGATGTTCCAGTCCATTCGCTCGACCATCGCGGCGTAGACCGCCATCCGTAAGTCCAGCTCTTTCCGCTGACTCTCCGAAAGCCGCCGCCAGTCGCTGCCATCCGCCGGGCTGAGTTTCCACTTCCGCGGGATCAAACCCATCTCGACCATGCGGTCGTACCGTTCGCGCCGCAGCTTGTCCCAACCGTCTCGATATCGCCCCTGATACTTCTGAATCAGGTCAGGGGGCGCGTGCAACGGCCAGTGAGGAGCGTTGAACGCTAAGTACAGAAAGAACGGCCGCTCGCCGTGTTGCTCGTCATGATCCGCCAGATTGGCGAGCGCCTCATCGGTAAAAGCATCCGTCGAGTAAAACCCCTCCTCATCGGGAACAACTCGCTTGTCGTCGCGGGCGAACACTCGGCGCAAACCAGCCCGCTTCGCCTTGGTGATGTCAAAGTAGTTCATTCCGCCCGAGATCAGACCGTAGTAACGATCAAAGCCGCGATCGATCGGCCAGGCGGGGCGGAATTCACCAACGTGCCATTTGCCCGACATGTAGCAGCGGTAACCCGCGCCTCTCAACACCTCGGCAAGCGTCACACAGTTCTGGTTGAGATATCCCTGAGTCGGATGCGGTTGCTTCGCCGGCTTCGAGGAGACCATTTTCCCCACACCGGCCTGATGAGGATAAAGTCCGGTCAACAGCGCCGCGCGCGTCGGGCAGCAACGGGCCGCATTGTAGAACTGCGTGAACCGCAGGCCGTTGGCCGCCAGGCGATCAAGATTTGGAGTGCTTATCTCACTTCCATAACAGCCAATGTCGGAATACCCCATGTCGTCAGCCATGACCAGCACAATATTCGGCCGGTCATGCTCGGCGCCGAGCAGGAGTTGAGCGGAAAACAGGGCGGCGACGACACTGATGAGCGCTCTGTGAGTCATGAGATTTCCTGTTTGTCGGAAAATGTGGTGAGAGGTCAGGGCCGGTCCGGTCAGTCCGTTCATCTCCAAGAGAGATCGGCGGAAGACAAGCATCGACGTCTTGGCACGGCGCGGCTACTTTCCCAGGCAGAACAGAAACTTCCCCGACCGTATCAGCAGCCGGTCACCGTCCACCGCCGGGCTGCCATCGAAGCTGGTCCGATCGCCCTCGATCCTATTCACAGCGAGCTGCTCAAAATCGGGCTTTGCCGCCAACACAAGAGCGCTTCCGCCACGGCCGAAGTAGTACAGGCGTCCGTCCGCCAACACGGGCGATGCATACACGCCGCCAAAGCGGTTAACCCGGCGCTCGTAAACCAGTTTCCCCGTCGCGGCTACAGCGCAGTAGGCGATGC
>JASMLW010000291.1 GCA_030748485.1 Pirellulaceae bacterium
AGGAATGTGGCGACGACCGATTCGGGCTTTGCGCTGGGGGGCGGGATTTGAGCCGTTTGGACTGGCGTCGGGGGAGCCGAGTCGGTGGCAACCTGTTCCGCACCGGTCGCGTCGGAGGGCGCACTGGGCGCATCGGGGGACCAGTTGACAACGGGCGGGTCCAGACGAGCTTCTTCTGGGGAAGACGTTGACTTGCCGCATCCAACAAGGCAGGCGGCGCCCAGCAACACGCACAGAATCCATCTCATGACAGCACTCCCTTCCCTGGGATCGAACCAATTGGCGCGGGAGTCTCGCAAAGTCCGTCCCTCGCGTCAAGAAGACTTTGCCTGCACCCGGCGCCCGGCGGCCCGGCCCTATCCGCCGGCCCCGACACCCCGGTCGAAGGCGTCCTGATCGCGCAACTCGATGGCGAGCGTCGATTCGAAGAGGTGTGGTGAGATCTTATAGACGGGGGCGTCGTCCGTGTGAGCATTGCAGTGATTGACGAGCAATCGATAGAGGAACTTGAAGAGTCGCCGGGGGACCCGCAGCGAACGAAACGCCTCGAGCAATCGGCTGTTGGTGACGCCGTCATCGAAGAGGACTTCGATGGTCGGCTGGGCGTCGGTTTCCACGCAAGCCTGCAGTCGCGCGTTGGCGATGTCGAACAGCGACTCGCCCGTCCACTCAAATGCGCGGATCATGTTCTGCTTGTCCAATCTGGCCCGTTGGTAGAAATCCCGCTCTTCGCGATCGATGAATCTGGACAGCTCGATGGGCAGCATCATCTTGACGCCCAGCCCGGGGTGTTTGAGAAACTTGTTGTCCAGCATCGGCCAGAGCAAATCGCGCATGAGTTCGGCCGAACCGTTGATCAAATGCGGCTCGTCAACTCGATCGACCAACACGATGACTCCGTCGTAGCCGAACGACTTGAGCACGCCTTGCAGCTTGAGCAGCATCTCGTAGCGGTCATCGGTCCGATCTCGATTGGGAAGCGGTTGTTCGGAAATCTCCGAGTCGGTGAATTGCATGAGCACGTGGCGGAGCAGACCCGTTTCTCGATTGCCCACCCGAACTCGACGCACCACGCCGGCGGCCAGGGAGTGCCGTCGGAGGCTTCGCCAAAAGCGCGGCAGCCAGCAGCCTGTGGCGAGCAACAACCAACCGCCGACGATCCACAGCCAATAGGAGGAGAGCACCTCCGTCGACAGCCTCACCAACAACGTGATTCCCAGGCCGGTTGCCGCTAACGTCACGGCCGCCCCGATAACGAAATCCAGATGGGCCGTCCATGTGCTGAACTTCAAGCACTTGCGGAGCCGCTCCCACCTTCCGGTAAATGTCTCGGCAATCGATTGGTCGTAGCAAGCGGCCAACAGGAGGAGGTCGCGAGATTGGTGGCGGTCCAGCGCGACTCGCCCTCCGCCGGTGTGAGAAGATTCACCAACCGGATCGTTGGAGTTCGCCGTCGGAGCCGCACCGTCGATCGGTTCCTCTCGCCCCTCCGGCGACTCGACGTTCGCATTGCCGGCGGGAGACGGCGGCGCGGTTTGCCGCGGGGAATTGTCCTGCTGCGAATGAATGATCTCATCGACCAGCTGCGTGACGCCCAGCGATAGGATGGCGTCCATGTGGTCCCACAGTTTCCACTCGGCCAGCACCTTGTCGGCTCGGCTGCGTCGTCGCGGAGCCAGTCGTTCTCGAAAGCGATCGAGGAATGGATTGAAATCGTCGTAATGAATCACGAACGCGCGTCGGTCGGGATGAGAATCATTGTAGAGGTCGAGTTGTCTGGCGATTTGCAGCCTCATCGCCGTCTTTCCCGAGCCTTTTTCTCCCAGTACGACCGCCGTCGACGGCTCTCGAGGATTCCCGTAGATCTTGTCCCAGGTCGGGTGGAAAGTGCTCTCGATGCAGTGGTCCTTGAAGACCGGGTCGGTCTGTGCGTCTTCCTCTGAGAAGGGATTACAGCCGACACCGTGATGTGCGAGAAAGTCGTGGGTTTTCATATGCCGGCGCGCGAACAGGAAGGAGTGTTGGTTGGCGTTGATGTGACGAGATCGGGTTTCTCGGTCCTGATGAATCCGCAGCACAGCCGAGAACCGAACAAGAAACGAAAACGGCGTCGAGTCGAATTCGACGCCGCCGATAGGGTCTTGGCAACTATTCCACGACGTCGCTCAAGGTGAACCTGGAGCGGGCGGACGTAGACGCCGGTTGTACAACGCGGTCGATCGCGCGTCTATGAGACTAAACGCCGCTTTGCATCTTGACGATCAGCGTGACCAGCAGGGCAATGCTGACCAGCACCAACATGATGACGCTGATGACGGCCAGTTGATTCGACTTGCGGCGTCGCGAGCGATACTGATTGGCGGAGAAGCTGGCGTTGCCGCTCGCGCTGTGCCCGTTCGTGCTGGGGGCTCCCAGCGGAGCCGCCGGCACGGCTGGCCCGGTCGCCAGCGTCGGCAAGACCTCGGCCGCCGTTTGCCATTCCGCCCAGCCTTCGCGCCAGACGAGGGAATCGGCGCTCACGCGACCTTCATCAATCCACTTTCGCATGATGTCGCCGCGGGCTGGTCCGAACTGTCCACCGCTCGGCGGGCGCACGTACCAAACCATGTGTGGACTCTCGGTGAGAGGGTCGCTGACGATCGGACTCGCCTGAGCTGGTGGGTTGGGGGCCGCCGCGGGCAAGGGCTCGCTTGCCGCGGGAGTAGGATCTGGGGCCGCTACGGCTTGGCCGACCGGAATATCGTCCGGTGCGACTTCGGCCGCCGGCGATTGGACGGCCGTACCGGTGGGGATGTCCGGTTCAACGGCGGTGGCGACCGACGGGTCGTTGGCGACCGGCTCGCATGTGCCGCTCGCCGCGGCGGCTGGTTCGGGAGCCGGAGCTTCCGCAGGAACGCTCTTGGCGACCTCGGCGTCGGCTTCGGCTTCCTTCCGCGCCGGCAACTGGCTCTCCGCCGGAATGATGATCTTGCCGTCGCAATGCGGGCAAACGCCGCGTTTCCCGGCCAGGAACGACTTAACGTTCAACTTGCGGTCACAATGTTGGCAGAGAAACCGAATGCCCATGGAGGGTCTGTTCCGAGTTTGGCGGGGATTTGGGGGCTGTCTTGATGGGGACGGATGGGCTGGAGATTCGCCTCAATTCTCAATTATACAAATGGTCCAGCGAGTGTGAAGTTTTCCCTCAGCCAGTTTGGCGGTTGAAAGAAACCAAGCTGCTAGAATCCCGCCAGCCGTTACAATCCGCCACGAAGTGCGTTCCGGGCGCGGAGGGCGATCGCCCGTCGAATCGGACGCGCGCGGTTCGCCTCAGGAGCTACCAGATGGGACGTCGCGACGACCAGGATGAAGATCGAGATGACGGGATTCCGGAGATTGCCATCAATGGCGACCTGACCGACAGCGACGCCGGGCTAGAAGATCGGCTGTTGGACGTGCCGCCCGGCGAGGAGTGTATTCTCTACTTCGACTCCCCCGGCGGGCCGCCGTACACGGCCTTGTCGCTCATGTCGCTGATCAAACTGCGCGGCCTGCGGGCGACCGGTGTGGTTACGGGAGAGTGTTCCTCGGCCGCCCTCTGGCCGTTCGCCGCCTGCCAACGGCGGCTGGTGACCGCCTACAGCGCCCTGCTGTTTCACCCGATGGAGTGGGAGAGCGGGGAGCACATCAAAGTAGCGGAGGCGGCCGAGTGGGCGCGCCATTTCCGATCGCTCGAACACACGATGGACGAGTTGCTGGCGGAGACGTTTGGCATGTCGATCGACTTGTTGCGGGAGTGGTCCAATCCGGGACGCTACGTGACGGGTATGGAAATGGCGGAAGCCGGTCTGGCCGAACTTGTCGAACTGCAGCCTCTGGGCATTCTGCATCCGCCCCAGTCCAGCAAGAAACGCCGCTAACTCACATCGAACGTTTTCTCACCTTCGATCTCGAAGGGGCAACTGCGAACTTCTGATATCCCGTTTCTGGTTTTGCATGGGCGCTGCCGCGGTGGCGGTGGGAGCCATCGAGATGTCGATGTCGGCGTCAAATTTGGGCAACTCATAAACCCTGACGCGATGGTCGGAAGCGTCGATGGGGAACGCTCGGCCGGTCAATGGATTGACCCAGGGAGTGGGAGCCGTCTGTCCGAGCGCGAGGGACAACGCCAACCACCATGCGCGGCAGCGAGCCAGATCGGCCGCTTGATTGTGGTACCCATTGTCCAGATCTTTCAGCAGCACGAGGTCGGCGAAGCTCGGATTCTTCTCATCCATTCGCCTTCGTTTCAACTCGGTGTCCAACGTGTCGAAGAAGTTTGCTCGCTCGTGATAGGGTTTCGATTGGCAAGCGGCGACCAGATTCCGCATCGTCCGCAAAAAGAAATACTCATCGCGGTCGACGCCTTCTCTCATCCGCGCGAAAACGAGCTTGTAATCGTCGTGCTCAGCTTTGATGTGTTCGATCTCTTTCTTCGTCAGCACGGATTCAAGGTAACCGGCGCGGATTAACTCGTAGGCGTGCAGGCCATCCGAACGCTCGCCGATCCAGGCGTTCTGGTCGGGCGGCCAGTTCACCAGTTGTTCGCCCAAGATGTTCCGCAGGGCGGCGAATCCGCCGCGAGTTGTGTCGGGATGCTCGGCGACAGCCGCGACGATGCGCAAGGTGTGTTGGCGAATCTGAGCGGCGGCCAGTCGGGGGACGCTGTGCTTTTGGGCGTCGAGCCATTGGCAGGCTCGGAAAATTGTCTCGATGCAGGCAATCGCGGCTTCCGGTCTCTCAACGAGAAGCTGTTCGGCCGCGTAGATCACCTCCAGTCGGCATCCCGATTGACAGACGTCGATGTAGGAAAAATCTGCCAAGATGCCCTCGGAGAACCGCGGGCCAAAGTCACATTGGGGCGCCCGCGCCGCGCGGCGGAACCGTTCTCGGTGAGGTTCGAATTCCAGTCGGACGTGGGCGGCGATCTGCAGCGTCTCATGGGTGAACCGCCCGTCGTCGGGGTAGGCCTGGCTGAGTTTCTTGAGCGCCGACGCCAGTTCGGCCCGTGTGAAAACGGCCGCCAACTCCCCGGCGCCGTCATCCCCGGTCGCGGTCGGCGCGCCGGCCCGATCCTTGACTAACCGACTGTCGAAAGGAGGAGTCAGGCCAGTCAAGTGCTGCGGGGTTGCTCCCTCCTGATCGAGCCTGGCGAGTTCGGCGCGGAGGTCTTCGTCAGCCGTCTTGCGACTCAATTGCAGCTTGCCGTGGTGGCTGGCGAAGCCCGGATCATCCGGTTCTTTGCTCTGGCTGCCCCGGCAGCCGCCCACCAGAAACGCAGCGCCTACAATGATCGCCGCTCCGCCGATTCGCCACGGTTCTCGTCTCATGCTGAGCTCCATCTCGTCCGGTCGACCATTCAGCAGTCGCGCATCGTACTGCTCCCGACAAATCGAGGGGAGATCAGTCTGTCGAATCGGAACTTGAAGGACGCCCAGCCGCCCGCGATAATATCGATAATACGCAGAACAAGCCCTCAGGCGCGAGATCTCTCCGTCACCAACTTCTCCACACAACGACATCCTCATATGCCTCAATTCCGCGTCGCGCTTGCCGTCATCGTCTCATTCCTCGGTCTGCAGGTGATCGGTCTCTTGGCCCAGGACGGCAAATCCACTGCGAAAAAGGGTCGCGCTCGACTGCCTGTTTTTACGCCGGCTGATGTCGACAAGGTGTTCTTCGCCGATGTCTTTAGCGCGCTGGTCGGCGAACGGCCGGCCAACCTGAGTTCGGGCGGAGCGACAGGGACGGGCGGGACAACCACGGCCGAAGTGGAAAAAGCCGCCACCGGGACGTGGGCCGCGTACATCTCGGCCACCACGATTGAGGACGAGGTCAAAGCGATCAAGTTGATCGTCGACAAGGACGTGACGACGCCCAGTGAATTCAAAGGTCGGGGCTATCGCGAGGTGCGCCAGCATTTCTCCGTATTGGCGATGCTGTTTGGCGTGATCAACGAGTACGACGGCGATGTTCGCTGGAAGAAGGATGCTGTGGCTGGTCGCGACGCCTTTGGCCGGACCGCCGCGAACGCCAAGGTCGGCACTACGCAGGTCTACAACGAAGCCAAATTGCGAAAGCAGGAGCTGCAAGATCTCGTTGGCGGCGGCTCGCTACCAGCCGGCAAGGGGGAAGTGGAGAACAACTGGGCGCAGATCGCCGAACGCTCGCCGCTCATGCAGCGGCTCGAAGTCGCCCAGATGACGAATCTGCAACCGATGTTGGCGAGCGAGGGTGAGTTCAAGAAGAATATGGATCGCATCTTCCATGAAGCAGAGATTCTGGCGGCCATCTCCCACGCCATGACGTTGGAGGGAATGGAGGACGCCGACGACGATGAGTACAAGGCCTTCTCGGAAAAGATGCGGCAGGCTGGCGTCGACATCAAAGACGCGGTCAAACTGAAAAACTACGAAAAGGCGTCCAAGGCTGCCGCGGCGATGACCCAGTCCTGTGACGAATGCCACGAAAGCTACCGGGGTTAAGCCTCCGTGTAGGTTGACTCAGTTCACTCGATGACCAGCAAGCGGCGTACATCCCGTCGCCAATTCTTGGCCGGTGTTTCAGCGAAAGAGGCGCTCGCCGACGCCCTCCACGGCGGTGCCGAATCCGATCTTCCGCCCCCCGCCAAACGACTCCTCACCCACTTTTCCTCCCGCGCGATGGCGTGTGAGTTCGAGGTGATCTTGAACCACCGCGACGCGCCGATCGGAGCCGAACCGGCGCTCGACGCACTGGGGCTGGTCGAGCAACTCGAAGACCAACTCACCGTGTATCGCGACCACAGCGAAATCTCACAGCTGAACCGAACAGCATCGCTCCGTCCGGTGCCCGTGGAAGCCGACCTCTTCGATCTCTTGATGCTGGCTCAGGAAGTGTCTCGAGAGACTCACGGCGCGTTTGACTTGACGGCCGGACCGCTGTCCAAGGTCTGGGGGTTCTTCCGCCGCAGCGGCGGCGTGCCGGCCACTGCGGATCTCGACGCGGCCCTATCTCGAGTTGGTTTCGATCTGGTCGCTCTGGACCCCGCGGACCGCTCCGTCCGGTTTCTCGCCGACGGCGTCGAACTGAACCTCGGAGCGATTGGAAAAGGGTATGCACTGGATCGCTGCGCGACACTGCTGAAGACGCGAGACGTCGATCACTTCCTGCTGCACGGCGGCCGCAGCAGCCTGTACGCTCAAGGGTCCAGGGGCGACATCGTCGATTCCCCGTCACCTGGCTGGCCGATCGCCGTGCGACATCCGCTCCGCGGCAAACAGCGCTTGGGGACCATCACGCTCCAAAACCAGGGGCTGGGGACGTCCGGGTGTGGAAACCAGTTCTTCCACCACCATGGCAAGCGTTTTGGCCATATCCTCGATCCGCGCAGCGGCGCGCCGGCTGAGCAAGCGGTGGCCGTCACCGTAGTCGCTCCAACGGGCGCATTGGCGGATGCGCTGTCGACGGCGTTCTATGTTCTAGGCGTCGACGAAGCCGCCGCGTATTGCGATTGCCATCCGGAGGTCAACTGCCTGTTTGTCACGATTGGTGAGCGCGAAAACTCAATCGACGTCACCGAAATCGGGCTCAATTCAGACTGCTGGGTCCCCACCACAGATTGAGATCGCCCGGTCCACGGACTTCACGGTAAGAGAAGTGAAGAACAGATGACTTGGTGGTTTAGGTGAATGGGGGGTGTGCGTTGGACACTCGGTCATCGACGCTCATAGTTTGGCGATGGAGATTCTGCATTCAGTTCTGTAGGGGGGAATGCGGCGTACGAAAAACGCGCAATCTGGCTTTATCGGCCACATTTGGAGCGAAATTGAGCTGAACGCGAATTAGCTGATCCGATACTATTCGTTGGAATCTCACCCCGTGGTCGCCCCGCATCAGCAGGTGGCTTGAGACCGGGCGACTGCCAGGATAGGGGGTAGAGGCATGTGGCGAAGGAACGCCGTACTCCTCACGCTTTGTTTGGGAGTTACAGCGTCGGCTCGCGGACAGCAAACCGACGCTCCGTCTGCCCGTCTTGGCTCACTTTGCTCCGGCACCCAGTGGGCTCGCTTCGAGATCGTGCTGGGGCGCATTCAGATATTTGGAGCACGCTACGGCAAGAAGCGCCAAGCTTGCCGTGGCAACCTGGACGAGGGCGAGGGGGAGTTGCTGCGACTCCAGGTGACCGACGGGCTGACCTGTCTTCACTACCAGCTGAGCGACGCGCGGCAACGAATCACTTTCGACTTCGTCGGAGACCACATCAGCTTGATGCGCGAGGCCAAGTCGGCCGATGTGACGCCGCTTCGCTACGAGCAAATCGGTGACGACGACGTCTTGCTGTTTGTTGGTGAGCCCACCAATGAACGCCAGTTTCGCGCCCGATCGCTGTGGCACTTGTGGCTGGTTGATCCCGAATTGTGTGAGCGGGAACTCAAGCCGGTCTTGCACTTGATGCGACCCAACTGGACATTCCGCGACCAAGTGGCCCGAATCGAGCGCGAGCTGTTTGAAGATCACGACGCTCAAGTCGACGGCCGCCGCCGCGCCGAGTACCAGGAACTGATCGATCAACTGGGCGACCATCGCTACCAGAAGCGGCAGCGAGCATACGATCAGTTGCGAGCCAACGGCGTCGAGGTGCTCGCCTTCCTCGAGTCGCTCGACCTGCGCAGCCTGGATGCTGAGCAGCGGTTGCGAGTCAAGAAGCTACGGCAAGGTGTCCGGTTTCAACGGGGCGACAACGCCGATCGTGTGGCTTGTTGGATGCGCGACGATCGTTCGGTCTGGTTCCGCTATCTGGGCTCGGAGTCGGCCGAGCAACGCCGGATCGCCCATCGACAACTCTGCTGCCTCTGCGGCCAACAACTCGAATTCGACCCTCAGGGCGACGACGGAGCTCGCAGCGAGCAGTTGACCAGATTGGCGGCGCGGATCGCTCTTCACTAAGAGTCGTGCAGGTCGTGCAGGTCGTGCAGGTCGTGCAGGTCGTGCAGGTCCTGTAGGTCCAGTCGGAAGGCGTCTTGGAAAGCCAACGCGCTTACGACCCGGCTCGCACCACCCTGATGGGGGTTGATTTGCGTCAAAACCTTGACGCGCGACGATTGTTTGTGCGAGGCTAGTGGGGTTCAGGGGTTGAACAGTTGTCAAGCGTGCGGAACCGCTTGAGGAGGATCTTTGATGTCACGCACTTATGTTTCTCACTTCCTTTGCGCGCTGGTTGTGCTCAGTTTGCCGTTGGTCGCTGGGGCCGATGACAACATTCGAGCTCAATTGGAAGCGGGCGAATTCGGTCCGGCGCTCGAGGCGGCCAAATCGTTGCCGGGGGGCGCTCGCGATCGTTGGCTCGGCCAAGTCGCCGCCGCGCAGGCTGCGGCCGGCGCCGTGCAGGGGGCGCGGAGCACACTCGGCAGCATGGCCGACGACAGCGCGCGCTACGACGCCGTTTCGGGAATCCGCTCGGCTCCCGTCGGCGAACGTTGGGGTCGGGGCGGCGCCGCGATGGCGGACTTCGACACGCTGATCGAGTTAATCACGTCGACGATTTCACCAGAGTCATGGGAGGACGTCGGCGGCGCTGGGGCGATTGAGGAGTTTCCCGGCGGCGTTTACGTGGACCCGAAAGGGCTGTTGAAAAAGAGAACTTTCACCGACGAGACAGGTGAGCTCAAAGAACTGCGCGGAGCCGCCTCGGGCGACTCGGGCAACCGCAACGTGCGCCGCGAAAGCCCGCTGAGGAAAGTCTCACTCAATCGACTTGAGAAGCAACTGCAATTGAACGCCGCGTTCGGCGACGGCACAGCTGAGTCGTTGGAAGCGCTGGCGGGCATCTACAAGATTCAGTACGTCTTTGTCTATCCGGAGACGGGCGATGTCGTCATCGCCGGACCCGCCGGTGACTGGAAGTCCAGCCCCGAGGGACGTCGCGTACACGCCAAGACGGGCAAGCCGACTTTGCATCTCGACGATCTCGTCGTTATGTTGCGCGCGGCGCGCGGCAAGGACAAGCACTTCGGTTGTTCGATCACACCACTGCGCGAGAACCTGGCGAACGCCAAACGATACCTCGAGGAGTCGGCCAAGAAGTCGCTCCGACCCGGACAGCGCGGCAAGTGGCTGGCCGACCTCCGCGACCACATGGGCCGCCAGAAAATCGACGTCTTCGGCATCGACGCCAGAACGCACGCTTCGCATGTGTTGGTTGAGGCTGACTACCGCATGAAACTCGTCGGTATGGGCCTGGAAGAAGGAACGCTGGGCGTCAAGAGTTATCTCGACGCCGTGAAGCTCGACAAGGATGGCAATCCGCCCGCCATGAGCGTATTGCGGTGGTGGTTCACACCGAACTACTCAGCGTTGAGAACGACACCTGATCGCAACGCCTTTGAACTCCGCGGCCAGGGCGTCAAAGTGCTCAGCGAAAACGAAATGTTGACGGAGCGTGGCGAGCGCGTGCACACGGGCAAGTCGGATGAACTGACCAGCGAATTCGCGCGGAGCTTCACGACGCAGTTTGGCCGCCTGGCCGACAAGTATCCTGTCTACGCCGAGTTGCGAAACGTTTTTGACTTGGCTCTGGTCGCCAACTTGATCGAGAAAGAGGATCTGGCGGCTCAGGCCAACTGGAATCCGCTTTACTTTGATCGCGAGTATTCGGTTTCGCTGGCGTCCGCTCCAACGGAGGTCGAGACGGTGATCAACCACAAGGTTCTCGCCGGTCGCCACATCATCGCCGGCGTGAGCGGTGGCGTGAGCGTCCAACCGAAGCAGCTCGTGTCGTTGATCAAGTCGGACGACTACGGCGTGATGAAGGCCGAGCGTTCGGGTTCCGCTCCTGACAACCTCAAATCGAACGTGTGGTGGTGGGACTGACGGCTGGGGCGACCGCGACGCACAAAAAAAAGGCCCTCGGATCTAAGCCGAGGGCCTTTTTGATTGCTGTCCACGTGACGAGCTTACTTGCCGTCGCAGCCGCAGGAAGCTTTCGCGCCGCAACCCTTGGCGCTTTTTCCAGCGCAGCACATCTTGTTGCAGGCGAACAGATCCTGCAGCAGTCCGCGTCGGCAGCCGCAGCCGCCCTTTTGCGATGCGCCGCAACCCTTTTGGCCGGCTCCGCCCTTTTGCGCGGCTCCACCCTTTTGGTCGGCTCCGCCCTTTTGCGCGGCTCCGCCCTTTTGCGCGGCTCCACCCTTTTGGTCGGCTCCGCCCTTTTGCGCGGCTCCGCCCTTTTGCGCGGCTCCGCCCTTTTGCGCGGCTCCACCCTTTTGCGCGGCTCCGCCCTTGTCGTCGCAACCGCAACCGCGATTGCAGCCGAACAGGGTTCGTCGCGTTCGGCAGCTGCCCTTTTGGGCGGCGCCTTTGTCCGCGCCGCCTTTGTCATCGCAACCACAACGGCTGCGTCGGCCGCAGCCGTCTTTTTGGGCCGCGCCGCCTTTGTCCGCGCCGCCTTTGTCATCGCAACCGCCACAACGGCTACGCCGGCCGCATCCGCAACCCTTTTGGGCGGCTCCGCCTTTGTCCGCGCCGCCTTTGTCATCGCAACCGCCACAACGGCTACGTCGGCCGCATCCGCAGCCCTTTTGGGCGGCTCCGCCCTTTTGCGATGCGCCGCAGTCAGCTTTTGCTGAGCAGCCGCAGCGACTGCGTCGGGCGCAACTATGGCAGCCCTTTTGGGACGCGCCGCCCTTGTCGGCGCCGCAACCGGCGCCCTTGGATTCACAGCCACAACCGTGGCCGGCATTCACGACCAGCAAGCGGTCGAGAAGCTCGAATGCCTGCGCGTTGGAGACGGCGGCCATAACCAGGCCGATGCCCAACAGAGCAGGTAACATTGCTCGGCTCTTCATGGGGAGGGTTCCTCATTGAATTCGCACAACATGGGAAACAACTCTCCCGTCTCGATCGGCGGCCCCGCTTGTTATTGGTGGTTCGCGGCGGCAATCGTTCAATTTCGACGGGCATCAGCAAAGTCCGCTCTGCCGAAGTCTTCGTGTCTATCGTCGACCTGATCTGCCTGTCTTAACGGGTGTACTTGATCCAACAACTTTTCCCGAATTGCGTGTTCGGATTCTTCAACCCGATGCGATTGGTCCGGTTGTATTGGTAAGAACAACGCTACTGACAATGTCGACCCAGACCGATATGAGGCCCTTGTTTCGCTAACTGGCGCGATCGGGATGAGTAAATCCCCCCCCCTCGGCCGCTCGACTTATGTTTTGAAGGCGCGGTGACTCAGGTCAATGGTCAAACACGGTGAGGGCAGAATGGCTACTTTGTTGTATTCCGATTTGGCGACGGATCCCGATCTCAGTGAGTTGGTGGATCTGTTTGTTAGCGAGATCCCCAATCGACTTGGGCATCTGGAAAACGTGCTCGAAGGCCGCGAGTGGGAAGAGGTGTCTCGAGCCGCGCATCAGATGAAGGGCGCCGCGGGCAGCTACGGTTTTGGCGACGTGACGCCAACAGCCTATGCGCTGGAACTGGCCGTCAAGGAGAACCGCGCCGAAGACGAAATCTGGTCGGCGTTCCGCGACTTGGCCGACATGTGCGGTCGGATGCGGGCCGGCGAACCCACTTGATTTGCGACGACTCGAGCCTCACTCGCCAAGCGTGACTTTCCACGCTGTCACCGCGTCTGGAGTGGCGATCCAGAGTTGCGGACCGTCCGCTGAGTCGATGGCGGCGACGCCTGAGATCGACGTGCCGGTAAAGAAGAAATCATTGAACTTCCCGTCGCCGCTGACGACGTGAATGGAGCCGTCTGGTCCCGCGAAGATCCATTCGTGTTCTCCCTCGGCTCCGCGGAGGTTGCCGGTCGTGGCGAACTGCAGATGCGATTGAAACTCGCCGCCCGGAATGTCGTAGCTCCAGACTTCCTGGAACTTGGCGTCCAGCCCGACCGCCACGCGTTGGCGAGCTTGAGCGAATGCAACGCCGCAATAGACGGCCCCTTGCCTTTCGGGCGACTTAGCGACGAACAGCAGGTCGACGAGAAATTCGCCCACTCGCCGCGGCGGATCGTGATTACCAAAGTGGTTGATCTGATGAATGGCTCCCGTGTCACCGGTGGCCAGCAGTTTTCGCCAGCCCAGCGCGTTCGGCGTCGACAGAGCGACTGACTGAACTGCGCTGCAGACTCGGTTGCTCCACTGTCGTTCGCCGTCCAGCGACACGCCCTGGACTCCGATCAGATTCCAGAATCCGATGTAGACGCCCACCTTTCCGTTTTGCTCGAGGTCGCAGATGACCGCATCCCGGATGCCTTCGTGCTGCTGGCTCAGCGGCGGATAGCTGAGCACTCGTTTCCAGTCGCCGTCGAACACATGCACTTGTTTGCCGAGGATGTCGGCGACGAGAAAGTGGTCGACGCCCGCGGCGGAACGGTAGTGTCGAGCGAAGCTGACCGACTGTCCCTCCGGCAGGTCCAGGCTGTGGCGACTCTGGACACTCCCGTCGGGACCGAGCACTGCGATCGACCGAAACCCTTCGTGCACTAGCACCCGCTGCGATTCGCCATCGAGTTGCAGCAGATTGCCGGGCGCGGTGATGTCTGTCGTGGACCACGCCTCTTCGAGGGACAGATGAAACGGGCGAGTCCGTTTGGGGAAGGTCGGCTTCGTCGCGGCGGGCGAGGCCTCCTTGGGGTCGAGGCCCGCGGCGATCAACGAGCGTTGGTAAACCAACTGCTCATTTTCGGCTCCCTGCAGGATATCGGCCGCTATGTTCTCGCCTTGGGCGAGCAACTCGAGGACCTTCGGCAGCTCAGCGGCGAGTCGTGGATTGTGACTTTCGTCAAAGACGTGCAACACGTTGTCGCCGTCGATGGCGATGACCGTCGGGAGCAGTTGCACCTGAAACAAGTCTCGCCCCACGGCTTTCGTGTCGCGCAGCAGGGGCACATCGACGTCCCACGCCCGCAGACGCTCGGCGATCTCGGCAGTGCCGACTTCGGGTGGCTCGACAGCGACTCCATAGAAGTCGACCGCGTCACCTTCGAACGCCGTCTTGACCTGCTCGAGCAACTGCAGCGACGCCTTTCCCGCCGGATGATCGTTGAACCAGATCATCACTTGTGTGCGGCCGAGCATTTGTTCGTCATCGACGCGTTCGCCGCTGACCGCGTCTGTGAATTCGAACCCCTCAATTCGCTGACCGAAGAGATTTGTCGGTAGCGGTTGCGGGGGCGCGACGAACCGCCGCACGACTTTCGCTTTCGCCGGAGACTTGATCTTGAAGGACGTGTTCTCGCTCGCCGCGAATGTGGCTCGGCTAAACTCGGCGACGAGCGACACGTCGCCAATCGAGGACGCCATCTGGCTGAGTTCTTCTTCGATCTTGTCCGTCGGGTACTCGAGCCGGTAGAGGAGGAACGTTTCGTTGTCGATCCAGAAGCGGAACTTTCCCTCTTCCGTCACGACGTCGACGCGATGGCATGTGTGACGGTCGATCTTGGCGTCGTCGGCGAGCGTGCGCTCGGCTTGCTCCCCCAGGAACAGTTGGAGAGGATGGTCACCGAGCAACAGCTCCAGTTGGATCGGTTGTCTGCCCAGGCCGCTTTGAATCAGCTGCGCCAGAATCTGGTCGTCCATCAACGCCTCGATGGACAAACTTTGCGGCGCCGGCCTTTTCAGGAATTGGTTGTCCATATTCGCGGTGGCCGTATCCTTGATCGTCGCCAGGAACCACTCACCGTCGCAGGCCAGCGCAGTTTGATAGGCTCGCACGCGGATCCGATTGGGCCGGGCGTAGGAGACCGAAAGCGGAGCGCTGTCGATATGCGGAGATGAACCTTCCTTGTAGCGCAGAAATATCGTGCCGTTATCGCGATAGTTTTCCGCGCTCGAATAGGCGTCCAGCATTTTCACCAGTACTTCGTCGGCCGACAGTTTGGCGGGCTGTTTTGAGGACGGTTTCGAACGGCAGCCGATGGCGGCGATGAATCCCATCGCCAGACAGCCGGCGAGAATCAATTGACGGCCTCCGCGGCCGCCACACCAGCGACCGCCGCCACACAGCTGATTTTCCATGACTCGTTCTTCCTCTGCCGCGTCGTTGTTCGTCATCGTCGTCCAGGCCGATTTCGCCGCCCGCGGATGGGCGGCGCGGCGCCAAAAAAGAAAGATGCCCTGCTGCTGTCGATTATTCGGATTTCAACCGTCCACGTAAACATCGGCTCCTTGACCTCGTCGCAAACGCAAAACTATCATGCAGCCGATGGGAGATGCTCCTCAATCACGCGGGTGAACTGATGAGTCAACAACTTCGCTACGGTGACGGCAATCACCTCGAGTTGGCTGTGCCGCCGGTCGCCGTCGTCGCCGATTGGACGGAGCTGCCGTTCGAGCCGTTGAGCGATACGCCGGCCGCCGTCGCCGCCGCGCTGCACGACCCGCTGGATTTCCCCTCCATCTCGCTGGCGACCATCCCGGGCGATCGCATCGCGATCGCCTTGGAGAACGCCGTGCCGCAAGCGGACCAAGTGCTCGCCGGAGTCGTGCACGCGTTATTGTCGGGCGCGGCGTCCCCGTCGGAAATCACAGTCCTCGTCGCGGACGACGACGCCGATGTCGCCGCCGCCATTCCCAGCGACGTGCGGGATGAGATGCGTTTCGTACGTCATCACGCCGAAGAGCAAGATGAGCTCGCCTATCTGGCGGCCTCGGCGGATGGAGAACCGATCTATCTGAATCGCGAGTTGACGGACGCCGATGTCGTGTTGCCGATCGGCGTGCTGCGAGATCTCGATTCGCTCGGTTATTCCGGCGTCTACGGAAGCGTCTTTCCGCAATTCGCCGACGCCCGCACGCAGAAGCGTTTTTGGTCGCCTGAATCACGCGATCCGGCGCGGCGGAAGCAAGAGGCGGACGAGGCGGCCTGGTTGCTCGGAGCGCAATTCACCATCCAAGTTGCTCCCGCTCCATCGGGCGCGATCGTCCGAGTTCTCGCCGGTGACTGCCGCGCCGTGGAGCGAGAAGGCGCTTCGATCGTCAGGAGTCTCTGGCGGTTGCAGGCTCCGCGGCGGGCGAAGCTGGTGGTGGCCGCGGTCGACGGACCGCCCGCACTCCAGACCTGGGACAACGTGGGACGCGCCCTTCACGCCGCCATGAATGTCGCGGACGATGATGGGGCGATTGTCCTGTGCACGGACCTGGCCGAACCGCCTGGACCGGCGCTGCAGAGACTGGCGTCGCCCGAGTTGACCGACGAAGATTTGCAGGCCATCCGCACGTCCGACTCTCCGGACGCGATGTCGGCCGCGCTGTTGGCCGAACTGCGCGGCCGATCGCATGTTTACCTGCTCAGTCAACTCGACGAAAACGACGTCGAGGATTTGGGGATTGGGCATGTGCCCCAACCGGACGATGTGACTCATTTGAGTCAACGATGCGAGTCGTGCATTCTGCTCGGCGACGCGCAGTTCGCCAGCCCCTACGCAGCCGACAACTGACGCTGATCTCACATGACCGCACACGCTGACGGCGAACAGCCGCGAACTGACTGCCGGTTCGTGCGAACTGATCGATCCCAAATCGAAGTGACGGGCGACGATGCGGTCGCTTTCCTGCAGGGATTCTGCACCAACGACGTCGTCAAGTTGGCGGTCGGCGATGGATGCGAAGTTTTCTTTTGCGACGCTCAAGGAAAGACGATCGGGTTTGCCGAAGTCTATCGATCCGACAGCGGCTTGGAAGTTGTCACCGCGCCCGGTGCCGCGACCGAGTTGATAAGTCACCTGGAGCACTTTGTTGTCTCGGAGGACGTTGAATTCACCGATCGCTCCGGCGTTTGGGCGACGATCGATGTTGTCGGCCCCGGCGCGAGCTCCGTGTGCGCCAACGTTGGCCGTGTGACGCTCGACGCGACACCCCTCACAGCCGCCGTCGTCTCGGCCGCCGCCACGCTCCGGCTCAATCGGAATCACGGAGAGTACTCGTGGCAGTTCCGTTGTCCGGCTGAGAGCTGCTCGCAGTGGTTGGAGAAACTGGCCACCGCCGGAGCGCGCGAGGGTGATGCTCAGACGCTGACCGGCATGCGGATCGTCGCCGGGTATCCCGAATTTGGAGCCGAAGTGACCTCGTCGAGATTGCCTCAGGAGCTGGCTCGGGACGCGACGGCGATCAGTTTCAATAAAGGCTGCTACTTGGGCCAAGAAACGGTCGCCAGGCTTGATGCGATGGGCCGCGTCAACTGGCTGCTCGCTCGTGTGACCCGCAAGGGAGACGAGCCGACCAGTGACGCGGTGGAATTCACGGTGGAGGACAAGCCGGCCGGCCATCTCACGTCAGCCGCGGTGCTCGACGGGAACATTGTGGGCTTGGCGATTCTGCGACGTGAGGCCGTGAGAGTCGACGGGATTGTGTCGTCGAACGGCTGCGAGTGGCGAGTTGACCCGATCGCTGACCTTGATGATTGAGGTTCGACATCGATGGCGCGAATCGAACGCGAACGCGAAGATCTGATGCGCGAGGCGACCGCGTTTGAGCGGCGCGGCGAAGTTCAGTTGCCAGGTGGACGCGTGTTGTTTGTCGGCGTGCGTCCGAACGGCGCGGTGAGCTTTTACTTTGGAGCCGACCCGGTTTTCCAATTCAACGAGGCTGGACAACTGCGGCGGGCTTTTTCGGGCGATCGACTGCAAAAAGCCGAACACGGCCGGGTCGTGTCGCTGCGCCGTCACCGCGGCGGCGAAACGGTTGATCTGCTGCGGCACGAATACACTGACGACGAGCAGGCGACGTTTCTGGCGTTTGTGGAGAGCGAGCTGCTGGCGGCGCGACGAGCTTTGGCAAGTGAGGGAGACGTCGTGCTGCGCAGAATCCCCGCCGCTTGGGACCTGCGCGGTGAGATCGCCGATTGGCTGCGGCGACACGAGCGCGTCGTCGTCGCCCAGCGGCCCTCGCAATGAATCCCCGTCGTCGGAGGAGTAAAGCCGGCCGCGTTCGAGGCGACCGACTACTCCGACGTCACGGAGCCTTCGGCAGTTGGCCCGTCCAGCGGGAAACGTCCAGCGACAGAGCGGCTCGCTCGTGTCGGCTGATCTCGAGAATGTCGCGTTCGGCCGCAAAGAATGCGGCGATCACGCGGGGGTCCCATTGCTTGCCATTCCCCGATTCAAAGATCCGCTCCACCTGGTCGATTGGCATACCTTTGCGGTACGGTCGATCGCTCGTCATCGCGTCGTAGGCGTCGGCGACCGCCGTGATGCGGGCCAATTGAGGGATATCTTTGCCGGCTAGGCCAGCAGGGTATCCCTCACCGTCCCACTGTTCGTGGTGGTGGAGCACGATCGGCAACAGGTGTTCGAACTGGCGGACGTCCTTGAGAATCTTGTAGCCGAGTTCGGGATGAAGTTTGATGTGCTCGAACTCTTCGTCCGTCAATGACCCGGGCTTCCTCAAGACGCGATCGTCGATGCCGATCTTACCCACGTCGTGCAGCAGACCGCCCATATAAATTGTGTGCAGTTCGCTTTCGTTGAGTTCCAACTCGCGAGCGAGTCGAACAGCGATGCGAGCCACTCGGTCGCTATGGCCGCACGTGTACGGATCTTTCGCGTCGATCGCCGACGTGAGAGCGCGAACGACGTTGGCCAGAAACTCGCCCTGTTGCCGGTAGAGCTCAACGTTGCCGCTATGCGTTCCCAAGATCGCTGCGATGGTGTTGAGCAGCGTAGCCTCAATCGACCCGAACTCGTCGTCGTCAACATGGTTGATTGCAGCGAGCCAGCCGAACAGGTTGCAACCCTCCACCATCGGTGCCAGCGTGACCTGCCGAACTTGAGGGAGCTTCCAACCCGGTCCACTCGTCACCGATCGGTTGGCGACAATCGGCCCGTTGGCGGGCAACGCTTCGAGCGATCGAACCATCTCCGAGAACTCTTCGTTGCTCACCGGCGACTCGGTCGAACAAACCAGAATCGGCGATTGCTGGGCCTCGTAGGTATCCTCCGGGCGACCCATGGGCAGCAGTTGCAGCACGACCGCTTCGGCCGGAACGCATTCGGCCAGCCACTCCAGCGCCATGTCTCCCAGTTCGCGGTCCGACTTCGACACGCTGAGGTTTTGCGAGATCGTGTAGAGCAATGAGATCTCTTCGTACATCTTGGTCAGGTTCAGGGACGTCTTGTCAACTTCCACCTTCAACTGTTCCGCTTGAGCTTGCAGCTGATAGTGGTCGGATTCCGACGACGCCAGACGCAGAGCCGCGTTGACCGTCCAACGCTCGGATCGGTCCCACCACTGCTTCGCCGCAGCGGGGGCGACATCGAGCCAATCGGCGACAACATCCCAATCCAGTTCCCTTTCCGAGAAGAGAGCGAGATCGACGACGGCGACAAGGACGTCTTGGTGAGGGTGGCGAAGTGGAATCGCCAGGGTGGCGACGCCCGTCTCCTCACGCAGCATTTGCGGTTCTCGACAGTCGGCGACTGCGCGAACGAGGAGGCTTCGAACGCCATGCTCTCCGACGGGGACGTTGTCGGCTGGGGCGACCAGCCTGCCGGACGGTCCGTGCCAAATCGAGAACGACGCGTCGAACGCCGAGCGCAATCGCAGCTGCACGGCGGTCACCGCCTCGTCGACGATCTCCGCCGGCGCGGTGCGTATCGCTCTCGTTTGTGCGATTGACGAAGCCATGGACCTGGATGCTGATAAGTGGGTGACAACAGCATGTACACGCGGCACTGAAGACCGGAAGAAGCGAACAAGGTCGCTCTTGTGGTCACGCCACACGTCCAGACCGCGCATTGGTGCGCAATCCTGCCAAGTAACTCTAGGTCCTAGGCACGCTGCCTACTGTCGCGGGGGGGCTGATGGCGGTTTTCCCCTATCAAGTTGGCTGGTCTTGCCGATTGCAGTGGCGGCGATGACTGAGACAATTCCACTGGTGGAGCGGGCGATCCACCGAGCAGATCGTCGAAACGCCGCTAGCTCAACGGTCGCGTATCGCGATCTCGCAGGCGTTGGCTGACGCGTTTGAGCAGATCGCGATCGGACCGGCTCAACTCGCCCAAACTGGATTGGTGAAGACGTTCCAGGACGGCATCCATTTCCGCGTCGTCCTGTTCGGCTTGCTCGATCGCCCGCTGTTCTTTTTCGTGGCGACGGTGTTCGACCCAACGCCCCAATGGCCCGGGCGGTGCGTGAGGATCCGTCGTGAGCGTTTCCAGCAGATCGTCTTCGGGAAGCGGCTGGTACTGCTCGTGATTGGCGCTGAAGAACACCAGGATGCCGAGCAATGTCAAAGCGAACCAAGTGGGCGCTGCCTCAGGTGATCGTCCCCACAGAAAGACGCAGGCGAGGACGACAAGACAGGACGTCACTTTGGCCGTGTTGGCGACCGCATTGACGGCGGTCTTTTGAGTACACAGCGGCCAGATCAAAAGAATCGCGGCTCTCAGCATCTGCCCGCCGTCAAAGGGAAACGCGGGAATCAGATTAATCAATACGAGCGTCCAATTGATCCAGATGGCCAACTTGGCGACCGTGATCCAGGCGAGTTGTTCGCCGAATAGACCGGTGGGTTCGAATGGGCGCAGCAACGGCAACACGGCGTCGCGCCCATGCTGACCAACGACGATGGCGCAGGCGGCTGCGCAGATGAGGAGATTGGTGAACGGGCCGGCCAACGAAATCACCAACTCAACTCGACTATTGCGGGGAGCAACTCGGATGGGCGCAACGCCTCCATAGGGTGCCAGTAGCAGCCGGGTGACCGGCGCGCCGAACCTGGCCGCCGCCTGAGCGTGACCGAACTCGTGCAGGGCGACGCTGATAAGCAGGATCCCCAGACTCAGCCAGATCAGCGCCGAGGGCGGGGCGTCGTCGGTCGCGGAGAGAAAGAGAGCGACGGCGGCGAACAACAGAAACAGGACGTGGAGGCGGATTTCCACGCCGGCCCAGCGGCAAATGCGAATACTCCAACTGCTTTGGTCGCGCATGGTTGAGGGAGCGGTTGGCGGGCGCTGAAGTGGGGAACTCATCTTAGCAACGCCCGCCGATGGCTTCAAACTATAGCGGTTGTCCGGGTTGTGAGGCGTCGGGGGGCCGGGCGTTGTCAGAAGTCTCTATACGGCGAGTTCTTCTTGTTGGATCGGCTGCGGCGAGGCGGATAGTCGCGCCGATAGTAAGGATGACGATGTAACCGCGCTACATTTGCGCATGCGAAAAACTCAAACCCCGAGCGGCGTTATGTCCCGCTGCCTGACCTCCATCACCATCTGTTGTCTCTTCCTGGGAGCGTGGACCGCGCGCGGTGAGGAGACTCCGTCCCTGGCCAACTTCGTGCTCCGAATTCCCGAAACTGGCGAACAGAAGTCGCCCGTGATCACGGCGATCCGAGTTCAACCGAACGGGAATCTCGTCGTCGCGGCTGGCGACAACCACGATGTTCTCGTGTGGAACACAGAAACCGGAAAACTCGTGCACCGGTTGGAGGGGCATACCGACTGGGTTCGCGCTCTGGACGTTTCCGCAAACGGGCAACTCTTGGTCACGGCCGGCCATGATCGCCGTTTGATCTTCTGGGACTTGCCGACCGGCCGCGAGAAGCGGCGCATCGAGAAGCTGCCTCACGTGATCGAGAACGTTCAGTTCAATCACGCCGGAGACAAGCTGGCCGCCGCCGTCTTCGAAAGTCAACTTCGCGTCTATTCGGTGACGAGTGGTGAATTGGAGTTTCAATTGGACTGCCCCTGCCGCGACACGCGGGCGGTCGCCTTCTCGCCGTTCGACAATCTCCTGGTTGCCGGCGGGCGCAACGGCAAGGTGCGAGTTTGGAATATGGAGTCGGGCGATCAGGTGCACGAATACGCCCCGCACGGCCGGCGAATTCGCGACATCACCTTCGATCGAACGGGTCGATACGTCATCACGTGCGGCGACGACCGGAGCATCAAGACGTTGGACCTTGAATCCGATCAACTGCGGACTCTGCCGCTCGTCAGCGGAAAAGTGTTCGCTCTGTCGCTCGTGGGCGACCACCTGCTGGCCACTGGCGGAAGCGACAACAAGATCACGATCTGGAACCTCGACGAGGGACGCGTCGAGCAGACGCTGACCGGTCACACCGGCAGCATCGCCGTGCTGTCGTGCGACGACGGCGTGCTGGCGTCAGGTAGCTTTGACACGACGGTGCGAATTTGGCGATTGGACGAGCACGGCCGCGTTCGACGAACGACTAATAGCCGGCCCGTGCGAGAGCGGACACCGCAGTAACCGCGGCATTTGAGCAATCGGGACACATGGAGGTGTACTGTGGAATTCATCAAGCGACTTAAAGAGCGCTGCCAGTCGTCTCGCAACGCGAAGCGACGCTCGGAGTTCTTCTCGCCGCTCGATCGCCGCTGCCGTTTTGAGACGATGGAACCGCGGCGGATGCTGGACGCCGATCCGCTATTCGTCGCCGCTGTCTATATCGAAGAAGATTCGGGCAACGACAACCGCGGTGATACGTTTGAGATTACTTTCCAGGGCGGCGCCGCGGGGTCTGAGCTCAAACGCGTCATCATCGACGGCGACCAAATCCACAACCACGGCAACGCGCCCGGCTTTGGGTTGGGCGACGTCTTCTTCGACACGGAGAACACTCCGCCCTCCGCCACCAGCAACGGCTTTGGGGCCGACCAGGCGTTTCCGCTTCAGCTGGGTGAGATTCGCGACGCCGCGGGCGGCATCCGCGCCGGCTCGTCCGTCAGCGGAGCCGTCGTCGACGGGACGTCCCAACTGTCTCTTGAGTTCAACGGTTTTTTCGCGGGCGACACGTTCCGCTTCACCGTCGATGTGGACGAGGTGTTGAGGTTTGACCCCACCGAGACCGACATCGTCGAGATCAACGACGGTTTTGATCCGCTCACGTCGGGCGCTGAATTCCACGGATCGGTTTTCACGGCGCACGTTGCCGCTCCCGGATTTGTCGACGCCACTGGTGTTGGCACTTTCGCCAACCGGTACGACGGGCAATTGGATGACGCCGCCGGCGCGCTCGGAGCCCGTCTCGATGTAACGACCGACGACCAGGATGGGATTCGGGACCGGACGGCGGGGGTCGTCGTCGAGTTGGAGCAGGAGATCATCCCCATCACGATCGCCGGGACGGTCTTCTACGATCGAAACATGGACCTGATTCAGGACACGCCGGACGGTGAGATCGGCATCGAAAACGTCACGCTCTCGCTGTTCAAGCAGAACGCCAGCGGCGGCTTCGACGCCGCCACATCGGCCTCGGGAGCCCTCGTGCAAACGGTTACGGATTCGCATGGCGACTATCTGTTCGACACCTCTTGGGGACTCGAGCCGGGAGTCTACGAAGTCCGCGAGACACAACCGGTCGATTACCCGATCAGCGTTGGCTCGATTCCGGGCGCCGTCGCCGGGGCCGCTGTCGGTGCCGACTTGACCGACAACGTGTTGACCTCGATCTCGATTCCGATCGGTGGACTGGCGGCGATCGATTACGATTTCGCCGAGTCTCGACCGGCGTCGATCGCCGGTTGTGTCTACCACGATCGCGACGACGACGGCGTCCGCGAAGCGGGAGAAGAAGGAATCGGCGGCGTCCGCATGGAACTGATCGACGACCGTGGATCGCTGGTGGCCTTCACCCTGACTGACGACGACGGCTGCTATTCGTTCGACGTCGTCCCGCCGGGTGTCTACAAGCTACAAGAGATTCAGCCGGTTGGATGGTTTGACGGCAAAGACGCTGCTGGAGTCGTCGATCGTTTCGGCGTCGGACAAGTTGCCGAAGGAGCCGCCGTCGAACCCGACATGATCACCGAGATCGAACTGCTGCCCGAAGACGCCGGTGTGCGTTATGACTTCGGCGAGCGGCTCGGCTCGATTCAAGGTTTTGTTCACGCCGATCCCGATCGCGACTGTGAATTCGATCTGACCGAGGCGGGAATCGAAGGCGTCCTGATCACGCTCATCGACGCCGACGGCAATCGGATCGAAACGCGAACCGACGCCAGCGGTCGATACGAGTTCAACGACTTGCGAGTCGGCTCCTACACGGTCGTGGAAACGCAGCCCGCGGAGTTCTTCTCCGGTGGTCAAGTTGTCGGCAGCGGTCTCGGCGATGCGTCCGTTGACAACATTATCAGCAACATTCAGATCGGCGGCGGACACGTCCACCTGCGAGACTACAACTTCTGCGAACATCTCGGATCGCTCAGCGGATTCGTCTACCACGACCGCGACGACGATGGGCTCCGCGAGCCGGCCGACGGCGAAGAAGCGATTGCCGGCGTGGTGATCCGCCTAACCGACACGGCCGGTCAACCCGTTCTCGACGCCGGCGGAACGCCGCGGACGGCCGTTACCGACCCCGACGGCTTCTACCTTTTCGATCGTCTGGCGCCCGGTGAATACCGCCTGGTGGAAGAGCACCCGGCCGATTGGGTCGACGGCAAAGATACGCCCGGGCAGGTCAATGGAGCGGTTGTCGGGATCGTGTCCGCCAACGACGTCCTCGACCAGATTCATCTCGACCCCGCCACCGGAGCCAGTGACGGCGTCAACTACAACTTCGGCGAACGGCTCGGCAGTCTCCGCGGCGTCGTTCACGTCGACCCCGACCGCGACTGTCAGATCGATCCCGACGAAGTGCGACTCGAAGGCGTCACAATCCACCTGCTGAGTGGATCTGGACAATTGCTCCAGTCGACAACGACGGACGCCGACGGCGCCTACCAGTTCGATGAGTTGCCGGCTGGTGAATACATTGTTGTCGAAGTACAGCCAAGCAACTATTTCCACGGCGGCCAAGTGGCCGGTTCCAACGGCGGGGACGATCAATTCGCCGACGTGATCTCCGCCGTTTCAATCGACGCCGACGCCGTCAATTTGGTCGACTACAACTTCTGCGAGACGCCGCCGGCGACATTGTCGGGCTACGTCTTCCAAGACGGCGCTCCCATCGTCACCGAGAACGGGCAGCCGCCCGCAAATCTGCGCAGCATTCGCAATGGCGAGTTCACGCCCGATGATACGCCGCTGGCTGGAGTGATTCTCGAGTTGCGGAACGGTTTGTCGGGCGAGCCGATCATGGCTTCGGACGCGTTGCCGGGCGTCTACTCGCCAGGTCCCTTGCGGACGGCGACGAACGGCGATGGGTTCTACGAATTCACCGGATTGCCCTCGGGCAACTACGCGGTCTACGAAGTGCATCCAGCGGGGTTCTTCGATGGCATCGACACTGCTGGAACGACGTCCGGAATCCCCATTAACCGGGGTGAGCCAGTGAGCGCAGCGTTTCTGCAACAACTCACGACGAACCCTGGTCACGACGCGATCATTCGCATTCCACTGGGCGTCGGACAGGCGTCGCAACTGAATAACTTCAGCGAAGTCGTCGTTCAAGTGCTGCCTCCCCCTCCGCCACCTGAACCGCCGGAGCCGCCGCTCCCACCGCCGGCGAATCCGCCGTTGCCTCCGCAACCCCTGCCGCGCCTGATTCCGCCCCCTGCTCCGCAGACGATACCGACATACGGTACTGCGGGGGCCGGCGGATACTCCTGGCACTTGAGCGTGATCAACGCCGGTATGCCTCGCGGACGGCTCGCCGCTGAGGGCGAGACGGGGTCGGTTTGGCTTTCGGTCAGTCATCTCGATCAGGCCAATTGGCAAGCCACGCCGATGCAATCCGCTGAGTGGATTCAGGTGAACGACGGCGAGGTGATTCGGAAGTCCAGGTTCGGCATCGCGGGCGGCATTCCCGTCACCGGTGATTTCAACGGCGACGGCGTCACCGACATCGCGGTCTTCTACGGCGGCGAGTGGTATCTCGATCTGAACGGCGATGGCCGTTGGGATGAGACGGACCTGTGGGCTCGTCTGGGCTCCAATCAAGACCAGCCCGTGACGGGCGATTGGGACGGCGACGGGAAAGACGACATCGGCATCTTCGGACCGGTTTGGGCGCGCGACCCGTTGGCCATTGAACGCGACCCGGGGTTGCCGGATTCCTACAATCCGCCGCAACCGCGCCCCAAGAACGTCCCGCCTCGCATTGACGACGCCACATCCGGCGAGCGGCTTTTGCAACACACGTCGCAAGAGCGGACGCGAGCCGACGTCATCGACCACGTGTTCGCTTACGGAATGGCGCACGACAAAGCCATCGCCGGTGATTGGAATGGCGACGGGGTGAGTTCGATCGGCGTCTTCCGCAACGGCGAATGGCGTCTCGACCTGAACGGCGACGGGCGTTGGAGTGACGACCACGACGGGTCGTTCACGTTCGGACAGGCGGGTGACTTGCCCGTCGTGGGAGACTTCGACGGCGATGGCGTCGACGACATCGGCGTCTACCGAAACGGCGCTTGGACATTGGACACGAATCACAATCGCGAACTGGACGCTCACGACAAAGTGTTTGAACTGGGCGGAGCGGGCGAACTACCCGTCACGGGCGATTGGGATGGTGACGGCGTGGACGAGCCGGGGGTTTATCGTCCGCTCGACCCCGTGCATCGCCAAGCGGCGGCCGACGACAACAACCTGGAATAACGACAACAACCTGGAATAGTCGCGGACGATCCGTCGACTACGATTCTTTGAGTTCTTTGGCCTGCTGCTCGAGAGATGCAATGTCGCCTTCCAGGCGTTCGATTTCTCCTGGCTCATCATCTTGCTGACGAGCGCCGGACAGTTGCTTGCGCAACTTCTGGAGCGATTTGTTGATGACGTCGAGCTTCTTTTTGGCTTTCTTATCCATCGCAGTTCCTAGTGTCGGTGGGCGCAACGTTCTTCGCCTTGTCGCCAGAGCGGTCTCCGTCAGTTGCATCCCCTATGATCTCGTTTTGTCAGGGTGAAAACAGCTCGGGCCAGCGCTCTTTCACCCACTGCAGCGCGTCGCCCGCGTCGGACAGTTGCCCCATCAATTGTAAATCGCGAACTTGTTCCAGGATGTCCCGAAACGCCGGTCCAGGGGACAGTCCGGCGTCGCGCAGGTCGTCGCCGGAGATGAGCGGAGGGGGGTTGAGTACATCGGTGGGCAAGGCTAGCTTCGCCCGGCAAAACTCGATCGACTCTGGATCACCGTTCTGTATCGCACTGACATCGCTGGCGAACTGGACCAACTCCGCCGCGCGTGACAGCGCGAGGATTCGTTGAATCAGGGGCCACGGCCAGGTGGCGGCGGCGCGAATCGGGGTCTCGTATTTGAGCAGATGTTCGATTCCCCGCGACTCAGCATTCGTCAACTTGAGCCGGACGGCGATTGCACGCGCTAGTGTGAAGGCGTCGCCCGATCTCTGCAAACCGAAGAAGCAGAGTCCAGTCAGCGCGGAGAAAAACGGCGGTTCGACTTGGCTGGCCAACAGGTCGAGCGTTTGACGCCACGGTCCCGCTTCCCGATCGTCCAGCGAGGAGCCTAGGGACAAAGCCAGTTCGGGCAGAATGTGATGCAACAGCCGTGTCTCAGCCAATAGTTCGGCGGCCCGCCGGCGGTGAGCGTGCACGAGCATTCTGCGCAGTTCTTCCGCGATGCGCTCGGCGCTGACGATGACAATGTCGGCGGCCGAGTCGCGGATGGCTTCAGCCGTCGAAGCATCGATCGAGAAGTCGAACGTGGCGGCGAATCGAACGGCCCGCAGCATCCGCAGTTTGTCCTCGCCAATTCGTTCGCCGGCGTCGCCGATCGCGCGAATCACCCCTTGTTGCAAGTCCTCCCGCCCACCGACATAGTCGATCAGGCGGTTCTCGAGCGGGTCGAAGAATAACCCGTTGATCGTGAAGTCTCGCCGCCGCGCGTCGTTCTCGGCGTTGGTGAAGACAATGCCGTCCGGCCGACGTCCGTCGCTGTAGTCGGCGTCCGATCGGAAAGTGGCGACTTCGATTGGCCCGCTCGCTCGCGTACCGAGCACGGTGATTACTCCGAAGGCGGCTCCGATCGGCAAACTTCGTTGGCGGCCGAATACATCGCGAACTTGCTCCGGCCGCGCGTCCGTGGCGACGTCGTAGTCCTTCGGCTCGCGCCCGATCAATTGGTCGCGCACGCACCCGCCCGCCCACAGCGCTTCGAAGCCGGCGTCGCGCAGGGTCCGCACAACTTCTACGGCGAACTGTCGTGCGGCTTGAGGATCGATAGTGACGGCCATGGAACGCGAGGTTTCGAGTCGGAGTGAAAGAGTCAAAGGATGTGGGGTACAGGTGAGTTCGACAGGGGTTGTGGCGACCGGGTTCGCAGTGAGTGACCCTTGGCGGGAGTCTGGACAGCCCCGGCGCGACCCGCTATGGTTGCTCCGACCCGCTCGCGGTGGCGATCGCCCACCAACACAATGTCATCACAACGTCACCAACACAACGTCACCAACACAACGTCATCATCACGATGTTCCGCGATTCTAACTGATCCCATGAATGTTGAAGAGTTGCCGATTCAGATCTCTGTTCAGTCCGTCAATGAATTGCTGGAGGGCGGAGCGGACTTCGTGTTGCTCGACTGCCGCGAGGAATCCGAATACAAGGTGGCCAAGATCGCCGGCTCGGTGTTGGAGCCGATGAGCCACATGCAGGCTCGCCAACAGCAACTACTCGAGCTGAAGGATCGCCACGTCGTCGTCCATTGCCATCTCGGCGGACGCAGCATGCAGGTCGTTCAATGGCTCCGGCAAATGGGTTTTGAACGTTGCCAAAACATGGACGGCGGCATCGAGGCGTGGTCGGTGGAGATCGATTCGAGCGTGCCGCGCTACTGACTTGACCGCTTGTCGCTGAGCGGAGAATTCTCTATAAATCCGTGGTCGGTCGACTCGACCGGCGCGAGACCGCGACGCGGGTGTGGCGGAATTGGCAGACGCGCAGGATTCAGGTTCCTGTGCCCGTTAAGGGCGTGGAGGTTCGACTCCTCTCACCCGCACTCATGGCGGCAAAGGACTTAGAGCAAATCGCTCCAAGTCCTTTTTTTGCTGGCTCCCGAAACCACTGGTGACATTCTGGTGACATCGTTGGCATTGCGTGGCTGTTCGTAGCTCCCCGCATTTCTTTGCCCCGCAGGGGCCGCAACATGTCAGCCCAGGGCAGAGCGAAGCGCCGCCCTGGGTACGGAAATCCCCCCGACCCCGTCGCCCTGAAGGCCTGACTCGTCCTTTGGGGGCAGCGTTCCACTTCCGCGCGGCCCCGCGCACCGTGTTCCAAAATCCGAGGGCGTTTACGCCCTCCTCCGCCGCAGGCGGACATAGGCCCGTGCTTGAGCACGGGTGAACCAGACGTTCCGGCTGCATCCAACGTTCCACACTCGCGTGGCCCCGCGCGTCCGCGTTCCACACTCGCGTCGCCCCGCGCCACCGCGTTCCAAAAGCCGAGGACGTTTACGCCCTCTTCCGCCGCAGGCGGCATAGGCCCGTGCTTGAGCACGGGTGAACCAGACGTTCCGGCTGCATCCAACGTTCCACACTCGCGTGGCCCCGC
>JASMLW010000292.1 GCA_030748485.1 Pirellulaceae bacterium
TTAAAACAGTGGGCGGTATTGGACTTGAACCAACGACTTCCACGATGTCAACGTGGCGCTCTAGCCAACTGAGCTAACCGCCCGGAAGCTTTGTGAAAGCTCGCATTATAGCAAAACCCTTTCAAAATCAACGGGACGTGATTTGGGCGAGTAGACGGAAGTGGCGGATGGGCTCGAGGTTCGCGGACCGCGCGGCGGCGTTTCCAGCGAGTGAACCTTCCCTTGCTGGAAGTTTCTTCGTACTTATACTTTACGCGCAACGCATGAAAAGTTCGCCGCGCGCGCAGCCAATTCGTCGATCGCCCCCAGTCACAAAACCAATATGCCCAAGATCACGCTACCCGACGGAAGTACTCGACAATACGATCACCCCGTCACGCCGCTCGACGTGGCGGCCGAGATCGGGTCGCGGCTGGCCAAAGCCGCCGTTGCGGCTGTCGTCAATGGAACCGTCGTCGGACTCGACTACGTCATGGCCGAAGACGAGCAGTCGTTGGCGATACTCACGGATCGAGACCCCGAGGCGCTCAAGGTGCTGCGCCACTCGTGCGCACACGTGATGGCTCGCGCAGTCATGCGAATTCGCGAGAACGTGCAACTGGCGTTCGGCCCGGTGACGTCGAGCGGTTTCTACTACGACTTCGACCTGGGCGACAAACCGCTCTCCGAGTCCGATTTCGAAGAGATCGAAGCCGAGATGCGGAAGATCATCGAGCTCGATGAGCCGTTCGAGCGCGTGGTCGAGCCGCGCGACAAGGCGGTCGAGATCTGCCGCGATTTGGATCAGCAGTATAAAGTGGAACACATCGCCGGCGGCCTCAACGAACAAGATACGGTCTCCTTCTATCGGCAGGGTGAATTCGTCGATCTCTGTCGCGGACCGCACATTCCCAGCCCCGGCAAGATCGGTGCGTTCAAGTTGCAGTCGCTGGCAGGAGCCTATTGGCTCGGCGACCAAAACGGCCCTCAACTCCAGCGGCTCTACGGTACTGCTTTCTTCAAACAGAAGGCCCTCGACGCGCATCTGGCTCGCATCGAGGAACAAAAGAAACGCGACCACCGCGAACTAGGCCGCAAACTCGACCTGTTCGAGATCAACCCGGACAAGGTTGGTCAGGGCCTGATCCTCTGGCTTCCCAAGGGAGCCATGATTCGCGGCATGCTGGAGAGCTTTGTCCGCGAAGAACTCGAGCAGCGCGGATACCAAACCGTCTACACGCCGAACATCGGCCGGTTGGAGTTGTACGAGACCAGCGGTCATTTTCCGTACTATCGAGATTCACAGTTCGCGCCGTTGTTCACCCACGACGCCGGCCAGATCGTCGACTACTGGCTGCGGCAACTCAACGATCCCGAGGCGACGCTGTCGGCGGATGAGGAACAGCAATTCGCCCGGACGATCGAACTGCTCGGCTGCGATTGCGGATCCGCCGCGCTGGACGCCGAGGCCGACGCCGACAAGATCGAGGTGCTACGAAATTGGGAAGGCCAGCAGGAACGTTACCTGCTCAAGCCGATGAACTGCCCGCACCACGTCATGTGCTACAAGGCGCGGCGGCGAAGTTATCGCGACTTGCCTGTGCGATTGGCTGAGTTCGGCACGGTTTACCGCGCCGAGCAATCGGGAGAGCTGAACGGGATGACTCGCGTCCGCGGGTTCACTCAAGACGACGCGCACATCTTCTGCACGGACGAACAGGTGGCGGAGGAGTTCCGCGGCTGCATCGAGATGACCCAGTTCGTGCTCAAATGTCTGGGCCTCAAGGACTACCGCGTTCGACTGGGTTTTCGGGACCCGGACAGCGACAAGTATGTCGGCAATCCGGAGCAATGGGACATCGCGCAGGCGGCGCTCGCCACAGTCTGTCGGAACGCGGGACTCGACGCCGAGCCGGAAGTTGGCGAGGCCGCGTTCTACGGCCCCAAGGCCGACTTCGTCGTCACCGACTGCCTGGGCCGCGAATGGCAACTCGGCACGGTCCAGTTGGACTACAACTTGCCGGAGCGCTTTGAGCTCGAGTACGTCGGGGCCGACAACGCCATGCATCGGCCGGTCATGATCCACCGCGCCCCGCTCGGGTCGATGGAGCGATTCATGGGTGTGCTGATCGAGCACTTCGCCGGAGCCTTTCCGCTCTGGCTGGCTCCCGAGCAGATTCGCGTGCTGACGGTCAGCGAGAAATCAGAGGACTACGGCCGCGAAGTGGAGCAGGCGCTGCGAGACGCCAAGTTGCGAGTCAAAGGCGACTACCGCCCCGAGAAACTCGGCGCCAAGATCCGCGATGCGCGCCACGAACTGATTCCCTACATCTTGGTGGTCGGCCCGCGCGACGCCGAAGCCGGGACGGTCTCCATCCGGTGCCGAGTCGACGGTGATATCGGAGCCGTACCGCTCGAAGAAGCGATCGGCAAATTCCAAGCCGAAATCGACGAGCGGCTGGTCCGCGTCACCCACGAAAACGACCCCGCTTTGGGTGGTGGCAAGGCGCAGAATGAGTACTGATCGTGACCCCGATCAGAACGACGCTCGCCGGCGCGCGGTTTTTGAACGGCGGCCGCGCGCGGATTCGGAGCGGGCGAACGCCTACCGAGCGGTAGCTCGCTTTGTGGGTGGCACTGCCACTTGTGGGCGCTCCGTCGCACGCACGAAATCTAGGGAAACTAGGTTGACTCACGCCAGCCTTGTCCCCGATACTCACCGGACGATGTATGTTATTGTTAGCAGAGTTCCCGAGGTCGCGAGCAATGTGGCTGGCCACCTCCACCAGTTCCAGCAAGAGAGGGTTACAAGATCGACAGAAGTCAGACTAGGGTCAATGAGCAAATCCGCCTCTCACCTGTGCGCGTGATTTCTCAGGATGGGGAGCAGCTCGGCATACTTGAAACAGAAGACGCGTTGACCCGCGCAAAAGAAGCCGAACTGGATCTCGTCGAAGTAGCGCCGAACGAACGTCCGCCCGTTTGCCGAATCATGGATTACGGCAAATACAAATACGAGAAGAGCAAGAAGCAGGGCGGCGGAGCGCATCACACGAAGACGAAGGAAATACGCCTTCGTCCCAAGACGGGCGAACACGACATCGACTTCAAGGTGAAGCGGGCCGTCAACTTTTTGCAGCACAAGGACAAAGTCCAGGTGTCGGTGCTCTTTCGTGGCCGCGAGATGGCTCACATTGAAGAGGGTCGTCGCGTGATGGAAAGCGTCATCGAAGAGCTGCTCGAATACGGCAAACTCGAATCGCCTCCACAACAGCACGGTCGCCGCATGCTTTGCACCATTGCGCCAAAGTAGCGCCTGCGCCAAAGTAGCGTCGCCTTTCGCGTCATTGCCGCCAAGTGTCATTGCCGCCAGGGTCACGGCAGGACGCTCCGCCAAACGTCCCGAGTCGCCTGCGCCATCTCGCGGGCGTTGTGGTGTTGGTGAACGCGCTGGTGCCCGTCCGTCGCCAGATTCAGTCGTTTGTCATCGTCGCTGAGGAGTTCGTCGAGCGCGCGGGCCAAGCTGATCGGATCGGCTGGCGGCACCATCGCGCCGCCGCGAAGCCGCGCTATCATCTCGGGAAAAGCTCCGTGATCGGGTTGCACAACGGGCACGCCAGCCGCCAGCGACTCGAGCACGAACAGGCCTTTGGGCTCGCGGTAAACCGTCGGCACCGACAGCACATCGATCGAGCGGAGAAAGTCAATCTTCTCAGCTCGGTCGACCGAGCCGACATACTGGCAGAGTTCGCTGAGTCCGGCTGAGTCGATCCGTTTCATCAACTCGTCGACATAGCTGCGGTTGTGGTCGCCGAGCCAGCCGGCGATTTGCAGACGGGCGCGGGGATGATTCCCCATCTCGTGCAACTCGATGAAGGCGTCGATCAAGACGTGCAGCCCCTTCTCCGGAGCCAGGCGAGCGAGGTATCCGATCGTCGGATGCTCGCGCGACGGCCGTGGTTCGAGTCCGGCGAAGTCGTCGGTGTCCAGCCCCAGCGGGACGACGTGCAGCTTGTCCGCCGGAATCGAAAACTGATCGCCCATGTAGTCCCCGTAGTAGCGACTGTTCACGATGAAGGCGTCGATGCTGGGGACGAGCGAGCGAATGAGTTCCAGGCACTTTCCCCGGTGAGGCTCGGGCAAGTCCTCGAGAAAAATGTCGTCGCCTTGCAAGGTTACGACGAGCGGGACGCCGAGCGACTCTTTGATCGCCGGAGCGCAACCGGCGATCAGCATATTGCTGAAATTGACCACGTCCGGACGCTCTGGACCCTGCAGCCAGCGGATCAATCGATTGACTTCCTTCCGCTGGTTCCCCGCGCGTCCTTTCAACATCGACACGGTCAGCGCGCCGAGTTCTTTGGCGTTGGCGCCCGTCGCGCGGGCGGTCGCCATGCGAATCAGCCAGGGGCGATCGAGAAAACGGTCGACGAACGCCGGCAGGTAACGAAAGAGAGGGATCTTCTGCTGCAGGTAGACGTTGATGCCGCCAAAGAAGACGCGATCGATGCTGACGTCTTCTTCGTCAGTGCGGATGGGCGTGTAAGTTGGCGTCAACACGATGTCGACATCGATTTCACGCATCGCGCGAGCGAGCGTATTGTCGTGCATGCAGCTCCCGCAAAACATGCCGGCCGCGCCCGACGTCAAGTAGGCTACTTTCAAGCGCAATCTCCTCGCTACGACTCGCTCGAACCCATCGAACGAACGATGGGCTGTCGCTGCCAGCGGCCGTTGGACCAGGCTCGAGCAGTCAGGCCGGTCAACCCGACGCTCGCGCCGATTCCGGCCCAACGAGTCACACCGCCTTCAAAGATGACCGCTCCATTGAAGGCGATGAAAAACAAATACAAGTGGACGCCCGCGTGCAGCCAGCGAGAACGCTCCACGTAGGAGACCGGCTTGAGCAGCCACCATCCGGCGTCGACGGCCCAGATGAGCGCAAACAGATAGCTGAAATAGACTCCGTAACCGAATTCAAAACCCAGCATCTCGCGAGTCCGCAGGGCCGTACTCCGGAAAGCCGCCAGGTGGCTCATCGAGTGGTAGAAGTAGAAAGCGCAGCCGACATGGATGAGGAACGAGACGCAGGCAGTCGCCCAACAGCAGCGAGCGATTTCGTCCGTTCGGCGATCGCGGTAGGTGATCTCGCGGGCGACCACAACGACGTAAAGCGCGAGTGCGGCGCGAATCGTGATCTTTATCAGTAACTGGCCGATGTCCATCGGAATCGTCGGGGGCGTTGAGGATGCGTGGGATTCCACCATATCCGTCGGCAAGCCGGGCTTCAACTCGCACCGAGTTGTCCGTCGCAGCCGGCCTGGTCCGTCGTAAAGAAGCCGGTCGGCGGGAATCAGCCGCCCGCTTTTTTGGCTGGCTTGGGCTTGGGCTTGAACTTCTCGGTGAGTTCGGCGAGCCGTTTTTTCTGCTCGGCCCGATGTTCGGCCTGACGGCTGCGCCGCAACCCGTGTCGCGTGTCGCGATCGTAGATCCGGTTTTCGTCGAGCGCTTTGACATCGAAACGAGCGAGAAACTCAGACGTTCGCCGCTCGAGATCTTTGACCGCAGTTTGTTTCGACTCGCCCCGTCCGACGAGCGTGGAGAGCTCTTTTTTTAGGGCGATTCGCGCCTGCAAGGCGCCGATTTGCATGAGATCAAAATGTCCCTGTTCGTGGTCAATCAACCGCTGGTCGTTGGGCGTCACATTCCACGAGCGGTCCGGGACGAACACGGCGAACACCTCCATCTTGGAAGTGCGGACGATGATCGAACGGCCCTCCCGGTCGAAGTAGTAGGCCGTCTTGTGGCGAATGCCCACGAATGACTGAGCCAACGTGCGGCGGGATTTCGGCGGCGCCGCCCGGTAGTATTCCGCCTTTACGGGTCCGTCCTCGTAACGCCTTTCCACACCTTTGGTTTGGTCGTCGGCCGCGATACAGCAAATGGCCAGCACCAGTCCGGTCACCATACTTGGCTTCTCCTCGTCAGCTCTCCCCCCTGTCTTTGCGGGGCGAACTCTCTCCCGTTGCGTTGCAGGCCCGCCGAACCTGAACGTGAAAACTCGCTTCATCATAGTGGCTTGCGACCGCCTTCGCGGCGGAATTCCCATTCTCTGTGGATTGGAATCCCCCTTCCGGCGGTGCGGAAAAGGCCCTAAAATGTCCCGTTTCCATCACGGCAACCGCCACCGACTTGCGACCAACCACCGTTCAGCCACGGTTGAAGGATCTCCCGATGCCCAAACAAAAAACTCACAAAGGCACGAAAAAGCGGTTTCGTCTCTCCGCCAAAGGGAAGGCCAAACATCGCCAATCGGGAACGAGTCACTTGGCGGCGCGGATGTCGCAGAAGCGGAAACGCAATCTGCGAGGCACAACGACGATAGCCGAATGTATGGAGAAGTCGATTCAGATCGCACTGAACGGCTACAGCAACTAGCGCAAGCCACGACCAGTTTGAGGGTTTCGCTGAAAGAGTTGCTCGGACGCAGATGGGCGGCAAACATCTCCTCAGGTGGAGAGGCCTGATTTGCGAGAAAGAGAGTGAAGAGTTATGAGAACGACCAAAGGGTCCGCCCGACGGAGGGCGAAGAAGCGTCTCTTTAAACGGACAAAAGGCTACCGCGGCGGACGGGGCAATCTGACGCGCACGGCGAAAGAGACGGTGATTCGCGCCGGCGTCTACGCCTTCCGCGACCGCCGCATCAAGAAGCGCGAGTTCCGCAAGCTGTGGATCATCCGCATCAACGCGGCGGCCCGTCAGCACGGACTCCGCTACAGCGAATTTATCAACGGCCTCAACAAGTCCGGTTTGGAACTCGATCGAAAGACGCTGGCCGAAATGGCTGTCAACGATCCCGCCGGCTTCGAAGCGGTCGTCAACGAAGTGAAAGCCGCTTTGGCCGCCTAGCGGTTAGTCGTTCTCACAGATTCGCATTCCCTGTCCATTGGTCTTGCCAGTCGAACTGCTCCCGACTGCGCGCCGTTCAGGCGTGTTCGCCGCCGGCGCCGCGCTGCTGATCCCTGAGGTGTGACGATGGCGCTTAACGAATTCATCGCCGAACTTGACGGCGTCCTCCAAGAGGCGACAGCTGCGTTCGCAGCGGCGGCTGACAACGATGCGCTTGAGGAGGCGCGAGTCGCATTTCTCGGCGCTAAAAAAGGACGCCTGCGAGCCGCTCAAAAAGGAATGGGAGGCGTCGACGCCGACGACCGGCCCCAGGCGGGACAACGACTCAACGACGTCAAGCGGGCGATCGAGACCGCTTTCGAGGAAGCCGAGCGGCGGATCGCCACGGGAGCCGCGGACGCGGCCGCCAGCGGTCCCGCGTTCGACCGCACTCTTCCCGGCAGCGAGTATCGAGTCGGCAGCCTGCACCCGATCACACAGACGATCGAAGAACTCAAAGACATCATGGGGCGACTCGGCTTCACAGTCGCCGACGGCCCGGAGATCGAAGACGAGCGCCATAATTTCGAAGCTCTCAACATCCCCCGTGAACATCCGGCTCGCGATCCGCTCGACAACTTCTATTTGTCGACGGCGGAGAAGACGGCCGATGGCCTGGACCTGCTGATGCGGAGCCAGACCAGCACGGTCCAAATTCGCGTCATGGAACACACGCCCCCGCCCGTGCGAATTATCAGCTTGGGTCGAGTCTATCGACCGGATGAAGCCGACCGCACCCACTACCCGATGTTCCATCAGATGGAAGGATTGATGGTCGACGAAGGCGTGACGATGGCCGACCTGAAATCGGTGTTGAGAATGTTCGCCTCCAGCTATCTCGGTTCCGATGTGAGAGTTCGCTTTCGCCCGTCGTTCTTCCCTTTCACCGAACCCAGTGTGGAAGCTGATTTCGAATGGAACGGTGAGTGGATTGAATTCGGCGGAGCCGGCATGGTGGACCCGAACGTCTTCACCGCGGTTGGCTACGATCCCGAATCGGTGACGGGTTTCGCCTTCGGACTGGGCGTCGAGAGGCTCTGCATGCGGCGCCACAATCTGGCTGACATCCGCGATCTGTTCACGAATGATGTGCGATTCCTGCGGCAGTTTTGATCGTCTCGGGCGACAGCGATCCAGGTAGATCCAGGTAAAGGAACGATTCATGATCGTCTCAACGAATTGGCTCGGCCAATACGTCTCCATCGATATCGACGTGGCGGCCTTGGCCGATCGCTTCTCGATGGCCGGCCTGAATCACGAGGAGACGACACCCGTCGGCGATGAATACGCGCTCGACTTGGAAGTCACCAGCAACCGGCCCGACTGGCTGGGACACATCGGCGTCGCCCGCGAAGTGTCCGTTCTGTACAGCCAGGAGCTGAAGATCCCCGCCGTCGATCTCGACGGGTCTGGCGGACCGGTGACCGACGCCGTGAAGGTGAGTGTAAGCTGTCCCGACATTTGTTACCGCTACACGGCGCGGGTGATTCGCGGCGTAAAAATTGGCCCCAGTCCCGATTGGCTGGCCGAGCGGTTGCGAGCGATTGGGCAACCCGTCGTCAACAACGTCGTCGACATCACCAACTTCGTCATGATGGAGTGCGGCCAGCCGCTGCACGCGTTTGACCTCAGTAAGGTCGCCGGCCCCGAGATCATCGTGCGAAGAGCCACGAAGGGCGAGCAGTTCACGGCCATCGACCACCGCACCTACGAACTCGACCCCGACGATTGCGTGATTGGCGACGCGACGTCGGCGGCGGCGTTGGGCGGCGTCATGGGTGGAGCCGAATCGGAAGTGACCGAACAGACGGTCGATCTGCTTATCGAATCGGCCGAGTTCGCGCCGCTCTCGGTGCGCACGACAGCCCGCCGCTTGCGGCTTCACAGCGCGTCTTCGTATCGCTTCGAGAGACGAGTCGACCCCGTCGGCGTGGATTGGGCCAGCCGCCGCTGTTGCCAGTTGATTCTGGAAATCGCCGGAGGCCAACTCTGCGAAGGGGTGATCGACACCGGACCGGCCATCGAACCGCGAGAGACGATCAATCTGCGGCTCGCGCAGATTCAACGCGTGCTCGGCATCGCCGTTCCCCGCGACGAAGTCGAACGGATCGTCGTCGCACTGGGTTGTCAGGTCGTCTCGCAAGGCGACGATTTTCTGGAGCTGCGGCCAGCCACCTGGCGGCGCGACCTGACGCGCGAAATCGACCTGATCGAAGAGGTCGCGCGGATCTACGGCTACGAGATGATACCCGAAGACGCCAAAGTGCCGATGGTCTCGTCGCATCGAACGGACCAAGATCGCGTCGTCGCCGACGTGCGCCGAGTGCTGACCGCCGTGGGAATTGACGAGGCGATGACTCGTACGGTTACGCCCGAGGCTTGGTCGCAAGTCTTCACACCGTGGACAACCATCGCGCCGCTGGCTGTCAGCAGTCCGATGATCCAGGGCGAAGAGCATCTACGACAATCGGTCATCCCCAGCTTGCTCAACGCTCGTCGACTTAATGAATCGAAGAGCAACCCGAATGCTGAGTTGTTCGAAGTGGCGAAGCTGTTCCTGCCTCAACGCGGCGCGTTGCCGGACGAGCGGTGGGTGGTGGCGTTTGTATGCGGCCGCGGTTACCTGGACGCAAAGGGAATCGCTGAGCACATCGGGCGTTCGATGAATCCGCGGTTGAGGTTGGGCGCCGAGCCGATTGAACAAGCGCTGCTCGAGGTTGAACGATCGTGCTATTTGACGCTCGCTGGAAGTCAGATCGGCGTGGTGGGCGAATTGTCCGACGAAGGTAGGAAGCAATTCAAGTTGCGCGGCGACGCGGCCGTCTGCGAATTGCAGTTGGCTCCGCTCATCGCCGCAGCCGAGTTGATTCGTCAGCACCGCATCCAAAGCGAATACCCGGCGATCGATCGCGACATCAATGTCATTGTCGATGAATCACTCACCTGGGCTGAACTGGATGCTACGATTCGCGATTCTTGCGGTCCCGACATGGAGCAAATCACCTACCTCGATACTTACCGGGATCCCGGCAAGGACGGCACCGGCAAGAAACGCCTGCTGTTCAATGTGACATTTCGCTCGCAGACCGAGACGCTCACGGGCTCCGCGACCGACTCCCATCGCGACCGCATTGTCGAGGCGATCGCCGCCAACCACGATGGACAATTGGTCGGTTGAGCGGCAAGCTCGACGATCGATAGAGCAGGTTGGTGGTGCGCCGAGCGACCGGCATCGCTAATGAACGAACGGCCCTAGCAGCAGACCCGCTACGGCGACGGTGAAGATCGTGCCGATGAGGAACAGGATCATCGTCGTAGCGAACCGCCAGCCGCCGAAGTAAGCTCCATAGCCTTCCGCTGCGGGCCCCATCAGAAAACAGAGATTCGCGACCCCGCCCGCCAGCGCGACCTCAATCCAAAAGACGAGGCTGGAGAGTTCGTGGGCGTGAAAGATGATCGCCAGACCGAGCACCCAGGGGACTAGGACCGCGTTGTACAGGCACCTCAGCTTTTCCCACCGCCAGATGATCGGCCCGAAGTCGCATTGGACCGCACGCGATTGATGAATCGGGTCGGTGGGCTCGAACAATGGGGACGAATAGGGGTTCACAGATGCCATGTTTTGACTGCCGAGGTGGTCGAAACTGAATCGTGGATCTCGATCTTTAACCCTGACTCAAACCGAAAGTTTCTCAGAAACGAGCGATGTTCGCGGCCCGAACGTGGACCATTTGCATCTCTCCGCCCGACTCGCTCGGACCCGGCTCAAATACGCCGGCAGCGTCACGAGACGGCCGAATCGCGTGGAACGACTTCCACCAACGGAGTATCATCAGCGCTTCATCTGATTTCATTGCGAATTAATCATGCGGTGGAGACCAGTATGAGTGCTGCCGCCGAACGACCCAACCGGTTCGGACTCTGGTTCGCGGGAGCGGCAACGGCCGCCGTTGTGGCTGTCTGCGTATTCTTCGCGATTCGATCCAATCCGCCCACGGCTGTCGATACCAATCCGGGCGAGTCGGCGGTTGATCCGAACCAAACCGTCTTGGCGGCTCGTGAGCAACTGGACCAGACGATCTGGAAAGAAGAAGTCGCCGCTCAGGAGTTCGAGCA
>JASMLW010000293.1 GCA_030748485.1 Pirellulaceae bacterium
GGCGTCGATCGGTCGGGGAGAATCAGGATCCGGACGCACGGGATCGGGAGCCGCCGCCAAGAGGGTCGCAGACAGAAAGAGCCCGCAGATCAGAATGCGTGACATGGTGCGCTCCGAGAGAATTTGCCGGGGAGAAATGAAATTGCCGGGGGAGAAAATGTTGAGCAGGAGTAGCGGCGAAACGCGTCGGTGACGACAATCTATGCTTCGCACTCGCTGCTCGCCACTCGTCTCACTCTATTCTGGATGACAATGGCGTTGCACGGCGCCGACCACGCGAAACTCAATCCAAGGTGGAGGTCACATGGCGCCCGCGGCAGTTCCCGATTCCAACGCTCCGCTCATTCCCGATGAGGACCAACCGTCGTCATCCCTCATCCGCCCCTATCTGGTCGCGTTGGCCGTCTGTGTGGCGATCGCCGGAGTCGACTACGCTTGCCTCAATCTGCTCAAGGGCGGCGGTCGATACTCGATGTGGGGAGAGTATCTGTTTTGCGCGGTGTTGGCCGTGCAGCTGGCGTTTCTGGGGTTGGCTGCCGGCCGCACGCTGCGTCAAGTCAGCGGCCGTTGGATCTTCTTCATCTGGTGCCTGCTGCTGATCGATCTACTGCTGCTCACTCGGCCAGGATCGTTCCAGTCGCTGCGGTACGCGTTCTACAGCGCTCAACAGTCGCTCCTGGTTCTCTGGTGTTTCCTGGGGCGAGCCCCGTGGACCGGCCGCATGCTCGTTGCGATCGTGACGATGCCACTGGCGCTGAGCGCGATACTGCAACGAGGCGGAGGTTGGGGACTGATCTTGCTGGTTCACCTGGTCGTCGTCACGTCCGTTTGCGCCGTGGGTTGGACGTTGGGCTTTCGGCTGCGGCGAGTTGAATCCATGTCGGACGAGGAACTGGCGGGCGGCAAGATCCGATTCGCCATGCGCGACATCTTGATCTGGATGATCGCCATTGGCCCCGCCGCGCTGGTGATCCGCTCGTTGAGTTGGATCAGGGTGATCGACCAGGACCTCTCCGAATTCGGACTCGCCGTCCTGCTCGGCATGGCGCTGACATCGACGATCATCTGTACGTTGTGGGTGACGATGAACAGTTTTACTGTTCTCCGGCTAACCGCCGCTGTCCTGGTTCTACCGTCGATCGTGGGCGGAATGATCTGGGCCGGATACAAATGGAAGGCTCAGGGTCCGATGATCACGTTCCGCCAGCAAGTGACGCTCGCCGGGGCCTGGATGGAGTCGGATTGGATCGCCCTGATGGTGCTGTTGAATCTGTTCCTGGCCGCGGCGCTCGTCTGTTTTCGCGCCGACGGCCAGCGGTTGATTCAGGTCGGGCGGTCCTGACCGCTAGGGAGCCGACTTGGCGGAGAAGAAGTCGAGCACGCGGGCTTTGTCGAGATGCGGCTTAAGCAATTCGACGAACGCCGAATGGTCATCGTGTGGCAGATAGACGGCCCGACCTTCCTCTGAATCGAACGTGACCATGAAGCAATGCGTAAAGCCGTGGTCGTGCTTTTCGGGACTGTTGTTGCGGCCCCACTCAAAACTCTTGATCGCGCTGATCTTGCTCGGCAGCGCGGCGAACGCCTCCTCCACTTTCTTGACATCCTCGGCCGCCGCGTCGTCTTTGAATTTGAAGAAGACCGCGTGCTTGAGTTCCTTGTCGAGCCGCTCGGTGGGAGTACCCCAATAGTCGATCACGAAGACCTTGTCCATGTGCGGCCGCAAGACGTCGCCGAAAGCCTTGTGTTCCGCGTGCGGCAAGTAGGCCGCGCGGCCGGCGTCGTCAGCAAAGGTCAGCAAGAAGCAGTGTGTGAAACCGTCGTCGATACCTTCCGGGCTGTTGTTGACGCCCCATTGAAAGTCGATGATCTCGGGGATCTTTCCCGGCAGCGCCGCGAACGCGTCGGCGACTTCCTGTACTTGCTCGTCCGTCGACTCATCCTTGAATTTGAAAAAGACGGCGTGCCGCAAAACGGTGTTTTCGGGCTGAGTAGCCTCAGCGGGTGAGCTCGCCGTCGACTCGTTCGCCTCGGGTGGCGTGGCGCTGTCTTCGGGAGTTTCCGTGGGGGCGGCGTTCGGGGTTGGGGCCGGCGGTGGAACGGGCGGAGCCGGTCGAGCGCAGGAGAGACAGCAGGTGAGCAATCCGCAAACGGACGCCCCGAGCGCGGCGCGGACGAACTTGTTGATGGGAAACTCCTCAGTGGCTCGCGTCTTCATCGCCCGTGCTCCTCTGTTGTGTGGCTCGCTCTGTCAACAACTACCGAATCGTAGAGCCAGCGATGAAGCTCAGCAAGCGGGGCGCGAACAATCGCAGTACAAACGGATGACGCCCACTGTATGCGATGAACGACCTCAGTGAGTTTGACGACCCTAGCGGATTTCCTTGCTGTGGGGGCAGAGTCTTCTGCGATGCCGACGCCATGCGATCGAAGTTCTCGATCTGGACGACGAAGTGCAAGCTGCCGGCCTCCTACACGAATCCGTCCACCGATCATTCAGACCAGGCAGCTCAGGTGTTGGACGACCGTCGTGGAGAGAGAAGCGTCAGCATCGCGAGAAACGTGAAGTGAGGGGAAGTTGATCAGGAACATTGCGCAGAGTCCAAGTCCCACGTAGCCGAAAGTCAGAAAGTGCGGCATGGTGACCTCCTGCTGGTTTCCTTCATATTTTTGCGGAGTGCATTTTAGCTGCGAGGGCTCCCGACCGACCAGATTACCTGCACCAGACTCACGGTCCCGCCTCCCGCAGAGTCTCCGCGCGAACGTGCCGCCGTTGAGTTGCCGCAACAGCCGCGTGCGAACGAGTTGGACATTGGTCTCGTCCTGCGAGGAGTCACCAGGACCGTTCACTGCTGGCTTTTACTTCGCGGGGGGCGGGGAGGTTGGTTGAGCAGATGATCGCGGAGTTTGCTCAGTTGGTCGGTGTTGATGTGGTCGACGTCGGCGGCCAGTAGTTCTCGCCAAAGCAGGGGGTTTTCCGGCGTCGCCCAGAACCGAACGCGGCGACCGGACGCGTGCGCCCTGTTGACGATCGATACAAGTTTCCGTTTTTCGTCCGGCGGAAACGGGCCCGCGCCGCGCCAGCGAAAGTGAGACGACCAGCGATCGCTGATCAGGGGGACGAGGTGGGCCGGCGCGGGGGAATCCAAGTCTCCCAGCCGGCCGTCGATCGCAGCGTAACGAATGGAGTCCGCGGCGATGGCCTCGCGGGGCCGGTCGCCCGAGATGACAACTTGTACCGCGCGGGAGTGGAACTTGCCGTCTTCGACGCTCGACAGGATCTCCTTGTATTCCGCCAGGACTTCGCTGAGTCGGGCGTACGCTTTCGCCCCGTCGCGTTTGATGTCGATCAGCAGCATCACGCTCGGGCCGTTGCGATGGATGCGGCCGCCGTTGGCCAGGGCGCGCTTGCGGAGCGGATCAAGATACAGTTTCTCCAGCGTGCGGCTCGGCCGCAGGTCGAACAGATCATGCCCGACAAGCAACTTGCCGTCGATCAGGAAGATGTCCGCCTCGACACTGCAGAAGCCATGGTCGAGAGCGTCCAACAGCGGACGCTTGTGCCGGTAGTCGTTGTGCGCGTGCCCGCGCGGCAGCGGAGCGACGTTCTCTTCGGCGGCCGCTGACTGCAGAGCAGACGCGGCGCACACGATGAGATAGAGCAGTTGGTTGAGACGAGGCATTCTGGCTCCCGTGACCTGAGCGTCCGCCCTAATAGATGGCGTCCATTGATGGACGCCGCGCCCGATCGCCGTTTCCCTCCCGTGATCCCTCACTCGCGCGGCGTCAGCCAAGACATTTCGTCATTAGCCCCTAGTCATTCTTTAGTCATTAGCCCCTAGTCATTCCTGCGCCCCTAGTCATTCCTTAACTCCTTCACGGTCGGCAACTTGTCGGCGTACGGCGCGTCGTTGCGTTTGAGCTCGGCGACCGCCGCGGCCCGCAGATTTCGCAGCGTCTTCCGGTGCGCTTTGTCGGCCGCGAGATTGTGCAGCTCGGCGGGGTCCGCTCGCAGATCGTAAAGCTCCTCGAGCGCGCCGGGTATCAGCGATCGCACATATTTCCACTTCCCCTGGCGGAGCAGCACATACCAGGGGATTCCGCTGGGATGGTCGATCCCCGTGGGCGGCAGTTTGGCCGTGGCTGATCCGTACGATCGGTTGGAATTGGTCAGCAGCATCGGGTGAGGCCATTTTGCCGACGGGTTCCGCAGCAGGGGCGTCAGATCGCGACCGTGGAATCGCCACGGCGGTTTGAGTCCAGCCAGTCCATAGATAGTCGGGACCAGGTCGACACCGCCCACCGGCGTCTCGCACACGGATCCGCCTTTGACGACGGGCGGATAGCTGATGAACATCGGCGAACGGATGTTGGCGTCGTACGCGGCCATCTTGTGAC
>JASMLW010000294.1 GCA_030748485.1 Pirellulaceae bacterium
GAGCTGCCGGTCGCTGGAGTCCAACCAGGGAAGCTCCGCATCATCAACGCCACAAGTGGCAGTGGAGGATTTGTGGGTGATCTGGAGACGGTGGGACGGCGCGCGTCTGGCATCAAACGAACCGCCTCCACGTTCTGGCGAACGTAGCCACAAGAGCTGCCGGTCGCGGAGTCCAACCAGGGAAGCTCCGCATCATCAACGCCACAAGGGGCAGTGGAGGATTTGTGGGTGATCTGGAGACGGTGGGACATCGCCGATGATCTTGCGATCAAACGAACCGCCTCCACGTTCTGGCGAACGTAGCCACAAGAGCTGCCGGTCGCTGGAGTCCAACCAGGGAAGCTCCGCATCCTCAACGCCACAAGTGGCAGTGGAGGATCTGTGGGTGATCTGGAGACGGTGACATCGCCGATGATCTTGCGATCAAACGAACCGCCTCCACGTTCTGGCGAACGTAGCCACAAGAGCTATTCGGTCATTTTCCGGCCACCGTGTCATCGCCCAGAGCGCGGTAGTAGTCTCCGCTGATCGAAGCGATTTCGTTAAGATAGAAGTCCGGTTTCTTCTTGTCGTCGTCCGCGGTCTTGTCGTCTGAGTCATCCTGACTCCGCAGGCTCTTCCGGTAGGCGCGGTACTTCTCTTCGTGAAGAGGAATCGCCTTGCGCTTGCGCTGTTTGGCGACTCGTTCGATGACCGAATTCAGATTCTTGAAGTCGTCGGATTCGGCCCGCCGTTGCTGCGAGGCATCATTTAGTTTTTTCAAGACGTCCTTGCCGGCCATCCCATAGTGTGTGAACTCAGCCGAGTCCACGCTGTCGAAGTCGAGAGCGTAGTCGAGTTCCGATTCGCCTTTGCTCAGCGTACTCGAAAGCGAGGGCACGACGATGTCGGCGACGACGCCGCGCTCCTGAGTGCTTGCTCCGCCCGGGCGGTAGAACTGCTGCATGGTTATCTTGAGCGCGCCGAGGTTGGGCGGATCATCGATGCGGAACAGACGCGGTCCCAACTCGAGCAAGCTCTGGACTGTGCCCTTGCCGTGGGTGCTCTTGTCGCCAACCACGATGCCGCGGCCGTAGTCCTGCACGGCGCCGGCGACAATTTCACTGGCGCTGGCGCTGAAACGACTGGTCGCCACAACCAACGGTTTGTCCCAGGCCATCCCGGCGACACGATCGTCGAATTTCTCGATCTTGCCGGCGCTGTCCTTGACCTGCACGACGGTGCCCTGGTCGATGAACAATCCGGTCACTCCGATCGCTTCGGAAAGACTGCCACCGCCGTTGCGGCGCAGGTCGAGCAGCACGACATCGACGTTTTTCTCTTTGAACTCGTCAAGGATCTTCTTCACGTCGCGCGTCGTGCTGCGGTATTCCCCGCCGCTTCGCGCGGCTTCCATATCGAGATAGAAACTGGGGAGATCGATGACGCCGACTCGCAGTGGTTTGCCGTCGGGCCGCTGGCCGGCTTCGATGATCTCACTCTTCGCTGCGCTGTCGGCCAGTTCAATTTTCGCCCGCGTGATTTCATAGATTTTTGTCTCCTTCTCGCCAGCGGAGATGACGCCGATTCGCACGAGGGTTCCCTCTTTGCCGCGAATCACGTCGATGATTCCCTCGAGCTTGGATTTGCGTACGTCGACCATCTCACCGTCCTTGCCCTGCCCGACGCTGACGATGCGGTCCTTGGCCTTCAGCTGTCCCTGCTTTTCAGCGGCTCCACCCGGTATCACGCGGCGAATGACGGCCGCACCGTCTTCGTCCTGCAACTCGGCGCCGATGCCTTGGTAGTTGAGCGCCATGCGAATGTGAAAATCGTCGAGCGTGTTGGGCGAGAAGTAGGATGTGTGCGGATCGTACGCGCTGGCGACCGCTGTCAGGTAGCGCTCGAGCAACTCGTCATCGTTGGTCTGCTTGACTCGACGAAGGAATCCGTTGTAGCGTCGCTCGAGCCGCTCCTTGGCGACCTTGTCTTCCACTTCGTCGGCCTTCAACTGCAGGAAGTCGTACTTCACCCGCCGACGCCACAGATCTTCAAACTCCTCCGCGGTGGTCGCGTACTGGGCGGCCTTCGTGTCGGTCACGAACTCTTCGTCCTTGTCGAACGCCAGATCCCTTTTGAGGACTTCGATCGCCAAACGGGTGCGCTCTTCGACTCGCTGCGCGTAGCGTTTGAAAACGCTGTAAGCGAACTCGACGCTCTTGTCGGCCAATTGGTCGTCGAGGTTGGTTTGCTCCTTCATGAACTCGTCAATGTCCTGCTGGCTGAAATACAACTTGTACGGATCGTATCCCTGCAGGAACGCTTTGATCGCCCGTTGGGAGATTTCGTCGTCCAGCTCCTTCTTGGAAATGTGCTGAGCGTGGATCAAGGTCGTCACTACGAACACAATGCGACGATCCTCGGGGCGCGGCTTGTTTACGTCCGCCGTCAGTGGACCGGCGACGATGAAGGCGAGTATCAGACTTCCCAGTAATGACGCGCGGATGAATCGTTTGGTCATAAGAGACTCCTGGATATGTTGCACCGCGACGGCGCGCGGCTCGTTGGTAAGTAATGCGGGTGCGGGCTGACGCATTATTGCGATCAGCCAGCGAGCAAACTCGCCTCGTCATCCATCAAAACACTTCAAGTCAAACAAAGTTCCACTTCGTCATGAAGCAGATGTCAAAAAACAGGTCACAGCGCCATCGGCCGATCGCTGCGAGTTGGCTGCCTCGGGTCGGGGGGACTGTCCGATAGGGATACTTTTTCGCCGGGGCGCGATCGATCTAGCCGCTTGGCGTTCCGCTCGGCCGGCGCCTTCGGAGTCGCCTGCGACTCGACAGTTTCCGGTTCGCCGAGTATTTGCAGAGTAATCCAAGGCCGCCGCACGGGCGACAGTTGTTTCGTTACGGTCGGTCGCGGCGCTCGAGCCATGTTGTGAGATTCGACGACCAAGTTGGTCGCGTGAGCCGCCGGGCCCCGACCCGACCAGTCGCTGGCCAGCAATTCGGTTGGCGCCGCGGCGCTGGAATCGGTTGCCGCCGCGACCCTGGCAGCCGCCGCGACCGCCGCCACTGACTCCGCCAAGTCAACTCGATTGACGCCCGCCGCCTGAGCGGAACCGATCGGCGATCTGGTCGAGACGGCCGCCGTCGTCGCCGCCAGAGCCAACGCCAACGAGCCGACCCCCACCATGCTCAACCGCGACATCGGACGCCGCTGACGGTGAGGGTCGAGAATCTGCAGCATTCGCGCTTCGAGACGCTCCGACTCGCTCATCGCCACCGCCGCCGCCGGCGGTTGCTGGCCGTTCGCGGAAATCGAAATGTTCAGCAAACTCTCCGCGTAGTCGGTCGCCCGTAAACCACTCCCCAACACCAAGTCGTCGCACGCCGCCTCACGCTCCCATCGCAAGCGATCGACGGCCAGCCACGCCAATGGGTTGAACCAATAAACAGCCGCCATCCATTGAGCCAATAGTTGAGTCAAGCAGTCGCGGCGGCGGATGTGAGCCAACTCGTGCCGCAGCACCGACTCCAACAATCGCTCCGACCACTCCGCAGCCACCGCCGGAAGCAATAGGTGAGACCGAAAGACGCCCCATGTCATCGGCACGGCCCGCTCCGCCGACACCAATAAGCGGACACTTCGCTTGATTCCCAGCTCGACGCAAACCCATTGCAAACGGTCGTGCAATCGCCCGTCACTGAGCCAACCGCTCCTGGCGGCAAGCTGCCGAAGACGCCACTGGGCGAACAGGATTCGCGTCATCAACAGAGCCGCGATGACGGCAGCCCCGGCCAGCGACCAGCAGAGGAATCCGTCAGCCCAACCGGGCCGAGCCATCGTTATCGTTGGAAGCACCCGCCAGTGGGGCAACGCCCACGTCAAGGCGGGTTGCGCTAACACGGCGATGACGCCGATCGTCCAAACGCAGTGCCGAGCAGCGGCTGAATGTCGACTGAGCATTCGAGCCACCAGACCGGTCGCCGCCAACAGACAAATCGACTTGAACGCCAACACAACAGACTGCGCCGCAGCGGCCGACCACCAACTGCTCAGCGACGCGAAGATTACCGCGAACTCATTCGCCATCGTCATCGCCCCTGCGCTTTGGCTTGTTGGATGAGATCATCGAGCCGCTTGAGCTGCTCAGTGCTCAACTTCGATTGCGACTCAAACAATTGCGCCGCCACCGCGTCCTCGAGCGATCCGTTGTAGAACGTGTCGATCACCCGATTCAACGCCGAGAGCCCCACGCGTTGCCGCGGCCGCGTCGGCGCGTAAATGAACTCGCGACCCGTCTTGCGGTGCTTGAGGTGCCCCTTCTCCTCCAGTATTCGCAACATCGTGCGGACCGCCGTCCGGCTCGGCGGATCGGGAATCTGCCCAACCACCTGATTGACGCTCGCTTCGCCACAGGCATAAACAATGTCCATGATCTGACGCTCGCGGCGGCTGAGATGCTCCAGGTTGTTCGTCATTCCCAAACTCCTAACATGCTCACTGCAAACCGTCCCGTTGCTGGTCTTCGACCACAGTCCGGCTCATGCGTTAAATTTTTAACCTTAACGCCGGCCGGAATCAAGCGAAAAAGTTAAAAAATTAGCCTATTGAGCCGCTGTCATGCTGGAGTTGGCCCGAATCACCCTGTTCCCCATCAAGTCGCTGCCCGGCGTGGAGGTGGAATCGGCAGCCGTTTTGCCGAGCGGCGCGCTGGAGTGGGACCGGAGGTTTGGGTTGGTTGACGCCCGCGGGTTGATTACCGCGAAGCGGGAGCCCCAGGTCCACCGTTGGCGTTTGCAGCTGGTCGCGTGGGGCGACGAGACGCTTCACGTGGCGGTCGAGGCCGCCGGTGGCTCGCGCTTGGAGGTCGAGTTGCCGGACGATTCAGCCTCCTTGGCTCGCTGGGCCGGCCAGCAGATGGGAACGTCGATCGAGGTCCGCGACAACCCGCGGAGCGGATTCCCCGACGATCCGGACGCGGGGGGTCCGACGCTGGTTTCCACGGCGTCTCTGGCGGCGGTGAGCGACTGGTTTGGGTTGGATTTTGACGAGACTCGGCGGCGTTTTCGGTTGAATCTGGAGCTGTCCGGGGGCGAGCCGTTTTGGGAGGATCGGCTGGTGGGGGCGTCTGGCGAATTGCGTCCGCTGCGGATCGGGTCAGTCGAATTGTTGGGCGTCAACGCGTGTCAACGATGTGCCGTGCCGACCCGGGACTCGCGCACGGGTCGAGCGAACTCTCATTTTCCCGGCGAATTCAGCCGCCGCCGCCTCGACAACCTGCCTTCGTGGGCGACCCCCGAGCGATTTGACCACGGCTACCGGCTCGGCGTGAATACGCGGGTTGGAATGGAGTTTGAGGGGGGTCAAATCGCCGCCGGCGACTCGGTCGAAACCGCCTGACGCCGGTTCGACGAATCGCGGGAAATCGACGTTTTGGGTCGGAATTACCGGCGCCATGAGCAAGAATCCGTGTTTTAACCCCTACAACCGTTGTAGAAGTTGAAGCAGTCTATTCGTTTTAGGTCTTGTCCCTGGACCTTAATTCACTGGTCAACGAAGGAGTGAGAATGCGATTTCACGCGAAGTGGTTTGTCGGGGTGGTGACCGGCATTGCAGCCGTGTCCTTAGTTGGAGTAGCGAACGCGCAGCGCGACCGATCTAGTTCGGGTCGCGGTGGCGGCGACCGCTCCGGCATCTCGTCCGCATTTGCGGATGGCAAAGTAACCAAGAACGAAGTACCCGAATCTATTTGGCAACGTCTCTCTTCTTTCGACGCCAACGGCGACGGCGCGGTGACGAGAGAGGAGATGTCGAGCGGACTTCGCAACCGGCGATCGGCCGGCAACTCTGAACAGCCGGCGGCTCGAGGCAGCCGCGGATCCAGCGGCGGCGCCAGAGGCAGTCGCTCCTCCAGCGGGCGAGGAGCCACCGACAGCAGCCGAGCTCCTGAAGGACCAACCGCCAGCGGCTCGAGCGGACGCGGGTCGGGAAGAGGAGCCACCCGTGGTTCTGGTAGAGGCTCACGCGGTGACGCGAGTTCGTCGGCGCGGAGCCGTGGCAGCTCGAGCGGCGACGACGCCAACGCCACCCGCTCAAGCGGTAGAGGCGCGTCGAGCCGGGGCGACTCCAACGCCACACGCTCAAGCGGCACCCGTGGCGCGTCGAGCCGCGGAAATGCAGCCCGTAGCGGCTCGAGCCGCGGCGGGTCGAATTCCACTCGTTCCAATGCGACTCGCTCCAGCGAAAGCCGCGGAAGTTCGAGCCGTGGGAACGCCACCGGTTCAAACTCAGGCCGTGGAAACGCCAGTCGTTCAAGCGGGAGTCGTGGCGACTCCAACGCGCGAAGCTCGGGCCGTCCTAGCGGACCGTCCGCACGCGGTGGACCCGGCGGTCCTTCGGCGCGCGGCAATCGCGGCGGCGGCGGACCAAGTCGTGGCAACCGAGGCAACTCGAATGCCGGACGCGGACGCGGTGGTCCCGGCGGTCCTTCGGCGCGCGGTGGTCCTGGCGGTCCTTCGGCTCGCGGCAATCGCGGACGCGGCGGACCGGGTCGCGGGCCGAGTGCTGGGCGCGGCGGCCCACCAAGACGTTCAGCTGGGTCCGGGCCCCCGTGGGCTCGCGGCGGAGGCGGACCTCCCTGGGCTCGAGGCGGAGGCGGGCCCCCCTGGGCCAGATCGAGCGAAAGGCCTCCTGCGGCCGGCAACTCAGACCGAGGCGTTTGGTACGAGGCGGGACGGGGACCGCTTCAAAGCTACCAGAACATCGAAGGAATCCCCTTCATTTCCACATGGATGCACACCGGATATGAACCGCCGCGCGAGGATGGCGGGCATCTCCAATCAGGATAAGACGCTGAAACGCTGAGTCGGTCCACCGCCAATTCGCGGTGGGAAGCGAGGGAATTGCGGTAAGAAAAACGGGATTTCGGAGCGAGCACCGGCTCATTGGATACCCACCCCGAGGCGGGCGGTGATCTACGGATCGCCGCCCGCCACTCTTTTTGTCAAATTACCGTTACCTGGCGGGGATTCTGGGGTTTAGAATCCTTGCGAAGCTATGTTCCGACAATCCGCAATTTTGCCCAATCCGTTCTCGAGGAGTTCCTCATGCAAAGGTGTCTGAAGTATCTCGCGTTGGCCACTCTGGCCATCCTGGTAACGGCCCCGATCGTCCAGGCTCAACAAGATGGCGAACGTCGTCAGCGTCAGCGCGGCCAAGGCGGACAGCGCGGCCAAGGTGGTCAGCGCGGCCAAGGCGGACAGCGCGGCGGCTTCGGCAGCCGTGGCGGTGGCTTGTTCGGCGGTGGTGGTGGTGGACTGACCACGACCATGCTCACCCTCACCCAAGTCAAGGCTGTGCAGGAAGAGATCGACATGGACGCCGAGCAAGTCTCGGACGCCCAGAAGATCGCCAACCAGCGCGGCGAGCGTCCCAGTTTCCCGCAGAACTTCCGTGAATTGTCGGAAGAAGAGCGGAACAAGTTGCTGGCGAAATTCCGTGAGTCTCGCGAAAAGCAAAACACGGAAAAGCTCGCCAAGCTCGAAGAAGTGCTGCTTCCCCCGCAGTTCGACCGGTTGAAGGAAATCAGCGTGCAAGCGCTCAACGTCGCTGCCCTGTCGGATGCGTCGATTTCGAAGGAGCTGAAAATCTCGCCGGCTCAGAAGAAGAAGATGGAAGAGGCTCAAGCCAGTCAACGCGAGAAAATCCAAGAGATCTTTGCGAGCCTCCGCGGTGGCGGTGAAGGCGGCAACATCGATCGCGATGCGATTCGCAAGAAGTTCGAAGAGATGCAAAAGGAATCGCAAGCCGCCACGCTCGCCGTTTTGACGGACGAGCAGACGAAGGCCTTTGCAGAAATGAAAGGCGACAAGTTCGAGCTGCCCGAAGGCGCTCTGCGTCGCGGAGGCGGTCGCGGTGGCGCCGGCGGTCGTGGCAATCGCGGCGGTGCCGGCGGTCGTCCACAGCGTCCCGGTGGCAACCGTCCAGCGCGTCCCGGCGGAAACGACAACAACTGAGCCAACCTCAGTTTCGTTGGATTCGAAGAGAATGACCCGCGAGCAATCTTTGTTCGCGGGTCTTTCTTTTTGCGCTCCAGGTAGCGCCGGATCCAGGAGCGCAGCGACGCCGTCGAGAAGGGAATGACGGACGCCGCCGCGCACGACCAGGGGCGTTTACGCCCCCATCCGCCGCAGGCGGCATAGGCCCGCCAAGTTTGGAATGACTAATGACTAAGGACTAATGACTAAGGAGGCAGGAGCCGGCGAGTCAAAGAGTCAGAGGGGCGTTTACGCCCCATTCCGCCGCAGGCGGCATAGGCCCGCCCCTGAGGGCGGGTGAACCAGGCGCTGCTGCTGCATCCAACGCTCCATTCTCGCGTCGCCCCGCGCCATCGCGTCCCATTCGCGTCGCCCCGCGCCAT
>JASMLW010000295.1 GCA_030748485.1 Pirellulaceae bacterium
AGTCATTAGTCCTTCGTCATTAGTCATTTCGACAGTCATTAGTCATTAGGACTTAGTCATTTCGACAGTCATTAGTCATTCCGACCCGTCGCGAAACTGCTTAAGATATCAACCTCCATACCGCCCTCACTCCACCCTCTCCTGCGAACATGAAGACCAACCAAATCTCACTCGTTGCCGCCGTCGTCTTCGGCTGCTTGATCGTGTCGCGGTTGAGCGCCGCGGACGACGACCCGGCGAGCCGTCGAGTCACGGCGGCAGACATGCCGCGAATTCCGCACACCGAACCGCAGGACGCTTTGAAGACGTTTCAAGTTGCAGGCGGTTTTCAACTGGAAATCGTCGCTACTGAGCCGCTTGTCTCGGACCCGGTCGACGCTTGTTTCGACTCCTTCGGCCGTATTTATGTCGCCGAGATGCACGGTTACCCGTTCTCACAGGAACCGACCAAGTTGAATCCCAAAGGCGGCGGCAAGCGCGACGCCGGGATCATCCGCCGGCTGGTCGACACCGATGGCGATGGGCGCATGGACAAGAGCACGATCTTCGCCGACAAGATCAGCTGGCCGACTTCGGTCCGTTGTTACAACGGCGGCGTGTTCGTCATCGCTCCGCAGTATCTCTACTATTTCAAAGACACTGACGGCGACGGGAAGGCCGACATCCGCGAAGTCGTCCTCTCAGGGTTCGGCCGCGACAACGTCCAATCGGTCACCAACGGTCTGCAATGGGGCTTGGACAACAAGCTCTACTTCGCCGCCGGACGCAATCCGAAACAACTCAAGCACCGCGGCAAGATGATCTTTCCCGTCGGCGGCAGCGACCTGCGATTCGACCCGCGGACCGAGGAGTTCGAAATCGTCACGGGCGGGCTGCAGTTCGGACACACGACGGACGAATGGGGCACTCGATTCGTATGCAGCAACAGCAATCACATTCAGCAGGTCGTGCTGCCTCAGGAGTACCTGGCCCGCAACCCGTACCTGGCCGCCTCCGGAGCGATCCGCGGCGTCGCGGTCGACGGGTCGGCGGCCCGCGTATTCCGAATCAGCCCGCCCGAGCCATGGCGGATCATTCGCCAGCGATGGCGAGCCGCCGCCAAGGGCTACAAGTTGGTGATCAAAGAGAACGGCGAGTGGGAGTTTCTTCCTCTGGACCCGAGCAAGAAGAAGGGAGCCGTGCCGACCGAGTACCCGGTCGGCTTCTTCACGTCGGCGACTGGAATCACGATCTACACGGGAGACGCCTACCCGGCCGCGTATCGAGGCAACGCTTTCGTCGGCGACGTCGGCGGCAACCTGATCCACCGCAAGACGGTGCAAACAGACAACGTCGTCTATCGCGCTCGTCGCGCGGACGAGGGCGTCGAGTTTGTTCGGTCGCGGGACAATTGGTTCCGTCCAGTTAACTTTCTCAACGGTCCCGACGGCGCGCTCTACGTGCTGGACATGTACCGCGAGACTGTCGAGCATCCGTATTCGGTGCCGGAAGAGATCAAGAAGTTTCTTCACTTGAGCAGCGGCGACGATCGCGGCCGCATCTATCGACTCGTCGCCCCAAACACAAAACGGATCCAACGCCCGGCGCTCGGCGGCCTGCAGAGTGACGAGCTCGTCGGCTTCCTCGCGTCCCCGAACGGCTGGACGCGGCGGACCGCTCAGCGATTGCTTTGGGAGAGACAGGATAAGTCCGTCGCACCGCAAATCGGCAAGCTGCTCACCACCACCAAAGAGCCGCGCGGTCGCTTGCATGCGCTCTACACGCTCGCCGGCCTCAACGCGCTGCAGGTTGAGCATCTACAGGTTGGACTGAGAGACCCGCACGATCGAGTTCGCGCTCACGCCGTGCGGCTTTCCGAGCCGTTTTTAAAGAATTCCCCCGAACTGGTCGCATCGCTGCGAACGCTCGTCGGCGACGACAGCGAACACGTGCGATTTCAATTGGCGTTTTCGCTTGGCGAATCCGATCACCCGCTGGCGTTGGAGGGGCTGTCCAAATTGGCGCTGGATCCGCGCAATGGGGGCGAGGTCCGCACGGCTCTGCTCTCTTCCGTCGGAAAGACCGCCGACAAGCTGGCCGCCGCGCTGATTGTCGACCGCCAGTCGATCGCCAAGCCGCACGTCGCCGGCTTGCTCGCCCAACTCGGACTGATCATCGGAGCCAACCCGAATCCGCGCTACGCAGCCGAGTTGCTCTCCGCGGCGGCGGACAATGACGTCCCGCTGCCCACGCAGCAAGTCGTCTTGACCAGCCTGGGCCAAGGGCTGAGCCGCCGCGGCGGTTCGCTGCAACGCCTGTTGGCCGGCGACGAGATCCCACCACCTCTGCGAAAACAAGTCGCCGAGCTGTTTGTGCGGGCGGCGGCGATCGGAGCGGATGCGGATCTGCCGATCGCAAGACGCCGCGCCGCGCTGCAGCTGCTGGCGTTCGCCGACTACGACACGGCGACGACCAAGCTCAGCGACTTCCTCTCACCGCGAACTCCCAACTCGCTGCAACAGGCGGCCGTCATCGCGCTCGCCCAGCAGGAATCCGATCAGGTGACCGCGCTGATCTTGAGTGGCTGGCGAGGCTTTAGTCCACAAGTGCGACGCGACACGGTCGACGCCTTGCTGGGAAAGGTGGCTCGCATCGCCACGTTGCTGGCAGCCGTCGAGGCTGGTCGCATCAAGACGAGTGATATCGAACGCGACAAGAAACAACTGTTGTTGAAACATCCCAACGCGACGGTGCGCAACCGCAGCCGCCAACTCTTCGGCAGCGAAGTCAACACGAACCGCAGCAAAGTCGTCGCCCAGTTTCAGGACGTCCTAAACTTGGAACCGTCCCCTGAGCAGGGGCTGGTCGTCTTCAAGAAGAGCTGCTCTGCGTGTCACCAAGTCGGCGGCGTCGGCCACAAGGTCGCGCCCGATCTGGTGTCCGTGCAAAACAAGTCGGCCGCCGATCTGCTGATCGCCATTCTCGACCCCAATCGAGAAGCCCAACCCAACTTCAACGTCTACAACGTCATCACCGAACAGGGGAGACTGTTCACCGGAGTGATCGCGGCCGAGACGGCGAACAGCATCACGCTCCGCCGCGCGGAAGCGAAGGAGGACGTCATCCTCCGCAGCAACATTGACGAACTCAAGTCGACCGGCGCCTCGCTGATGCCCGAGGGGCTGGAGAAAGACATCTCCAAGCAGGATATTGCGGATGTGATCGCGTTCATACGATCTCAACGCGGAGAGAGTAAGCAGCGCGAGAAGTGAGAAGCGCGAGCAGCGCGAGAAGTGAGAGCTGTGCCGCAGCGCGGCTATGGCAGCAGGACGGTGGCTCCGGTGGTGCGGCGACTTTCCAAGTCGCGATGAGCTTGCGCGGCGTCGCGCAGCGGGTGCGTCTGGTTGACCTCGATCTTCACAGCTCCGCTCGAGACAACCTCGAACAGCTGGGCGGCGTTCGCCAACAATTGCTCGCGCGTCGCCGTGTAGCTGGCCAGCGTGGGTCGAGTCAGAAACAGCGACCCGCGCGGGGTCAATTCGTGAACGGGAAACGGCGGAACCGATCCGGACGACTGGCCAAAGGTAACCATCAACCCCAACGGCCGCAGGCAGTCGAGCGACCCGTCAAACGTGTCCTTGCCAACCGAATCATAGACGACCGGCACGCCGACTCCGTCGGTCAACTCGCGAACTCGCGCCACGAAATCTTCGTCCCGGTACAGAATCGGGTGATCGCAGCCGTGAGCGCCGGCCAATGCGGCTTTTTCGGGCGTGCCGACGGTGCCGATCACGGTCGCGCCGAGCGACTTGGCCCACTGGCAGAGCATCAAGCCGACGCCGCCGGCCGCCGCGTGGACGAGAATCGTATCGGCCCGCCCCACTTCATAACATCGCCGCACTAGATAGTGCGTCGTCAGACCCTTCAGCATCATAGCGGCGGCGGTCGCGTCCTCGACGCCCGCAGGGACTTTCACGAGTCGTTCCGCCGGCAGGACGCGGCGCTCGGAGTACGCGCCGATGGGTCCACCCGCGTAGGCCACCCGATCACCGACAGATAAGTCGGTCACGCCCGATCCAACCTCTTCGATCACGCCCGCCCCTTCGACGCCGAGCCCGCTGGGCAGATCGCCGACCGGGTAGAGTCCGCTGCGATGATAGGTGTCGATGAAGTTCAGCCCAACGGCCGTCTGCCGCAACAGGACTTCGTTGTCGCCCGCCGCTCCGACTTCCACCTCTTCCCACTGGAGAACTTCCGGGCCGCCCGTCGTGTGCATTCGAATCGCGTGACTCATCGCCGCTCCTCGCCAACTACTGCTGCGTTGTTTCGATCACAAGTGGCAGTGCCACACACAAAGCGATCCAACGAACCGCCTCCACGTTCTGGCGAACGTAGCTACAAAACTCCCGTTGGTCGCTGGAATCGATCGAGTCAGCTCCCAATTCTCAACGCTTCAAGTGCAGGCGTGTAGAATACCCGATCATGGTTCTGACCGCATTGGGAGGTGCCGAGCGATGGCGCGCATTGGAATAATCGGCGTGGGCGCGATGGGCGGTCCGATGGCCGAGAACTTACTGGCGGACGGCAATGAGTTGTTCGTCTACGCGCGGCGTCCAGCCGTCGTCGACCACTGGCGAGACCGCGGCGCGGTCGCCTGCGATTCGCCCGCCACGGTCACGGACGCGGCTGAGACGATCATCACGATCTTGCCGGAAGATGACGACGTCGTGGAAGTCGTCAGCGGCGAATCGGGAGTCGCCGCCGCCGCCGCCGCCGACAAACTGCTGATTGAGATGAGCACGATTCACCCGAAAACAGTTCGCGCGTTGGTCGCACAGCTCAAGGAACTCGGCATGGGAATGATCGACGCGCCCGTCTCCGGCGGTCCTTCCGGCGCGGCGAAGGCGACTCTGACCATCATGGTCGGTGGCGCGGACGACGATGTCTCGCGAGCGATGACAGTGCTGACCACTTTGGGCGAGAACATCATTCACTTGGGTCCCAGCGGGGCTGGGCAGACGACCAAGTTGGTGAATCAATTGTTGGCTGGCGGCGTCATGACGTTGATCGGCGAGGCGCTGGCGATCGCTCGCGCGGCCGAGTTGAATCTGGAACAAGTGGCCGAAGTCGTGAGCACTTCGAGCGGGGGCTCGACGATCTTCTCGGCTCGCCATCGGTTTGTAAGTGAAAACCGGTTCGAACCTGGATTCCGCTGCGATTTGATGAGAAAGGACGTTCGCCTGGCCATCGAACTGGCGGAGCAAATGGGCGTCCAGACGGACGTCGCGCGCGCCGCTCTGACACAGTACGCCAGCGCTTCGGCGAGCGGCGACGGGGATTCCGATTTCTCCGTTGTGTCGAAACAGGCCGCCGCCGGCTATAATCACACCCACGCGATTCGACAGCCGCTTCAATGGTCCCTCCCCTCTCCCTCCCTTCGCGCGGATAGCCATGCCTTCCACGATGCGTTTCGCAATGCGCTTCATCTGGCTTTCGACGAGCCTGGCGATGCTGGGCGTGCTGTCTGCGGCAACCGCATCCGCTCAGCAAGTAGGCGCGCCTGAGTTTGAGCGTTCATTTGCGCCGGAGATCCAGCCGCTGTTGAAGAAGTACTGCTTCTCTTGTCACGCCGGCGACACGACGGAGGCGGACATCGACCTGGCGGCGTACGCCGATGTGGCGTCAGCGCGCCGCGACCTGAAGTCGTGGCAAAAGGCCCGCCGCATGCTGGTCAGCCGCCAGATGCCTCCGAAAGAATCGAAACAACTAAACGACAAGGAACGACAGCGGCTGACGGGATGGGTGAAGGACTTTCTAACTCGCGAAGCCGCCGCGCTGGCCGGCGACCCCGGCCGGGTCGTGCTGCGGCGAATGAACAACGACGAATACACCTACGCGATTCGCGACTTGACCGGCGTGGCCGCCCTGTCGCCCGCGGCTGAGTTTCCCGTCGATGGAGCGGCGGGCGAGGGCTTCACCAATACGGGCGATGCGCTTGCCATGTCTCCGTCGCTGGTGCGCAAATACTTGGACGCCGGCAAGCAGGTCGCCAAACACATGGCGCTGACTCCCACGGGGATCCGCTTCTCCGAACACACGACTCGACACGACAAGACGAACGACGCGCTCGACCGCATCCGCCGGATGTACGACGCATCCACGGATAAGCAAGGCGGCACGGCTGTCAACTTGCAGGGCATCAAGTTCGAGACAAACCAGGGCGGGCGTCTGGACATCCTCAAGTACCTCACCGCCACGTTGGCCGAACGCGACGCGCTGGCGAGCGGCGCGAAGAAATTGGACGACGTCGCGCGGGAGCGCAACTTGAACCCCAAGTACTTGGGGATCTTGTGGGCCACGCTGAACAGCGAGGGAAACGAACGGTCGTTCCTGCTCGACCAATTCCGCGAGCGTTGGCGGGCGGCCCAGGTCGACGACGCGGCCGCGCTGGCGAAGTTCGTCGGACAGTGGCAAAGCGCGCTGTGGAAGTTCAATTCGATTGGGCACATCGGTCGCGAAGGCGGAGCCCAGGCGTGGATGGAGCCGGTCAGCCCGCTCGCCGCCCGCCAACAACTCTCGGTCAAGATTCCCGCCGACCGGAAGGACGTCGAGATTCCCCTGCATCTGGTTGCCACGGACGCCGGTGACGGCAATGCGGCCGACGTCGTCGTGTGGCGCAACCCGCAACTCGTCATCCCCGGATCCGGCGCGGTGCCGCTGAGTAAACTCGCCAGCGGCTACGCCAGGCTGCAAGAGGTGCGGCGAGAGCGACTGTCAAAAGTCGCCAAGTACCTGGCGGCGGCGAGTGCTCGAGGTGACGAGAACGTCACTCAATTGGCCGCGCGGCACGGCGTCGATGAAGCCGGCCTCCGCGGTTGGCTGGAGTACCTGGCGATCAGCAAGCCGGGCGTGCCGGTTGCGGTTACCGGTCACTACACCAAGCAGATGCGCAAGGGCGGCAACTACGATTTCATTCAGGGGTGGGGAACGACAGGGACGCCGTCGGTCAGCGCCAATTCCTCGGACCAGCAAGTCCGCATCCCCGGCATCGCTCGCCCGCATTCGGTCTTTGTCCACCCATCGCCGACGCTGTTCACAGCCATAGGTTGGCGGAGCCCGACCAGCGGTGTCGTGAGAATCGACGCGCGCCTCTCCGACGCGCATCCGGAATGCGGCAACGGCGTCGAGTGGTTCTTGCAGCACCGCACGAGCAACGCGGTGAGCAACCTATGGAAGGGCGATTTCGAAATAGCCGGCTCAGCCAAGATGGAGACGAAGACGATGGCTGTTCGCCAAGGTGAACTGCTCTCGTTTCTCGTCGGTCCTCGTGACAAGACCCACGCGTGCGACCTGACCGCCATCGACCTGACGATCACCGAAGTGGCGGGCGAGAAGCGAACGTGGGACCTGGCCAAAGAAGTGTCGGGGAACATTTTGAACGGCAACCCGCACGCTGATCTGTTCGGCAACGTCGACACGTGGCATTTCTACAAAGGCGCGATGAGCGACGTCAACAAGCAGGCGGCGGCGACGCGGACCATCCCGCCTCAATCGCTGCTCGCGAAATGGATTGACGAAAAAGACGCGGCGCGGCGAGGCGAACTGGCTCGCCGCGTTCAGCAACTCGCCATCGGCCCGCGACCGAAGCAGCAAAACACGCCCGACCTCTTTCTCTACGATCAACTTCAGGAGCTCGCGTCGCCACCGATTCAAACGCTGCTGAAAAACGCTCAGCCGGACGGTCGATTTGGCAAACACCCCCGGGGATCCAAAATCGCGGCCAACGACCTGGTCGTTCTCGCGCCAAGCCGGCAGACGATCATGCTACCGGGTAGTCTGGCCGCTGGCGGCGATGTCGTCGTGACAGGTGAGTTGGACGGCGAGCACGGGCGTGAAGGAAGCGTGCAACTTGCGCTCACCATCAACGAACCGACCGCGCCGGCGCTTTCAGAGCGGAGTCCGTTACTCGCGCACGACGGCAGTGCGGCGCGGGCGCGGGCGGAGAAAGCGTTAGATCAATTCCGCAATCTCTTCCCGCCGGCTCTCTGCTACGCGCGAGTCGTTCCTGTCGACGAAGTCGTGACGCTCACGCTGTTTCATCGGGAGGACGAGCACCTGCAACGTCTGATGCTCAACGAACAACAGACTGCGCGGCTCAACCAACTCTGGGACGAACTCTACTACATCAGCCGCGAACCGTTGCGGTTGGTCGTCGCCTTTGAGCAGATCTCTGAGTTCGCCACGCAAGATCGCCCGGACCTGGTAAAAGCCTTCAAGGTGCTCGACAAGCCGATTCGCGACCGGGCGGCCGCCTTCCAGAAACGGCTCATCGAAACCGAACCGGCGCACGTCGAGGCGGTGTTGGAGTTCGCCGATCGCGCGTGGAGGCGGCGACTGTCGTCGACCGACGAGCAATCGCTGCGATCGTTCTACGGCGCGATGCGGAGCGGCGGGATTGAGCACGACCAGGCGATCCGGCTCTTGCTGGCTCGCGTGCTGGCGTCCCCGGCGTATCTCTACCGGCTCGAGCGCCCCCGCGGGGAGGAGAAATCTTCGCCCGTGTCCGGTCATGAGTTGGCCAGCCGGCTCAGCTTCTTCCTCTGGTCCTCCGTCCCCGACGAACCGTTGCGACGCGCGGCGGACGCCGGTCAGCTGCTCGACGAAAAAACCTTGTTGGCTCACACACACCGCTTGCTGGACGGCGAGCGGACGCGGCGTTTGGCCGTGCAATTCGCTTGCCAATGGCTGCACGTTCGCGACTTCGATCAGAACGACGAGAAGAACGAGAAACTCTATCCCGAGTTCGCCGGCCTGCGAGACGACATGTACGAAGAGGTGATTCGCTTCTTTGTGGACATGTTTCAAAACGACAGATCGATCTTGAGCATTCTCGACTCCGATCATACGTTTCTCAACGAACCGCTGGCCAAGCACTACGGCATCGGCGGAGTCACCGGCTCCGAGTGGCGTCGCGTCGGGGGCGTTCGCGCTCATCGACGCGGCGGTATTCTCGCCATGGCCGCGACATTGTCGAAACAATCCGGCGCGTCGCGGACCAGCCCCATCCTACGCGGCAATTGGGTGTACGAAACACTACTGGGCGAACGGCTGCCGCGGCCGCCAGCCAACGTGCCGCAATTGCCTGAGCTCGTGCCGCGCGGACAGACCGCTCGTCAATTGATCGAAGAGCACAGCGCCAATCCGGGCTGCGTCAATTGCCACTCCAAGATCGACTCGTACGGCTTCTCTCTCGAACAGTACGACACGATCGGCCGGGTCCGCGAGAAAGAGGTCGACACTGAGGCCGTTCTAGAGGACGGCACGAAAATCAAAGGCGTCGACGGGCTGCGAGATTACCTGCTAAACGAGCGGCGAGACGAGGTGATAGGCCAGTTTTGCCGTAAACTGTTGGGCTACGCCTTGGGCCGTGAGATTCAACTGTCCGATGAACCGTTGCTGGCTGAAATGCAGCAGCGGCTGCGAAAAAATGACTATCGTTTTCACGTCCTGATAGAAACTATTGTCACCAGTCGCCAATTCCGCCAAATTAGAGGGAAGGCGGAATAACGATTGGTGAACCGTGCAGGCCGCGGCCGACCCAACATGGCGGCAACGTCGCGGCAACATGGCGGCGCCACTCACAAAGCGAGCTACCCCGGAGAGCAAAGAGCATGACCACGCACAACTATTCACGCCGCGCACTGCTGAAGGGTATCGGCGTGTCGATGGCTTTGCCTTGGATGGAGTCGATGCGTGTGTGGGGCGACGACAAGAAGAGCTCGTCGCAGGCGAGTCAAGCGCCGACTCGCATGGCGATCCTCTTCTCCGGTTGTGGTTTTCACAGGCACGAATGGTGGGCGAAGGGTTCCGGCTCGACGATGGAACTGGGCAAAGTGCTCACTCCGCTCAACGACTTCCGCGATCGGCTCGTCTTCATTCGCGGTCTCTACAACGCCGAAGCTCTGAAGGGAAACATCCACAGTTCGCAAACCGGCAACCTGCTTTCAGGCGCGCCGCTGGCGGCGGGCGGCGAGATCCGCTCGGGCACCAGCATCGACCAATTGGTCGCGCAGCGAGTCGGCCGACAGAATAAACTGCCCAGTCTGGTGATCGGCTGCGAGAAGTCGAATCCGTCGGTGCACAAGAACTACTCGATGCTCTACAGCTCCCACGTTTCGTGGAGCAGTCCGACGACGCCGACTCCGCTGGAAGTCTATCCGGCGCTGGCGTTCGACTCGCTCTTCAACGACACCGCGCAACGCGGCGACCAAAGCGTGCTCGACGCCATCCTCCAAGACGCCAAAGACGTTCGACGGCAGATCAGTCAACTCGACCAACGCAAGCTAGACGAGTACCTCAACTCCGTGCGGGAGGTGGAGCAACGGATTTCGCGAGCCGGCAAGCGCGGTGAGTTGCAAGGTTGGCGCCCGACGCTCACCAAGCCCGACATCCCGCGCCCCAAAGACGGTTATCCCCAAGATATCGTCGAGCACATGAGGTTGATGAGCGACATTCTGGTGCTCGCATTCCAGACCGACACAACTCGGGTCTGCACGCTCAAGTTGAACAACGATCACGGCACGCTGCGGTTCCCGCACCTCGGCGTCGACTACATGATCCATCACCTGCTGTCTCACAGCGACACCGAAGATTGGCTGAAGGTCAACCAGTTCTTTGTCGAGCAGATGGCCTACATCGCCAAACGGCTCGACTCGATCCAAGAGGGCGAGCGGACGGCGCTCGACAACTCGATGATCATGCTCTGCTCGAGCATGCTGAATGGTCACCACGACGCCAATCAGCTGCCGGTCGTCATGGTCGGAGGAGGAGGCGGTCAGCTCCAAGGCGGCCAAAACCTCGACTATCTCAAGAACCCAAATCGCCAAATGTGCCGCCTCTATCTCAGCATGATGGAAAAGATGGGCGTGAAACTAGATCGATTCGGCGACGCCACCGAGAAGCTGAGCGAAATCTAAGTAGCTCCCGCCTGCCGGGGGTTCGCGATAAAGTCGCCACGCGTTGTACGAGGGCCTTCCGAGGCCGTCGAATGCGGGTTGGTCCCTGAAACAGCCAACTGATTCGCGCTCAGCGTCACCTCAAATCGCCGCGTTGTACCTGATAGAACGCCCTTTGTCGCGACTTTGTCGCGACGCGTTGTACGATGGCCTTCCGAGGCCGTCGAATGCGGGTTAGTCCCTGGAACAGCCAACTGATTCGTGCTCACCGTCGAATCAAATCGCAGCGATGTATCTGATGGAACGTCCTTTGTCGCGACTTCGTCGCGAAGTCCTGCCCGGCAGGCAGGACCTAAGTGCTCAAATCGCCGCGTTGTATCTGATGGAACGTCCTTTGTCGCGACTTCGTCGCGAAGTCCTGCCCGGCAGGCAGGACCTACCACACCAGCGCAACGATTGCCCATACGCCTAGTCCGACAACCGTCCAGAACGCTACGCCGCAGCATGCTGCCAGGACGTCGTCGTGAACGGGGTCCGTCTCTCGCCGAAACGTTCTGAGTATCAGATGGCCGGGTCCCAGTACGGCTATTCGCAGAAGTAGCTCGAGAACAAACCTGACGACACCCTCAAGTATCTCACTCACGTACGTTCACCGGCTGGAAGGCGTCAACGGCGCACCACAGCGGCGCGCGCCGAACTGTCAGTTCGATTCGCCGAAAGAAATATTGGGGATCGATTCGCCGCCGTCGATGGAAACGATCGCGCGAAGCAGTTCCGGCGTGATCTTCTCGTGCGGAAGCGAGTGAACAGCGCCGTCGGCGAAAACGCACAATACGACGTCGGGGTGAGGGGCCGGCAAGCGTCCCTCCGTGCTGAGCATGGTGAGCAGCGACTCCAAGCTCACGTCCGTGGGAGACATCCAATTGACGTTGGGCAAGTCCAACTCAATGAACAGCAACGTCTGCGCCTTGCCATCGGTGATGTCATCGAACGCAACCGGAGCATCCCGCCAAACGGAGTTCGGCGAGACCACGGCGAAGTATTGCGTGTTGCCCGTTCCGTCTTCGCGACTGTGACATTGCATTAAATGTGGAGCTGAATCGCGAAACGCCGCGTACGCCTCGGCATCCCACGGCTGTTGCAAGTCGATGCGATCGTAGAGTTCTTTCTGATCGAGGAACGGCAACATCGTTGTTCGCCAAGAGTGGTTTCCCCGACCCGTCGCGCGCGGCGGTAACTGACCGTAGGCCGATTCGTAGTGGGCAACTGCCAACGCCAATTGCTTCAGGTTTCAGCCGCAATTCATCCGCCGAGCCGCTTCCCGCGCGTGGCGAACGGGGATCGAGATCAGTCCCCTGAGGCCCGCCAGAGATGCAAGCACCAGAAGAATTGAGATGCGCGAGAGGCCGTGCCTGGCAACCATATTGACACCGTGGCTTGTGCGTTCAGTTTTTCGTCGTCGAAGACTGATACTGATGGGACTAAAGTAGCACAGGCGAGTGGCGTCTGAAAGACAATCCTCGCCAACGCGTGTCGGTGTCACTTCAGCACTAAGACTCACCCATCCAAGGTGATTTCCATATGGTGAATTTGACCTTCGGCCAGCGAGTCCCAGTAGATGGTGATGGGCGAACGGGTGATCTTGCAAAACCACGACAGGCCGGTGACGCTTTCCTCGCTTGGCCCGCCGTCGGCGGCGGGATCGCCTTCGATAAACATGTCCAGCGGCGATCCATCCCATACTTCCAGGCCGCCGCGGAACGCCGACACTCCGAGACGAATCAACGCTTTGGGTTCAGGCTTGTCCGTATCCCACCGCAGCCATTGCAACAACTCATCATGGCCGTCTGCGCGCAGCCGAGAGATCAAGGTGACACCGGGCTCGATCAAAAACGTCTCACAGAACTCGCCGTACAGCTCCTCGATCGACTCGGCGGGATCCGTGGTGTCTTCCACCAAGTCCGCCGGCAGCCCATCATCTGGGGCCTTCCCGAAGAGTTTCTTAAAGAAGTTGGCCATGAGAATCACCTCGCTTCCGCCATTCGTCCGCGCGAACGCCACACCCAGATCATCAAGATGATACCGCCGACGAAACCTCCCAGATAGCTGGCGTTGTGCGCCCAGAGATCGGTGAGAAAGGGAACGTGCTTCTCGCGCGGCACCCGTTCCGCCAATGAACCAACCAGCTGCACCCAACCATTGGTCGCAGCCACGTAGCCAACGCACGCCGCCACGAACGCCAGCGCGCCCGTGCCAACGAACAGAATGGCTACCGGCGGAATCAGGGAGCCGACCGTCTTCGGCGGCCGCGAGCCGACGCGGGCGATCGTCGCCAGCGGGACGCCCAGTATCACGCCGACCCACCAAGTCGCCAGCACGCCCCACACGAAGCCGAGGAGGGTGGGATCGTCCGATGGAATTACACGCGGGTGACCGATCGTGAAGTACTCGACGCATATCCGCGCCGTGAATTGGTCGTGCACTATTCCGTACGTGACGCAGGCCAAGATGGCGAGAACAATGATCGACAGCCACTGCAGCACGCTCACACTCCCAAGCAGAGACTAGATCGCCGACTCTCAGCCGAGGCCTCGAACGCAATCGCTTGGGTGATTATAGCTTGCCTGAATACAACACGGAGTCGTTGCGCCGATCACTTCCGTGGATCATCGACGGCGGGCTGACCCTCGGATGGACGATCGCGAAATACGATGATCCGCCAAATGTACCAAAGGCCGCCCAGTATGTTAGCCACACTCAAGGGCAGCCAATGTAGACCCAACCCCTGCAGCCAACTGAGGACCAGCAGGTTGCCGAACACGATGAGCATGATCGCGCAGATCGCAGCAGCTCCAGGTGATCTCTTGCGCGGTCCGAGCATCGCCAAACGCGCCTCATGGAACTTCTGCCAGCCATGTTGGATGTCCGGTTTGAACGTTGCGCGAAGAAAACAGATGATCTCCTCTTGCTCATCTGTCGTGAACTTATCCAGGTCGATTGCGATTCTCGTCGAGGCCGTGCGAATGACGATGACAGCGTTGCGCCGCCACTTGATCCGTGTTGCGCTCGGAGGATCAACAACCCTCCTTCGAAAGATCCCCTGGTGCACGATTGCTGTCTTGCCGAGAACCAGACGTTCGCGAAAGTAGGCTGCGATCCACCCGCTACTGAACGCCCCGAACGCCGACATGACGAGGCAAGCGAAAGCCGCCATGGTCGTGCGGCGAGCCAGTGAGATTTCCGTGTCGGTGTCGAAGTAGGCACCTGTGACGGCGAGGAGCGCCATCGCGGCGGAGCAGGTCGTGTAGACGACCCCGATCACCAACACGTGTCGTCGCGGTCGGCAGCCGTCCTTGGCGCCGTCCTTGGTTATTGAGAGTTGCCCCGACGCTTGGTGCGAGTCGAGTGGCGGGTCGCCGGCGGATTCAGCGGATGGAATCGAGCGCATGGAAAACCGCCCATATTGAGGTTGGAGTGCGCGACTTCACGTCCCCCGGTCGCGCCGTGAGAGCCTCCCTGTATTCGCGTAAAACGCAAGAGTCTTATTTCAAATCAAAGGATTCACTATGTCCACGATCACCGAGCCGGTGTGACCGCCCATTAGACCCGCGCTGTCGAACGGCTGCGCGCGGCGGCAAGCATTATCCGCCGCTCGCCGCCATCACGGCGACGAACGACTCCTCAATCGACCGGGCGGCCGTATCAACGACGATCCGGTCTCGCGTCCATGGATGGTACTCCCGCTCTTGGACTTCGCGCCAGGTTGGCGGTCTCAATCCGGGAATATCCGAACTTCGACACTCGACTCGACGACGATGTTCGGAATTATTTGAACAAACAACTTCGATGTTGACGAAACGGGCCTCGCTGTCCAATGCGACCTGCTCCCACTCGCGACGAGTCAATTCGAGCGGGTTGCACGAGTCGGCGACGACGTCGTGGCCCAATCGCAGATTGTCCGCCCCGATCCGGTAGGCCAGCCGATAACCCTCGCCCTCAACCTGTACTCCGCACAGGTCTCGCAGCGCCTGCTCAATCGTGTCGACGCGCAAGTGAACCGCGCCCATGCGGCGAGCCAACAGCTGAGATAGCGACGTCTTTCCCGTTCCCGGCAAGCCAGAAAATATGTAGAGCGTTGGCATGTCAGGTCGACGACTTTCTCTGGTTGAACTCGCAGCGATCGCCACGCAATCGGCACGGTCACAAGCACAAACACCAAGATTGCCGCCTGCGCTTGCAGGTCAATGTTACCAGCGAAGTCGCGGGCGAGCAGCAGTAGGTGTGCTCACTTCACAACCGGTTGTGCCCTGGTGTCACGCGTGATTCCACGACTTCTTTTCAGAGAAGTCACCCAACGGATTCTCGCCCGTGAATTGACCCACGTACAACACTTCATCATCGCGAATGATCCATTCCATCCCGTGCTCCTCCTCCCAATCGCAATTCAACTCCATGTGAATCACGGGAGCCGATTCATGATTCCCGGGAGGGACCATCAACACGGACGGATAGACAATGTTCAGTACGTCGCGGTCGGAGCGAAACTCCATCAGCGGCTCGCCAACGGCGTCGAGGGCTTCGTTGCAATAACGGATCGCCGCCGCACAGAGGCTGGCGATCACGTGGTCGGGGAGCGAATTGAAATAGTCGGCGCATTTCTGTGCGTAATCGACGCTGGCGCCTTCCTCAATAAACACACCGACCTCCGTCGCGAACAACAAAGTATCGACTACGCCTTCCATTCCGAAGGTGTCAGGCTTCAATTCGCGAATCAAGTTCATCTCGAGCATCCTCACTGACGACCATTGCAGTCTCTTCACGAAACTGATCAGTGCCAGGCACTGGACATTCGCGCCCACAGCAGTTTGTGAATATCGTCGATCGTACGGCGTTTGGAACTAGAGGGCATTTCAAAACCTTGTACGATGGCCTTGGAAGGCGCC
>JASMLW010000296.1 GCA_030748485.1 Pirellulaceae bacterium
GACTTGCCGAGCCCGATGACGTTGATGTCGTGAGTCGGACCGAGAATCCCCACGCCGTCGATGTTGACAACCGCCGCCAGATAGCCCGCCGCGGGCGACGGATGAGCAGCGAAGAATTCGGACCCCAGCAAGCCTTGCTCCTCCGCCCCCACAGCGGCGATCAAGATCGATCGCTTGGGTCGCCGGGGCAAAGCGGCGCAGGCTTCCGCCACGCAGAGCAACGAGGCGACTCCCGATGCGTTGTCGACGGCGCCGTTGTAGATATTGTCGCCCGATTCATCGCGCGATTCAGCTATGCCGATGTGATCGTGATGAGCCATGAAGACGACGGCCTCTTTGCTCAACTCCGGATCGCTCCCCGGCAGTCGGGCCAGCACGTTGGCCGTCTCGTTGCGGCGAACTTCGCAGTCGAGCGCCAGAGACAACGTCGATCCCAACGGCACCGGTTCGAAATCGCGCCGCTCCGCCTTGGCTCGCAACGCATCCAGGTCGTGCCCGGTCAAAGCCGTCAGCCGACGAGCGGCCGCTTCGGTCACCCAGCCGTTCATCTTCGTTCGCGGACCCGCCGAATCGGCGAGCTCGAATTGCACACCGCTCCACGAAGTCCGCACAACCGAATACGGATAACCCGCCGACGGCGTGGTGTGAATGATGATCGCCCCGACGGCGCCTCGCTTCGCCGCGACTTCGTATTTGTAGTCCCAGCGGCCGTAGTACAGACGACGCTTGCCGGCGAACAACTCCGGATCGTCCGACGGATCGTTGTTCATGATCAGCAGGACCTTGCCTTTGACATCGGTCTTGAAGTCGTTCCACTGATATTCGGGAGCCACCATGCCGTACCCGACGAACACCAACTCGGCGTCTTCGATGCGAGATTCTTCGGTCGGCGCTCCGTTCGTGACCACGAAGTCCTCGAGGCGGTCGAGTTGCAACTTTTTGTCCCCACCACGGATGATCAGTGTTGGCGGCGCGTTCGTCTTGACTCCGACCAACGGCACCGGCTGAAAGAATCCTCCACCCGGAGCCGCCGGCTCGAAGCCCAACGACTCGAGCCGCGACGCGATGTACTTCTGAGCCAACCGGTCGCCGCGCGTGCCCGGTCCGCGGCCCTCGAGCAGGTCATCGGCGAGAAACCGGATGTGAGCGCGGAGTCCGGCTTCGCTAATCTGTTTCGCCGACCGCTGTAGTTCGGCGCTGGGGTCTCCCGGCTGGGCGAACAACACAGATGAGAACAACGTCGAGGCGGCGACGCCCATGAGAATCGACCTGGCGTACATCAAATGGCTCCCGGTTGGCGTGCAAAGACCTGGCAGTTGGCAGCGTAGCCAACCGCACAGCGGCGCACAAGCAACGGCCCCGACACCGTTCGGCTCGTGAAGCTAGTAGCGACCGCCGACACCCGGCAAACGCCTGATCGCCGTTTGCTGGTGAGTCGTGCCGATCGGCGGACTCACCGGAGGCAATCTGGTGATGCGGTATCGCTCCAGTGGCGGACGTGGCGGCGTCGGTCGGCCATCGTTCGCCACCGCCAAGGCTCCGCTCGGTTCGACCGCCAACGACCCAGGTCCCGGTGTGGCCCAGCCACCGTCGGCCAGAATCACTTCGTGGTGTTCGAGCAGAGTGCCCTTCTCGAAGTGCAGGTTCTTCACGGCGAAACGATACTCGACCAGCGAACGGAAATACTGCGAGTCAGCATCGGCCGCGCGTCGTTGCGCGTCGAGCAGGATATAGAGATCGACCGGCAATCCTTGCTCGACCTTGGATTCCAAGACGGCCGCGAATTTGGCGGCCGCCAGGCGGCGGTCGAACGATGTCGCCGCGCCCTGGTAGGACCGATCCAACTCGACATGGGCTCCGCTCAACTCCAACATGACCGCCCCCTCTTGCTCACCCAGCACGGCCTGCTCGCGAGCGAAACGCAACTGGGCGTTGCGAACTCCCGCATGCCCCCGACGAAAACCGACGGGCATTGTCAGCTCGAACCCGAGCAGCCACTCTTGGTTGTCACCGTCGGTCAGTTCGCCAAATGCATTTCCTTGCGGAGTCGGGCTGCGCTGCGTGTCGAGCAGGTCTTTGCCGAAGCCGCGGAATCGATAGAGTCCCAACGCGTCCAGTTGCGGCAGAAGGTGATTAGTGCTGGCCAGCAATTCAAGCCGACGACGCTCGACTATCTGCCGCTGGCGACGCAGCTCGACTCGCCTCGCCAAAGCCTCCTGTCCCATCTCCTCCCACGAGAATACGAACCTGGTCAGCGCGGGATCGGCGGCGGGCCGCAGCAGGACGCCTTCGTTCAACGGCAATCCAACGAGCCACCGCAGTCGTCGCTCAGCCGTAAGCACTCCCGCGCCGCCGCGGAACGCGCCGCCGCTGAGTCCGTTTCGAGTCCGCGTGCCGTCGGCCGGCTTGCCCACCAGCGCGTTCTGCGCAGCCAGTTCGAAACGCAAGTACTGCTCCCGCGCTTGAGCTTCGTTCTCCGCCTCACCACCTCGCAACTCGGCAATGGCGGAGACTCTCCGCCACGTTCGCAGGCCGGCGTCGCGCGCGCGCAGCTTGGCGTGCAAGTCGCGGTACGCGAAATACAGATCCCAGTACGCGTTCTCGACGTTGCTCACGTAATCGCGCAAAGCCGTTTCGAAATCGACGGCCGCGATGTCGGCGTCAATGCGGGCCACGCGAACGCCGTTGTAGACACCGGGCGTCCGCGAAGGCCCGGCAATGCGGAGAAAATCAACTCCGCCTCCCCGCAACAGCGGGTGCCGAACCTCCGCCTCAAAGTCCGCCGACCAGGCGCTGGGAAAGAGATTGCCAATCGCATTGCTCGCCTCGTAGTCCCAGTTGTGCCGCAGCGAGAACTGTGAGCCGGACGCGGTCAACTTCCGCACTTCTCCCGTCAATTGCGTAATGTCCTGTTGCAAGGCACGCGTGCCGCCGCCGAGAAACTGGTTGTTCAGCGAACGATCACGATTCTCGAACGAGCCCAACAAGGACGCCTGGGCGTCGAAAGCGGACAGAGCCGCGTCGATTCCGAAACGGGGATCGGTGAACTGAATCGACGGATCCAACGCGGTCGCAACACCGGCCGGCGAATGGACGATCGCGCCGCCCAGTTGTTTCAGCACGGGCGAGTTGGCCAGGCCCGCGCGAATCATCTCAGGCAGTTGTATCGTGCGTTACTTGACGTGAGGGACGTCGTCGAGAGAGATGGGGGCGGGAGTCGCGTGTGGGCTGGCGGGAGCGTTGGGGTCCACGTCGTCGTAGTTCACGGCGCGGGACGTGGCTTTGTAATGATCCAGGTCGACGTCGCGCACCGCCTCTGGGTTCCTCAGCGCGCACCCGCCCCCGCTCGCGCCTACGAGCGCAAAAAATCCGCACAAAACTGAGAGCCCCTGAAAACGCATTTGCCCATTCGGGTGTGAAAGTGTGCGCCTATCTCTCTGTGTTCATCATCGAACACGGTCTATGCGAAAAAATCGATATTCCCGCAAGGTGTTAAAAGCTGGCCATTTTCAAGCATTTCTCTCGCCTCCGCGTACGGGCCGCCGAGTTTAGCCGATGGGCGCGACCGCATTATCGGATTGGCCGCCAAGCCTTGGCCAAATTGCCCAAAACACATCCAGGTGAGGTTGTACCGGTTGCAATGACTACGACTGCAAAAAACAACCGCATCGACAACGACGGTTCGAGCGTGGAACGGCAACTCGAGTCGCTCGCCCAAGCGGCGGTGGCGGCGGACCGCGCGACCGATTTCTACAACGAACTCGTCGAGCGCTGCGGACAGTGCATTCGCTTCGCATCGATCCGCGTCGAACGACGCCGGCTCGGAGCCTGGGTGACCATTGCCACAACTCAACAGCACAATTCGCGGCAGGCAACGGACACAGCGCCTCATCAAATCCAACACGAGGTCGTTGTCGATGGAACTGCAACGGCCTTGATTCAAGTTGACGGCGACTGCGACTCGCGCCAACTCGACTACGCTCAGCGAGTTGTCGACGCCTTCGGTGAGATCGCGACGGACTTTGAGATACGGCGGCGAAACCGCGACCTGGCGGCGATGGTGGCCGAACGCGATTCGCTGCTGCAACTACTCGGATCGGTGAGTCGAGCCGACGACGTGCGGGCGGCGGCGGCGACGCTGGCCAACGACGGGCGGCACTGGTGCGATTGTGATCGACTCACCGTCTTTCAATCCCGCGGGCGACGCCTGGCCGCCGTGGCCATGAGCGGAGTCGACGGGCTCGACCGCCGCGCCACACAAGTGCGCGAACTGGAACAACTGGCTCGCAAAGCACTCCACGATGCGGACGCCGCCAATGCGGTTGTCTGGTCAGCGCACAACGAGATTTTCGACGATTACGCGGATCTGTCGGGAGCGCGGTGGGTTAGCATCGCCCCGCTGCGAGATGGTGGCGGAGCGCTGGTCGGAGCGCTGGCCGCCGAGATGCTACAGGCGGATCCCCCGCCTCACGTCGAGCCGCGAGTGGCGCGACTGGCGGAAGAAACGCAGGGCCTATTCGCGCTGTCGGCGACGTCGTGGCGAAACGCGCCGGCCGCACTTCGTGTCCCGATCGAGTTTCTCCGGTCCCTCCGATCGGTGCGTCGATTCGTATGCTGTTCTGTTATCTGCGTGGCAATGGCTGGCCTGCTCGCTGCGCCGGCCAACTTCTCCATCGACGCGCAGGGAGAAGCCCAGCCAGTGAATCAACACGACCTCTTCGCGCCGGCGGACGCCGAAGTCGTCTCCATCGAAGTCGCCCACAACCAATGTGTCTTAGCCGGGCAAGTCCTGCTGCGACTCGACAGCGCGATGCTCGACTTCGAATGGGAGCGGCTGCGCGGTGAAATGCGAACGGTCGACAGCGAGTACATGGCGGCCCAGGCCACGCGCACCGTTCCCGCCAGCGAACGGTCGCCCAACGAGGGATCCGTCTGGTCGGCCCGGTTGGCCCAGTTGCGGGCGCGCCGCGATGGGCTGCAACGCCAACTGGACCTGTTGGCGGTGCGACGTGAATCGCTCGTCGTGAGAAGCCCCGCGGCGGGACGAGTCCTCACTTGGGAGATCGACCGCCGCTTGCAAACACGCCCTGTCGCCAGAGGACAGCGGTTGCTGTCCATCGCTGAAGTCGATGGTCCCTGGCAGGTCGAACTGCGATTGCCCGACAACTTGCTCGGCCACCTGGAAGCGTCTCGCGACAGCCACCACTTGCGCTACCGCCTGGCGACCGCACCGGCCGTCGAACAGACAGCGGTCATCACCGAGATCGCCGGGAGTGTGACATCGATAGACGGAGGTCGCCCCATGGCTCGACTCGTCGCACCGCTTGGGCGCTCTCGTCAACTGACGCACCCCGGAGTCACCGTCACCGGACATATCGACTGCGGACGGCGTCCGCTGGGATTCGTTTGGTTTCACGAGATCATCGACTTCGTCCGCGCGAGGTGGCTGTGACGGTAAAGCAACTGCATCGCCGGACAACCCGCAACAAACAACCGCTACCAAGAGGCCAGACAATGCGATCAGCAGGTTGGGACACGCCCCGTCGTCGAATGGCCGCCGTGGCGCTTTTGACGCTCCTGTTTCATTCCGCAGTTGGTCGCGCAGGCCAGGCCGCCGAAGGAGTGCTCGATGTCTATCCGGCCTTTACGACGACGCTGGCCGAGGCCGACGCGCCGGCGCGAAGCGTGGGCGCCATCGCCAAATCCTTCGTCGCGGAGGGGGCGCGCGTCGAACAGGGGCAGCGTTTGGCGGTGCTCGATGAACGACAGGCCCGTTTGGCAGTGGAGCGCGCCGAGTTGCAACTAAAATCGGCCGCGCTTCGCGCCGCGGTGACGACCAATCTGACAATCGCCCGGAAACGCCTCGAAGTCGCCAAGAATGACTTGCAACGCGCGAGCGAGTCACTGGCTAAATTCGCCGGCAGCATCTCACCATCCGAGATCGACAGACTGCGGCTATTGCGCGACCAGGCCGCCTTGGAAGTCGAAAACGCGCAGCACGCGTCGGCGCTGGCGAGAATCGAAGCGCAGGTCGGAGCCAAGAATCTCGACTCGGCCAAAACACTGCAGTCCCACCACGAAATCACCGCCCCCATCGCCGGCATCGTGACACACGTTCATCGACGCGCCGGAGAATGGGTCGAGCCGGGTGACAAGGTGTTCCGCATCGTCAGCTACGAGCAACTTCGCGTTGAGGCGTTCGTCTCCGCCAGCGACGCCAGGTCCATCTCGATCGGATCGCGCGTGCAGTTCTCCATCGACGACAACCCTTCAGCTGTGGCTGTGTCACCAGCGCCGACTCGCGCCGAGGGAGCGGTCGTCTTTATCAGCCCGGAAACGGATCCGGTCAATCGCCACGTGAAAATCTGGGCCACCATCGATAACAGGTCCGGTCAGCTCCGCGCCGGAGCCAAAGGTCGTCTCTCGATCGAGCTCGGCGACTCCACCGCCACCGAGAAGGTGAGGCCATGATGTCGGCGGCAGGGCAGGGGCTCACACTGCGCCCGGACATCCAAACCACGACGCGGTTGTGGCGCGGCGAGACGTTTTGGGTCCTCAAAGATCCAGCTCGCTTGAGGTATTGGCGATTGAGTCGGCGCGAGTTCGGTCTGCTCTCGCTATTCGACGGGCGATCGTCGTTTGACGATGTCCGGAGTCGGTGGGCGGCCCAGTTTCCAGCGGATCGGCTGAGCGATCGCGAGCTGCGAGATTTCGCGTATCGCATGCGCGCCGAGGGACTGTTGCTGGTCGATCGAAGCGGACAAGGCGAGTTGCTCGATGGCCGACGCCGGGACGACAGAGTCCGCCGCGTCCTGCTGGCGGTTTCTCACTGCCTGGCGATCAGAATTCCACTGCTCGACCCAGACCGCCTTCTCGAACGCATCGCGCCCCGGTTGTCCTGGCTGTTTTCAACCTGGTTCACCTTTTTGGCCTGCGGCCTCGGCCTGTTTTCCGCGCTGGCAGTCGCCAGCGACTGGCGCCGCGCGGTCGAGCAAACGCCGCATTTCGGCGACATGTTCACAGCCGAGAGATTGGTCTTGCTGGCCGCCGCGATCATCCTCACCAAGTCAGTGCACGAGCTTGCCCATGCGGTGACGCTAAAACACTTCGGCGGCGAGTGCCACGAAGCGGGTTTGATGCTTTTGGTGTTCACGCCCTGCTGGTACTGCGACGTCACCGACGCGTGGTACGTCTGCGATCGGCGCGGACGGGTCGCCACGGCCGCCGCGGGAGTAGCCGCCGAGTTACTCATGGCTAGCCTGGCCGGCTTGCTGTGGTGGGCCAGCGCGCCTGGTCTATTCAACTCCGTCTGCTTTCACGTCCTGCTGGTCTGCTCGGTCAATACAGTTCTCTTCAATGGCAATCCGCTCCTGCGATACGACGGGTACTTCGCGTTCTCGAACTGGATTGACGCGCCGAATCTGTGGAGCAATTCTCGCAAGATGCTCTTCGAACGCGTCCGCCGGTGGTGCTGGGCCGATTCGACGATCGTCCACCGCTGGTCCTGGTCCCACGCGGTTTTCGGACTGTTGTCGATCTCCTATCGAGCAGTGCTGCTGCTCGTCATCGCACGATTTCTTCTGACCATTCTCCAACCCTGGGGCGTCGGTTGGCTGGCTTGGCTTGTGGTCGGAGGGTCGCTATGCGGATGCGCGGCTCCCGGTTTGCGTCGCATGCTTCTGTCCGCGCGGCTCGGCCAGATGTATCGGTATCGTCCTCGCGCCCTTGCCGCAATTTGTCTGATTGCCCTGGCCGGGTTGCTCGTCATTCCCTTGCCGCGTTCAATTCGCGGCAAGGCGGTCGTCCGAGCCACCGATCAACACCCGGTCTACGTGTCGGTGGCCGGTCACATCGCCCACTCGCTTCCTGCTGACAGCGTCGTTCGCAAAGGCGACGTGATCGCGCAACTGACGAATCCGGAGTTGGAGCAGGAGGTCGCTCGTCTGCGCGGCGATCTGACGTCGGCTCGTTTGCGATTCGAACAGCTCCAAGCCACTCGGTCGTTTGACCAGACGGTGTCGAGCAAGCTTCCGGCGGCCAAGGCCGATGTCCGCCGCTTGGAGAGCCTCTTGAATGAGGCGCTTGGCGAGCAGCGCGGTTTGACCATCCGCGCTCCCCAGTCCGGGCGTTTGACGCCGCCTCTCAGCCAAACCGGGCGCGGCGACGACCGCGGCGAATTGCCGGCGTGGTTCGGAGCCGCCATGGATCGGCGAAACCGCGGAGCGTATCTCGAAGAAGGCGAATTGCTGGCGACCGTCGGAGCCTCCGAACGTCGCGAGCTGTCCGTCTACTTGCCGCACTTCGACTCGAACGAGATTCGCGCCGGGTCGAACGTCACTGTGCGGACTTTCGAAACGCCCGCCGCCCGAATCGGTGGATCGGTTGCCGAGATCCGCCTCACGGAAGCAACGGAACCGCACGTCAGTTTGGCCGGCGAACTCGCCACTCGCGAACGTGGCAACAACGTGTCACTAGCGGAGAAGCACGCCGAATTGAGAATCTCGCTCCCCAAGTCGGCTCCGCCCTTGCACGTGGGCGGGCGCGCGGTGGCTCGCATCCAAGCGCCGCCCCAGTCGCTACTCAGACGCCTGGTGTCCTGGATGCGGCGGACATTTGCCCGCGCGATGTGAACGGACAAGGTGGGAGCACGTCGCCCGTTTCATTCTGAGAAGCTCACGGCAGCAGCAGGATCAAACCGACGACCGTCGCCGCCTCGACCAATCCGGCTCTTGAGTCCCACGGTGCGCCGACCGCTTCGAGCACATCGTCGCGCCCCACGCCGACGCGATTGTGGAAGTATGCGTAGTTTGGCCGCCGCCGGCTCATTTGGTAGGGCAACGAAACTGTATGGAGGGCGAAATGCGCGCCGGAGATCGCCGGTTGCCAGCGTCCGTAGTGAACCCCGTGGCGCTCCAGGTTCACCTCCTCAAAGTAGAGCGGACGATGCGGGAAGGCCGACCACTCGTCGTAGCGCGGCGGCAACACGCGGCGATCGACGATCTCGATCGCGGCCGATTCAACGCCAAACCTTTTGAAATACTCGGCTGACGCCCGCGGCGGCATCGTGGTGGTCCCATCGCTCTCGGGCCGCGGACGAATGTCGGCCGTCAGCTGCCCCATCGCAGGAGGGCGGACATCGACACCCTCAAACCGATTCGGCGGCGGCAAACGCCGCACTCGGCGATTGGACGTTTGTGCGACAGTTGCATCGGCAATGGCCAAGGGCGCGAGTATCGCCAACAGAATCGTTGTGGTTGTCGCAGCACGCATTTTCGGATCTCCATTTCCGAAAGCATCGCATTCCATTCCAAAGCCGTTTTCGCCTCTTCCGGCTCAAACCACTAGACCTAGGTTCGTCGCTACGAGCCAGACGGCTTGACGCCTGACAGGGGTGGACAACTAACCCCAAACGCCGTCATAACCGGCGCGGCGCACTGAGCAAC
>JASMLW010000297.1 GCA_030748485.1 Pirellulaceae bacterium
ATTATCGGCTGATCAATTTGCGTTACAGCTGCCCGCTGCTCAGACAAGAGGACTTGCAGGCCGGCAAGGTGCCGACAGCGCCCACGATCTCGTCAATGATCGGCGGCCTGCAGACTCAAGAGGCGCTCAAGTTGATTCACGGCATGCCGGTCGCTTCCGGGGAAGCGATGGTCTACAACGGCGTCGCCAACCAGTTCTACCGGACCAAGTTTCAGCACCGCGAAGATTGTCTCAGCCACGAAACGTACCCCGAGCCGACGGCGCTGGCGCTGGCGGCGCAGCGAACGACCGCCCAACGTCTCTTCGCGGCGGCCGCGGACGCGTTCGACGCCGCCGGGCCCTGGCGGCTGATCTTGGATCGAGATCTGGTTGTGACGTTGGAATGCGCCGCTTGTGATCGGCGGGACCGCGTGCTCAAGCCGATGCACGAGGTCGGGATGCGGCAGGCCGCTTGCCCAAAGTGCGGTGAGATGGCGCGGCCGAACCTGACGCACGTGATTGAGATGGATGGCGAACTGGCCAATGAAACGCTCGCCAATCTCGGGATTCCCGACTACGACATCGTGCGGCTGGCCAATGGCGACACCGAGCACTACGTGCTGTTGGCTGACGATCGCGAGGCGGCGATTGCCGTCAATTGACCTTCGTCCCGCCCCGCAGCCGCAAGGTTGGCAACCAATCACCGAACACTAAAAAGTACAAAATCCTCGCAATTGCCGGCGGTGTGAAATCGCCCCTTACGGCCCCCGACATGGACACAGACATCCATTTTGGCGAACTCGAAGAGGAAGACCCGCGCGTCGAATTGCGCCCCGACCAGAACAAGCACTTTGCGGTCGAGGCCATCGATGGCCCGATCGAGAGCGACCTGCCGATCTTTGTCGATCTGGACGTCATGATGGATATGGAGGAGCACGCGCTCTCTGACATCGGCGTCGAGTTGGGGGGGGTGTTGCTCGGCGGACAGTACCACGATGACGACGGCAAGCCGTTCGTCCTGGTCACCGACAGCCTGCGGGCGACCCACTACGAAAGCACCAAAGGGAGCTTCAAGTTCACACATGACACGTGGTCCGAGATCACGCGTCAGATGGAGGAGTTCCCGGACGACTTGCAGATGGTCGGTTGGTACCACACCCATCCGGATTGGGGCGTGTTCCTGTCCGGCATGGACATGTTCATCTGTGACAATTTTTTCAACAAGACGCTCGATATCGCGCTCGTCATCGATCCTTGCCGCGACGATCGCGGCATGTTCATGTGGACCGGGGATCCAGCCCAACGGGTGCGTCGGACGGGTGGTTTCTATTTGACGGCGTCTCGATTCCGCGAGTCGGAACTCGAGTACCTCACATCTCAATTGGGAGTTGGTGAAATGGCAGATCCGCGATACCGCACCGCGCCGCATTCCGCGGGCCCCGTCGTGAACATCGCCGATCAAGCTCCGTGGCAGGGAATGGCCGTGCTCGGCATGCTGACGATGCAGTTCTTCTTGTTACTGCTCATCGCGCTCAAGATGCTCTTTCCAACGGTCGGGTGGGGCGGCGACGAAGATCGCGTGACGAAGCTCGAGAATCAAGTCGAAACGCTCAGCACGGCTCGTCAACAGGAGGCCGAATTGACGGCGCACTCCGCGCTGCTCGATCGACTGGCGAAAGAACTGGGAGGCACGCAGGCACGCGGCGAAACTCTGCTGAAGACTCAGCAGGAGGCGCAGCGCTGGGAGTCGGTCGCCCTGGGTTACGAGTCCCGCGTGGACAACCTGGGGGACCAGTTGAAGAAGGTCAGCGGCGATCTCAAATCGATGGAGGAGAAGAAGAAGAAGGCCGACACGATCAACAACAATCTCGTCAAACAGCGGAACGGGTACCGCGAAGACGTCAAGACGCTCGAGGCCAGGCTGGCCAAGTACGAGAAGCCCGCCGATGGCGACGAGGAAGTCTATCAGGTGTTCGGGATCGCCTGGTACTGGGCGGTCGCCGGTGGAGTCGCGATCTTGCTGTTCATCGGCGGCGGAGTCGCCATGTCGATGAACCCCGATGCGACGCATGAGGGCGCCCGCGACGATGAGGATCCCCCGCGATTTGAGGGACCGCAGTTCGAACCGGACGAAGGCGGTGATGACGGACAAGCCTCGAGCGACGGAGTGGAAATGTGAGCACTGAAGAACGACGACAGCGGCTGGAAAGCGACCTCCAGTCGTTAAACGAACTGAAGGAAGCCAGTACGATTTTCGACTTCGAGTCGAGCGGTGAACCGCCCGACACGTACGTGCTGGTCTTTCGGGGACGCGGAATTCGCCGAGATCGCACGGCGGAGAACGGCGTCGCCGATGTCGACGAGCACCGCTGCGAGCTGCGGCTGCCGCACGGCTATCCCGACAAACCGCCGACGCTTCGCTGGAATACTCCCACCTACCACCCCAACGTGACCTACTCCGGCTTTGTCGCTCTCCGCGATTTGGGGCTGCCGTGGGAGAAAGACCTCGGGCTGGACGCGGTTTGCGAACGGCTGTGGGACGTAGCTAGATTCGCTCACATCGATCTGGAGAACGCCGCGAACTTCAACGCCAAGAATTGGATCACTGACGAATGCACGGCCGAATTGCCCACCGACGATCGGCCGCTGCGAGACACGAAGGCGAGCGCCGGAGGCAATGTCATTCGCTACCAACGCCGGGGCGAGGGGGGAGTGAAGACGCCACCGGTCGTTAAGGCGGCGGAACCGGCGGATCCCAGCGAAGGAGTGTTCTTCATTGGTGAAGATCACGGCAAATCAACACGAGCGGCGAACGACGGCGACGGTATTGTTTTTCTCGGTGATGACTAGAGGCTGTTTCAAAACCTTGTACGATGGCCTTCCAAGGCCGTCGAATGTGGAAATCCTCGGGAAACGACGGCCTTGGAAGGCCATCGTACGGCAAGACATCGGTTTTGAAATGCGCTCTAGCGAAAGAAGCTGTGACGAGGGTTCTCACCAAAGAGGTCAAACAGCGTAGAGCGCACCGATGGAGTGTTTCCTAGTCTTTTTGTTTGTCTCGATCGTGCTCACGGTCATGGGCGCGCTGGGCGCGTCCACGCGAGCCCGCTCCAGCCGACTGGAGAACTCCTTTCGCCATATTGCTCAACGATACGGCGGATCGTTTGTTTCCGGTGGCTGGTTTAGTCGTCCCGTTGTCCACTTTCGTTACGGTCACGACCGGATTCACGTCACGATCCACACGTCGCGGATCAACAAGCGGAACTACACGCACATCGGCCTCGATTGGCCGGACGGCGCGTTTCGTTGCGAGATCATGTCCCGCTGGGCCTACATCCCAAATCAACTCGAGTTCCGTGGTCTCCACGAATCGTTGGCCGGGGACATCAGTTTCGATCGCGACTACGTCGTGCTGACCGACGATCACGAAGAACTGCGGCGGCTGCTGACGCCGGGTGTGATGATGCTGGTGAACCGCCTCCGCGGCTTGTTCGGCGACAACTTTGTTCACCTCTCCTTCAACCACGGGTCGTTGTCGGTTGTCAAGCAACGGCTGGTTGAGCAGAACGAGCCGCTGGAGTCCTACCTCCGCTCCTTTCTGGAGCTCTACGATCAGGCCATGCTGACGCGGACCGTGGGCATTGAGTTTTCCGAAACGGGCGACGGCGTCGTGCTTACCGAAGCCGTCTGTCAGGTATGCGGTGAGGACATCGTCACCGACATGGTGTTCTGCCAGCGATGCCGCACGCCTCATCATCGCGACTGTTGGGATTACATAGGCGCGTGTTCGGTGTACGGCTGCCAAGAGGTGACCTACTTCACACCGCAAATCGCCAGCCCGACGCATCGCGATCTAAAAACCGACTCGCCCGAATAGGTCGCCGATGATTGAAGCGTTGATTGTGATGACCAGCTGCATCGCGGTGACAGTGATCGCTTTCGTCGCCGCCACCCGCGCGCGCCGTCGAAATCTGTTCGATGCGTTGGAAACGCTCGGCGACCGGCGGGGCGCATCTCCGCTGCGGGCCCGCCTCGAGGGTGAGCGAATTTCGTTCGTGGCGGGCGCCGTCAAGGTGCAGGTGTCGATCGAGGTGCGACGGCGGAAGAGGTGGTTGGCGATCCACTTCGCCGAGTCGTTCCCGGTTGACTTCTCGATGGAGATCGGCTCGCGAAGCCTCTGGCGCCGCGGGCCGCGCGTGGGGGAGCGCCGGTTCCGCCGGGACTATTTCGTCAAGGGCGAACCGAGCTCGCAAGTCCGCGACGCGATCACACCGGGCGTGCAGGCGCGAATCGCCGTGTTTCGCACCGAAACCGAACGCAACCGCCTGCGCGTTCTCATCAGTGGTGGAAACATGACCGTCTTGACCCGGCACACGCCGGTGAACGCGGCTGTCTTGGGAAAAATCATCGATACGGCGATTCCCGTCTTCGAGGAGTTGGCGGGAGTGCTCGCGGTGGGAATCGACCTGGCCGACTCGATCGTCAGCTCCGATCCCGGCCACTGCCGAATCTGCGGCGAGACGCTCAACGACAACATCGTCTACTGCCGCCGCTGCCGAACGCCGCACCACAAGGACTGCTGGAAGTTCAACGGCAGTTGCTCGATGTTCGCCTGCGGTGAGCGGCGTTTTCAGAAACGACCGCCGCAAGAGACATCGACGCGCAGCAGCTGAACGCGTTTTTCGCTGTTCCTGGCGCCGGCCGGCGACATCGGGGGCCGGCAGTTGAACCGCTCATTCGCCGTCCAAATGATCGGCGGCGGCGGCCAAGAGCGGATCGATCGTGTTCGCTTGAATTGCGTGAGGCGGACTCCACGCGCGCCATTCGAATCCGGCGTGCTCGGTGCAAACCGGGTCGCGGCGCTGGCGAAGGTGCGCGAGGAAGACCACCAGTTCCTTCACCGCCCGACGCCGCAGGCGTTTGGAGAAGATTTCGTATTCAAGTGTGAAGCGGAAATCAGGGTCGATCTCGATCTCTTGGCGAAGGTAACCTGTCTCCTCATCCAGCTCGCGCAACGCGCACTCCATTTCCGTCTCGTCGCCGTCGACGTGGCCCTTGGGCAAGTCGAACCGATCGGCGTGCCTCATCAGGAGGAATTCACGCCGGGCGGGACTGTCGAAGATGAGGAACCCGCAAGAGCGGACTTCGGGAGTCGCCATGTCACTTCGGCAACTTGAAGTCGCCGATATAGAGTTGGCTCGAGTGATCTTTGGTTCGCGTGCTGGTCCACATCAGCTTCTTTCCGTCGGGAGAGAAGACGGGCAGCACGTCGGCTCCGGAAAAATCGGTCACACGAACGGCGTCTCCGATCGAGAACTTGCCCTTGTCGACTTCGTATTTGGCGAGCCACAGATCGTAGTTGGGCCGCGCCCGCGGATTGCTGTGATCGGCTCCCGACCAGATCAAATACGGCTCGTGCGGATGCCAGTACGGCCCCCAATTGACGCCATTGGTGTCGGTCAACGCCGTCTCATTTTTCCCGTCGGCGCCGATGACGTAGATCTGCAAGTAGTGCTCCTGCTTGCGGTCGCTGCGAAAGACGATCCACTTCTGATCCGGGGACAGAAACGGCCCGCCGTCGTACCCTTTGGCGTCGGTCAACTGGCGGACGTTTTTACCGTCGGCGTCCATGATGTAGATGTCGGGATCGCCGTCGCGCGTGCTGCAGAAAGCAATCTGCTTACCGTCGCGCGACCAGGCTCCCTCGGCGTCGTAGCCGGGAGCGTCGGTCAACTTCCGCAACACCTTGCCGTTCAAATCGGTCTCGTAGATATCCGTGTGTTCATCGAACGGCCAACTGTAGCGACGGCGGCGGCCGGTGCGGCGATCTTCCTCTTGCTGCTTGCGAACGGCGTCCTCGGTTTCGTAGAGATTCGGGTCCTCGTGACTGGAGGCGAACAGGAGACGTTTACCATCGGGCGAGAAATAGCTGCACGTCGTGCGGCCGCGGCCGATGCTGATCAGTTTCGGCCGTTCGCCATCGAGGGGCTGGGTGTAGATCTGATAAAACGGGTACTCGCGGCGGACGGCCTGGTAAATGATCTGCTTGCCGTCGGGCGAAAAATATCCTTCACCCGCTTTTTCGAATCCGCTGGTCACCTGGCGGAGATTGCTGATGAATTTGCCTTCGATGGAGTCCTTGGCGGCGACCTTCGCCGGCTCCTCACCTCGACAAACGGCGGTCAGCGAAGTCGCCGACAACAGACAGACAACAATCAATCGTCCCATTGCATTCTCCGATCGCCCGGGGCCTCAAACAAAACTGAGCCGCTATTATACGGAAAACACTGACGAATACAGGCGTTGAGGGACGCGATGAAGATTTACACCAAGACCGGGGACGAGGGGATGACGTCGCTGTTCGGCGGCGGTCGCGTTCCCAAGGAAGCGCGGCGCGTGTCCGCCTACGGCGACGTCGACGAGTTGAACGCGGTGGTGGGCGTGGCCCGACTCCACAGCGACGGCGACCTCGACCGGTTGCTGGCCAGAATTCAGAACGAGTTGTTTGACGTGGGCGCGGAACTGGCGACGCCCGAGCCCGCCGACGGCGCGGAGTTCATCGACGACGCGAACGTGACGTATTTGGAAAACCAGATCGACTCGTGGGAGCGGCAAACGACGCCGCTGCGGCAGTTCGTGCTGCCGGGCGGCGCGCCGGCGGCCGCCCACCTGCACCACGCCCGCACCGTCTGTCGCCGGGCGGAACGCCACGTCTGGCAAGTCGCTCGCGAGGCTGAGCCTAGCTGCATCTCCCCCGCCCTGCTCCGCTACCTGAACCGCCTCAGCGATCTGCTGTTCGTGCTCGCTCGCGCCGCCAACGCAGTCGCCGGACAGCCCGACACCCCATGGCTGAAACCGGACGAGCGATCCGACGGTGAATGAGCACTTGGCGTCTCTACCTCGTTTGGTTGTGATTGGTTGACTTCGACCGGAGAGGCGGCTAGTCTAGCGGCCTGAATGGCGGGTCTCCACTGCGTCAGGCAAACGTCGGCTCCTCCGGCGAGCAAGGGAGACGACACATCTATTACTTGGCGGACTTGGGCTGACCAGCGCCGTAGGCGGCGGCGCGAGGGCGGTTTGAGTGCAAAACTCTTGAGGTTATTGCAATGCCTTTGATCAAGGGATGGTTTGCGCCGATCGTGTGCGCACTGTTGATGGCGTTGTCCGCGCCGGCCTTCGCTCAGGAAGCCGAGACTCCGGACACCGCGACTCAAACAACGAACGGCGGCTCCGATACGGCGGACGCGGACGGCGACGAAGAAACCGAAGCCGCTGTCGACCTGGCGAAGCAGATCGGCCAACTGCAAAAGGACGTAACCGTCGCCAAGAGGGCCGGAGACAACGCCTGGATGATGACCTCATGCGCCCTGGTCCTGTTTATGACGGTGCCGGGCTTGGCGATGTTCTATGGAGGGCTCGTTCGAAAGAAAAACGTCATGAGCGTGATGATGCAATGCATCTTCCTGATGGGTCTCATGACTGTCGTCTGGGGCTTGTGGGGATACTCGCTCTCCTTCGGAGGCGCCAATCCCTACATCGGAAACGGCGAGTTCATGTTGATGAACGGCGTTTCATCGACATTGAGCGCCGACAAGACCGAAATCGTCGTTCCGCAGGCAGGAGACGTGCCGCGTTTCACTCACATGACCTTCCAAGGCATGTTCTTTATCATCACACCCGCGTTGATCTGCGGCGCATTCGCGGAACGGATGAAGTTCAGCGCGATGGCGATCTTCTGCGTCTTGTGGGGAACGTTCGTTTATTGCCCGCTGTGCCATTGGGTGTGGGGCGGAGGTATCCTGGCGCACCCAGGGGGATGGGCGGGCGGAGCACTCGACTTCGCGGGCGGAACGGTCGTGCACATCAGTTCCGGCGTCTCGGCGCTGGTCGCCGCGATCTTGATCGGCAAGCGACTCGGCTTTGGCAGCGAGCCGATGCCTCCACACAACCTGGCGTTCACAACGCTCGGCGCCGGCATGCTGTGGGTCGGCTGGTTTGGATTCAACGCCGGCAGCGCAGTCAACGCCAGTGACGGTGCGGCGAGCGCCTTTGTCGTGACGCACTTCTCGGCCGCCGCGGGGGCGGTGGCCTGGCCGCTGATGGAATGGATCACACGCGGCAAACCGAGCGTGCTGGGCGCAGCGTCGGGCGCTGTGGCCGGATTGGTCTGTATCACGCCAGCGGCCGGATATGTCGCCCCCATGCCGGCGTTCATCATGGGCGCCGCCGCGGGCGTCGTCTGCTTCTACGGATGCACGACATTGAAGAGCAAGCTCGGCTACGACGACTCGTTGGACGCCTTCGGCGTGCACGGGCTCGGCGGAACATTGGGCGCTGTTCTCACGGGCGTTTTCGCCACTTGTCAGGTCGCTGAGTCAAACAAAGGCGCCGACGGCATTATTCAGCCGCTGGGCCTGATCGATGGAGCCGGCGTCAGTCTGCTGATCGGCCAGGTCGTGGCCGTGTTGGTGACGTGGGTCTTCGCGGCCGTGGTCAGCTTCGTGCTGCTGAAGATCATCGACGTCACGATCGGCCTGCGAGCTTCGCAGGAAGAGGAGACGCAGGGTCTGGATCTCACGCAGCACGG
>JASMLW010000298.1 GCA_030748485.1 Pirellulaceae bacterium
TTGACAAACTTCTCGCGAATCCACTCAACGACGTGTCCATCCGGCATGCATCGAAGTATTCCCCAATCCCAGATACCGACCAATACCAATTCGGTAAGTTATTTCCGCGCACTTCCTAAGGAGGCAGGGGCGTTTACGCTCCATTCCGCCGCAGGCGGCATAGGCCCGTGCTTGAGCACGGGTGAACCAGGCGCGGCGGCTGCAACCAGACGTTTCATTCTGACGTAGCGCATCGCTGGTGCGTTCCAACGACATCACGGCGCAGGTGATCGGACGGATCAAAGACCAGGGGCGTTTACGCCAGGTTTGAAACGACACGAAGCGGACGGGTCACCAGTTCCTGTTCCAGACAAACCCGATGATCGCCAGCAAGACACACACGATTGCAACGGCGGCCAGGAGTGATCGAATGCTCCTCCGCAGTTTGAACTCTCGCGGATCTCGAGCAAGCCGTACCCCCGTGCTTAAGCCAGCGCCAATGCAGCCGCCCAGCCAGACTCCCACCATTTGAAAGGCGATGTCAGGAGGGACGCGACCACTCGAGTTCAAAAATACGATCGTGCCAACAAATCCGCCGAGAATCGTGCAGGCGGTCGCCGTGACGAGATTTTGGATGGCGGTGCGGCGATCCCAGGCAAGGAAATAGGAGACGGCGGCGACAGGCCCACCGGCGGCGACGACGATGCAGCCAAAGATTAGGAGATTGCGAGTTGTTGAGATCATCGTTTCCTAGAGTTTCCAGTCGCCTATGTTTGGCCCACTTGTGGCGTTGAGGATGCGGGACTTGCCTCGGTCGATTCCAGCGACCAACTACCGAGCGGCAGCTCGCTTTGTGTGTGGCACTGCCACTTGTGGCGTTGAGGATGCGGGACTTGCCTGGTTGGATTCCAGCGACCAACGGGAGCGGACGAAGGAAGATCGAGCGGTAGCTCGCTTTGTGTGTGGCACTGCCACTTGTGTGCGGTCAGCACGAAAGTTGCTCTGTCATCTGCCGATGAGAAATCCGAACAACTGAACGGCCCACACGACTCCAATTCCGCTGAGCACCAGTTTGACGTTGGAACGAAACAGACCCTTCGCAAACATGGCGAGGCCCAGGACGCTGAGACCGCAGGCGACCACAAAGATCTGTGGGTATTCGCGACTATAGATGTCGAACAATGGCGGCAGGTTTTGCATTCCAATGAGCAGTGTGGAGATGAAATCTCACCTATTACGAATCGGTTGCGCGGTGCGGTTGCGACTGCTTCGGCGCTGGGGGATTCGTACGGGTTCGCATCCATGCCCGCATTGTAGCTCCGGCGCGCCCCAAACTGGAAACGAGCCAGGCGGCGCGCGCCGCCGCTCTACGCATTCCAGACGACTTGCTTGGGGCCGGCGGTGATTTCGCCTAGCTCCCAACTGTCCAAACCGGCGTCGCTGAGGATGCGGCGGATCGTGTCCGCGAAGTAACTGCTCGTCACCAACACCAGTCCGACCCCCATGTTGAAGACGCGATCCATCTCGTCCGGTTCGATGCCGCCCAAATCCTGCAGCCACTCGAAGACCGCTGGCGGGGTCCAGGCGTCGCGGTCGATGCGAGCCTGTACGCCCTCGGGAAGGATCCGCTCCAGATTCTCGCACAAGCCGCCGCCCGTGATGTGGGCGATCCCGTGCACCACATTCTTGACTCGATAGTGGTCGAGAATTCGTCGAACCGGACGCGCGTAAATCCGCGTGGGAGTGAGCAGCAGATCGCCCACCGTTTGATCCAGTTCGGGAACCTCGTCGTGCACGCCCAGGCCGTTGTGATCAAAGACAACCTGGCGAACCAGCGAGAAACCGTTCGAATGGAGCCCGCTGGACGCGACGCCGATCACCGTGTCGCCCACATCGATGGCCGAGCCGTCGATCAGCTTCTTCTGCTCGACAACGCCGACACAGGTCCCCCCCAGGTCGTAATCCCCCGGCGCGTAGTGATCGGGCATGACGGCCGTTTCACCGCCGAGCAACGCGCAATCGGCCTCCACGCAGCCGTCGCTGATCCCCTGCACGATCTGCTCCACCACATCCGGCTCATCGGTCGCCATCGCGATGTAGTCGAGAAAGAAAAGCGGTTCGGCTCCGCAGCAGATCGCGTCGTTCACACTCATCGCCACCAGATCGATCCCGATCGTGTCGTGGCGGTCGATCAGCCGGGCGATCTTCAGCTTTGTGCCCACCCCATCCATGCAGCCGACGAGGACCGGATCGTCGTAATTCCGGGCGAATAAGGGGTTTTTGAAGTCGAGCTTGAATAAGCCAGCAAATCCACCGTCGAGCTTCAGTACTCGCGGAGAGTACGTCCGATGGAGGAGTCGTGGCAACCGCGACATGGATTCCTGGTAGACATCCAAGTCGACTCCGGCGTCCTTGTAAGTCGCTTTCACCATGCAGCTACCTGGGGGATGGGAAGCCCTGGATTCTACGAATCGAGTCGAGCGATTGTCAACGAGCCGATGTCGACGTCGAGCTGATCGGAGGTCAGTATCGAGCGACCGATTGTCGGAACAGGCGAGCAGTGTTGGGGTTGTGCCGAATGCGGTGGATGTGACTCTGTTTCGTTTGAGAAGGGCCGAGCGATTCGGGCGATCAATCGGCTCCACGATCGGGAATCTGCTACGCTTTCACCAGCCCGCAAGGGGGCGACCAACCGTTACCCTTTCCCCTCGTGGGAGCGTTTCTCCAAACCGAGTGACCCGCGCCGAACTCCAATGATTTCAAGGATTTCGGCGTCCAACAGGCGAGTCTGACCGATATCGAGAGGTAGGGTTCTGCAGCACCAGGATCCGCTCCCCGATCGATGTGAGGCTCGACTTATGCTCATGCGACACCCGCACCCGGAGTTGCAATTCACGCACAACTTGCCGTACGGCTCGCTTGTCCACGAGCGGGGCGTGCAGTTTGTCGTGTTCAGCCGGTCGGCCACCGCCATGCGGTTGATGCTGTACAACGATGTCGAGGACAGTGAGCCGGACGATGTGATCGTCTTCGACCGCGACAGCGATCGGTGGGGAGACATCTGGAGCCTGTTTGTCGAGGGCGTCGGCCCCGGTCAGCTCTACCATTTCCAGGCCGAAGGTCCGCACGACCCCGAGCAGGGGCAATGGTTCGACCCCCGCGCCCGACTAATCGACCCCTACGCCAAGGCGCTGGCCGGAGAGTTTCAGCCCGGCGAAGACGGGGTGATCCGACCGCCCAAGTGCGTCGTCGTCGACGACTTTTTTGACTGGGAGGGAGATCGGCACTTGCGCCGCGAGTTGTCGGACACGGTGATCTACGAGACGCACGTGCGCGGGTTTACTCAAGACGATTCGAGTGGCGTGGAGCATCCGGGCACCTATCTGGGGATGATCGAGAAGATTCCGTATTTGCAATCGTTGGGCGTGACGGCTGTCGAGTTGATGCCGGTCCACGAATTCCCCATTCGCGACATCTACGGCGGCGCGCCGGAGCGAGTCAACTATTGGGGGTACGACCCGTTGGCGTTCTTCTCGCCTCACCGCGGTTACGCAGCCGACTCGTCGCCCGGAGCGCAAGTCAATGAGTTCAAGCGGCTCGTCAAAGAGCTGCACCGAGCCGGCATCGAAGTGATCTTGGACGTCGTCTTCAACCACACCTGCGAAGGTAATGACCTCGGGCCCGTGTTGAGTTTTAAGGGTTTGGAGAATCGCGTCTATTACATGCTCGAGAATGGCGGCGGCCGCTACGCCAACTACTCCGGTTGCGGGAACACGATCAACGGCAACCATCCGATCGTTCGCGAAATGATTTTCCATTGCCTGCGCCACTGGGTGCACAATTATCACATCGACGGATTTCGTTTTGATCTGGCGTCGATACTGAGCCGGGACCGCGAGGGGCGTTTGATGCCCAACCCGCCGTTGGTGGAGGCGATCGCGGCCGATCCGTTGCTGGCCGACACCAAGATCATCGCTGAGGCTTGGGACGCGGCCGGAGCCTATCAGGTCGGGTCGTTCGGCGACATCCGCTGGCCCAATTCCACCGACGACCGGCATTGGGCCGAATGGAACGGCCGTTACCGCGATGACATGCGTCGTTTCTGGCGCGGCGACGACGGCATGCTCGGGCCGTTCGCCACCCGCATCTCGGGGTCGAGCGACTTGTACGAGCACGCTGGTCGACCGCCGTACTGCAGCATCAATTTCATCTCGTCCCACGACGGCTTCACGCTAAACGACATGGTCACGTATCGAGAGAAACACAACGAAGCCAACAAGGAAGGAAATCGCGACGGCGACAACAACAACCACAGCGACAACTACGGAGTGGAAGGGCCGACGCGTCGACGGTCGATCGCCAAGTTGCGTTCGCGGCAAGTGAAGAACATGTTCGCCACGCTGATGATCAGCCAGGGCGTGCCCATGTTCGCCGCCGGAGATGAAGTGCGGAGGACGCAGCGCGGCAACAACAACGCCTACTGTCAGGACAACGAGACATCCTGGTTCGACTGGTCGCTGGAAGAACGCAACCAGGACATGCTGAGGTTCTGCAGCGCGCTCGTCAAGTTCCGCAACGAACAACCAACCGTCCGCCGAGTGGAGTACTTGACCGGAAAGGCGTCCGAAGAAGACGGCTTGCCCGACGTCAGCTGGTACAACGCGCTCGGCACCGCAGTCGATTGGCACGCCGACGACAAGGCGATCATCTGTATGCTGACCGCTCCGGTCGCCAACGGAGACACCGCACCCAACGGCGACGCCCGCGATGTCTTGATCCTCGTCAACTCAACCGGTGAGCCGAGGCAGTTCATCGTGCCTCCCGTCGCCAAAGGCACGCGCTGGCGACTGTTCGTCGATACGGCGGCCGAGAGCCCCAACGACGTGTTCCCCAACTGGGACGGTCCCCCCTTGCCCCGCTCGCAGAAGATCACGCTGACTTATCGGTCCATGCGCGTATTTGTGGCCGAGTGACGCGGCACGGATTCGTTGGTTTTCAGGGTGAGCTCTGTTGGGTCCTCAGTCGCTCCCAGTCACGGCGGCGACTTTTGTTTGAGCGGAGCCTTTTGAGGGGCCGGCGCGCTCAAGCGCCTCGATGACTTGAGTCTGGGTGACTGTGTCTTTGAGCACGATGACGTCGTTGGGCTTGCCGGCGGGATAGATGACTAGCAGAGGAATGGTCTGGAAGCCGAGCCCGTTGATGGTCGATTTGATCTCCTCGGATTCGTCCGTCCAATCGGCCAGCATGGGAACGACTCCGTTCTGCTCCACCACCGCTTTGACCTTTTCCGTGTCGATGGACAACTTCAGGTTCACTTTACAAGTGGCGCACCAATCGGCGGTGAAGTCGACGAGCACCGTTTTTCCCTCGGCCTGCGCCTGACTGAGCGCCGTGGATGAGTAGGGCTGCCAAGGGAGCACTTTTTCGTGCGGACCGAGCACTTCATACGAGAAGACTCCGACGGCGGCCGCCACCGCGATTCCGCTCACCCAAGCGACAAGTTTCCGTTGACCGCTCGCTGTAAACGGCTGCCTGCCAATCAGCCAGCAAGCGAACCAAATACCGAACAACAGCGCCAACGTCGGCAGGAAGAGCTCGGCCTTGATTGAGATGAACAGGAACACGACCGTACCGAGCAGGACGAAGCCCATGAATTGCTTGAAGGTCTCCATCCAAGCGCCCGGCTTGGGCAGTCTATTGACCAGCGCCGGGAATGCTCCAATCAACAGGTAGGGCGACGCCATGCCGACGCCGACGGCTCCGAACAGCAGATAGATCAAAGCGGCTGGCTGATTGAGTGTGAAGCCAAACACGGATCCCAGGAATGGACCGCTGCAGGGTGTCGCGAGGATGGTTGTGAAGACGCCCTTGAAGAAGGCGCCGCTGAGTCCCTCCTTCGCCTGTAGTTCGTTGGACTTGCCCGATCCGACAAAGCCCGGAATGGGAATCTCCCAGACGCCGAGAAAACTCAGCGCCATCGCGAAGACCAGTGACACCATGCCGATCTTGAACCAGGAGAGTGTGAATTGCTGGCCCCAGCCCATGTTCAAGAACGCCGACAACGTGGCCAAGATGAGGAAGACGGCGATCAGCCCGAGCGAAAAACTCAAGTTGAGTTTCAGGATCTGCATGCGGCTGTTGCCGGCTTGCTCGGCGAATGACAAGACCTTCAGCCCAATGACGGGGAGAACGCAAGGCATCAGGTTGAGAATCAAACCGCCGGCGAACGCCATCGCCAGATAGACGGCCAGTTTCGAGGCGTCGATCGGCTCGGGCTGCAGCGCGGCGATCCGATTGGCCGCCTTGATCGATTCTTGTTGGGCGACGTCATACGTCGTTTCGGTGAATCGAAGTCTGGCGACATCCGCGCTCGCGCCGTCGCCGACCTGAATGGTCGCTTCAAAAACGGCCGCCACGGGGCCATCGCACGTTTGGTCGGTGCAAGTTTGATAGCCGACGACGCCGGCGATCGTGTAATCGCCGGCCGCGTCCTTCGGCACTTTCAAATCCATCGTCCAGGTGACGACGCCCTTGTAGTACTCCAGCGGCAACGCGCCCTTGAGATCGAGATGTTTGACGATCAGATCGTCGTCAGCCGTAACGGGCCCCGCCACCCAGTCGCCTCGTTTCGTCAAGGCGATGTGCGTTGGTTTGTAGTAGGCGTTGTCGCCCAGCGGCTTGGCCGCGTACTTGTAAAAGTGATACGGCGATTCGGGCACGCCCTTGATAACCAACTTGATCGTTTGGCCGGGGGATGCGCTCGCCGAGTCGATGAATCCTTCCAAACTGCCGTGCGACGCGGCGGGCGCGTACACGCCGTCGGCCGGCTTGGTGAAACCGGCGAATTGAGCGACGACGTCTTGCTCAAGCGGAATGCACGCGCCGCCGTCAGTGCAAACTTGCCCCGAGTACTTTACGGTCAGTTCGACCATTTCGGGATCGGCGCCCGCCGACAATGCAAATGGGACCGACCACGTTACTTCGCCCCCGTGCTCTTCGGCGGCCACCTCCCAGAACTCATACTTCTTTGCTTCGGGGTCGCGGTCCGCCTCAAACTTGCCGGTAAGTTGAACTTGGTCGCTGGCGACAAACTCAAGAATCGAAGCCTGCGGCCCGCCCGGCTCTTGAGTGATCGAGTAGATATGCCAGTTGGGTGCGATCTTGGCGTGAATCGACAAGCGACCCGCAGTCGAGCCTTCCTCGATCGTGAAGTCGCCCGTCAGCGTCACGTTCTCGCCGTCCAAACCGTCGAGCCCGGGGATGTTGAACTGACTGCCGATATTGAAGGGCTGGACCTCGTCCTGTCCCCGCGCAGCGGCGGTCATTCCGCAGAGCACGAGTAGGATGGCGAGCGGCCGAAAGCGAATCATGAATCACCGTTCTCTGTTGGTAAGCCTCAAAGCCTCAAAGAGCCAATCAGGCGCTAATTCTAGGAGCGTGGAAAAAACGGGTCAATGTTACGTTGCGCATCAGGCGGACGTCTCAGCCCACGACGGCGCATCTTTCGCCGCTGCGGACGATCATTCCCGTTCCAGGAGTGTGAGATTCTCCACAATTCTCCCCCGCACGGACTCCATTTCTTCAAATTGACGCCCCTCGACCAGCAACCAGTGAAACCAGTTGGCCAAGGCCAAAGGCGCTTGCGAGACTTGAAAGGCCCGCAGCAGATTCATGTCTCTCGCGCCGCTGTCGCCCACTGAATCGAAGTAGGCGGTCAGTCCAGTTCGCCAATCGGCTTCGACGTGCGCGGCGGCCAAACTGTTCAGTAGTCGGGCGACGTCGCCCATCGGTGATTCGATTCTCATGGCGCCGAAGTCGACGACGCCGACGACTCGATCGTGATCGAAGAGCACGTGGTCGCACCAGATGTCGCGAATGCACGGATGGAGTTGCGTCTCCTCGTCCTTGACAGAGATGAGCGCCGCCTCGACTCCGCGCAGGCGCAGCGGCGCGGCGTCCAGCCAGCGACGAACGGCGTCGCGAACGAACGTGTCATCGCAGCGAGTGGCTGCGGCCTGAATCGCCTCCATGCCGCCGCGTTGTTGCGCGCGGACGTGTCTCAAACGCTCGCCGACGCCCGGCGAGACTCCGAGCCGGCTGAGGCTCCTCAACGCCCGATGGAAACTTCCCAGCATCGACATCGCGGCGGTCAGTTTTTCAGTCGTCGGCTCGGTCTTGTAGTTGGCCGCTCCGCGCAGCCACCGCGTCACCTCCCACAGCCGCCCGGCGCGGCGGATAAACGTATGGCCGTCAGCATCGGCGAGCGGCAACGGCAGGGCGATTGGAAAGCCGTGTTGGACGGCGTGCGCGAGGTAGCTGTGGATGCGAGCCAGACGTTCGGGAGTCGGATGAGAACTCGGCCAGCAGCGCGCGCACCACGTGTCGCCGGGACCCTCGACGCG
>JASMLW010000299.1 GCA_030748485.1 Pirellulaceae bacterium
GCGCAGTTGCACCATGACGAAACTGTTGGTCCGGCGGTTGCCGAGATAGATCCGCGCGTCGGAAGAAGTGCCGTCGGGATAGAAGAGAATCGGCGGAGCCCACTCGGCGGCCAGCGCGTTCTGATCGTATTGACTATCGGCGGCGATCGCTTGCTCGGTCAGCTCTTGCCGCGGGTTGCCGGGTGTAGTGATTCGCGTAAAGATGATGTTCTCGTGCAAGTCTTCCAACTGGGGCGGAGGCAACGGCGACGGGCCGGCTGAACCCGACTGCTGCGACTCCAATTGTTGGCCCAGCACGGACGACTCGACATTGGCGTCCTGCGAGAGCCACGGCGCGACCTCGTACTTGGACGAGCCGAGTTCGAAGCGGAACATTTGCACTTGTCCCGTCTTCATCGCCTGGACTCGCGCCTTGGCCCAGGTCGCGCGGATCAAGTCGCCCGACTTCCGCAAACGTTGGTTCTCCATCGGACCCTCGAAGGCGGGCAACGCCATCGCTCCGATGATCACCAACAGCGCCAAGACCAAGAGCAACTCGATCAGCGTGATCGCTTGACGGCTTCGCGTTGTCAGACGATGTCGCACTGATCGGTTGCTCCTCGATAATGGCTCGAAATCGGGTCTCTAGGTGCTCGAGACGTCGTCATCGGATCCGTTGGTGAGGTCGGGACCGAACGACCAGATCCGCAAGTTTTCGCCTTGGGATTCGTACTGGTACGGGTTACCCCACGGGTCGACGGGAATTGCCTTCTCCGAATACGGTCCTCGCCAACGATTGATGCCGGCGGGCGCTTCGAAGAGACTATTGAGCCCCTGGTCCGTGCTCGGATACGTGCCGACGTCCAAGCGATAGAGTTTCAGCTGTTGTTCGAACATGCTGATCTGCGTTTTCGTGGCGTCGATGTAGGCGTTGCCTTGGATACGGGTGAAGTAGACACCCACCATGCCGCCGAGGATCACGAGGATCGCCAGCACCAGCAGCACTTCGATCAAGGTAAAACCGCGACTCTTTCGGTGATGGGAACGTCGCATGACTAAACTCCTGTCTTTCGTCTGAATGGATTTCTCAACCCGCTCTGGATTTCCAATGTTGTAAAAAGCAATCTCACTAACCGATCGCACTGCTCATCTTGATGACCGGGATCAACAGCGCGATGACGACGAACAGCACGACGCCGGCCAGCACGAGCAACATGACCGGTTCCAGCAAACGCACAAAAAGTTCGAGTCGTCGACTCGTACGTTTCTCGAGACCGTCGGCGATACCGACGAGAACTTCGTCGAGCGTATTCGATTCCTCGGCGACTGAAATCATCTCGACGACCGTGGGGGGAAAGTAGCCGGATTCGTCGAGTGGTTTGGCCAACGCCTCACCAGCCGAGATGTTCTCCTCGGCGTTGGCGATCGCTTCGCTGAGCACGCGGTTACTGGCCGCTTGCCGACTGATCTCGAGCGAGCGGAGGATCGGCACGCCGTTGCGGAGCAACGTGCCCAGCACGCGACAGAATCGAGCGACGGCCAGGTGCGTGAAAATCACGCCCAAACCGGGAACTCGCAATTTGATCAAGTCGGCCATCCGCTTGCCGCTCTCGCTGGCCAATTGAGCGCGCAGGAAAATGGCGACGATGGCGGCGACGATAAGGAAGATCCAGCCGTAGGATCTAATCGTGTCGCTGATAAACAGCAGCCATTCGGTCATCGCCGGCAACTCGCCCCGCTGTCGCAAGCGGTCAAACAAGGAAGCGAACTTGGGCACAAAGAAGATGATCAACACAGCCACGACCGATGTGCCGACGACCCCCAAAAAGATCGGGTAGGCCAAGGCTCCAGCCGTCTGCGCTTTGAGATCTTCGTACTGTTCAGTAAAGGTGGCGACGCGTTCGAGAGCTTCTTCCAGAAAGCCGCCTTCGCCGCCGGCGCGAACCATGTTCACCGCCATCTCATTGAAGCATCTCGGGTGCCGCTGCATGGCGTCCGCCAGCGTCGCCCCGTCCTCAACTCGGCGGTGGATGTCGGTCAGCACCTCAGTCAAGGTTTTGTTCGATGACTGGTCGCGGAGCACGGCCAGCGACCGCAGCAGCGGAACGCCACTGTTCAAGAGCGCGCCGAGTTGGCTGTAAGTCATCGCCATCAGCTGACCACTGACGCGGCCGCCGAAGCTGAACCCGGCAGCTTCCTTCTCCGGCGAGACATCAAGCGGAAACAGCGATTTTCCAGAGAGCAAACTAATCGCCTCGCGCTCCGAGGCGGCGGAGATCACGCCGGTGACGCGGTCGCCGGACATGTCGCGAGCTTTGTAGGCAAATTCAGGCATGGCAACTCAATAGACCCGTTAGCGATCAAAAGCGATGCTCTCATCGCCCTTGGTGACGCGGAGTATCTCGTCCACTGACGTCTGACCGCGAATGGCCTTGAGCCAACCATCATCGCGCAACGTCCGCATGCCGTTTTCCATCCCGGCTTTCTTAATGTTCCAACTGCTCGCGCGATCGTTGGCGAGCTGTCGGACGTGGTCCGACGTGATCAGCAATTCGTAGATGCCCAAGCGGCCCGTGTAGCCGAGACCTCGGCAGTGGGGACAGCCAGTCGATTTGAACATGGTCGCTTCGGACAACCGCTCGAAGGGAAAGTCCCTGGGCAAATCCTCTCGCCGCGGTTCGTATTCCACCTTGCAGTGTTTGCAGAGCCGCCGAACCAGTCGTTGAGCCATGACGGCTTCCACCGTGCTGGCGACAAGAAACGGTTCGATACCCATGTCGGTCATCCGAGCAAAGGCGCCGGCCGCGTCATTGGTATGCAGCGTACTGAAAACCAAGTGGCCGGTGAGCGACGCCTGAATGGCGTTCTCAGCCGTCTCCTTGTCGCGGATTTCACCCACCAGCACCACGTCCGGATCGTGACGGAGAATACTCCGTAGCGATGCGGAAAATGTCAGCCCAATCTTCGCGTGGACTTGAATCTGGTTGATGCCCTCCAACTGATACTCGACCGGGTCCTCCGTCGTGATGATCTTGACGTCGGGCCGGTTGATTTGAATCAGCGAACTGTAGAGCGTTGTGGTCTTTCCGGAACCGGTCGGACCGGTCACCAACAGAATGCCGTGGGGGAATTCGATCAGCTCACTGACCGCCTTGTAGGTGTCCTCCTCCATGCCCAGCTTGAGCAGTTCGAATTCCATCGCGCCTTTGTCGAGAATACGCAGCACGAGGCTTTCGCCGTGAATCATCGGGATGACCGAGACGCGAACGTCGATCTCGCGGCCGGCGACGCGGAGCTTCATGCGGCCGTCTTGAGGCAATCGTTTTTCCGCGATGTTCAGCCGCGACATGATCTTCAAACGACTGACGATGGCCGCTTCAAAGCGGTGGATCTCCGGCGGCATCGGCTGCGGCACCAGCATGCCGTCGATGCGATAGCGGACGGTCAATCCGCTCGCCTGCGATTCAATGTGAACGTCACTCGCCCGCGAATCGATTGCCTCCATGAGGATCTCGTTCACCAGCCGAATGACCGACGCCTCTTGAGCCTGTTCGGATAACTCGGATCCGTCGGTCTCAATCTGGTCCATCAACTCGATTTCGTCTTCGTCGACTTGCTCCAGCAAACCTTCGACCGTCTCGCTGCCGACGCCGAGATGCTTCTTGATGAGCTTTTCGATGTCGTGGCGGCCGGCCAACATGGGCACCACGCTGAGCCCCGTCGCCGCACTCGCTTCGTCAATCGGGTAGAGATCGAAAGGATCACACGTGGCGACCACCAACTGACCGTTGTCGCGGCGGACTGGAAAGATGTTTTGGCGATGGATCAGTTTTTGCGGGAATGTCGCGATCAAACTGAGGTCGACTTGGGTCGCGTTGAGGTCGATGTACTCCAGACCCACCTCCTCACCGACCACGCGCAGCGCCGATTCGCGCTCGAGGAATCCGAGCGACACGGCGGCGTCGACAAGGCCCAGCGCGCCATCTCCGTTGGCTCCGCGAGCTTGTTTGGCTTGGTCTGAGTTCAGTAGTCCGCGGCGGACGAGTATTTCACCAGCTTCCACGGGTATTCAACTTCCTCTGTTGGCGGGATTGGCCGGGTGGGATGGAGGAGTTCGGGGCGTCGCAACGAATCATCCCAGTATAGTTGGGGACGCTCCGAACTCGGGTCGCTCGATGTTGGATTGTTGAGGCGGGACGGCGATGGCGTGGGTCGCAAACTGTGGCCAATTAAGCGACCCGTCTATTATCACCTTCCGCCCCCAGGACGACAACGCATTTTGGTTGCCACCACCCAAGTCGAGAGCATTTAACCCCCCGCGACGACCAGAGTTTCGGTGATCCGCGGCCGCCCGCGCACCGATTTGGGGCTACTCGAGAATGGCTTTCAGCGCCTTCTGGGCCGCTGCCCGCACTTTTTCGTTTTCGTCCCGCGACAACCGGCGAATGGCCGTCACGGCGTCCGCCGCATCGGGTCCCATCTGTCCCAGCGTCTGAGCCGCCCATATTCGCAGATTGGCTTCGGGGTGGTTGAGCAATTCGACGACCGGATCGACAGCCGGTATCCCCAAACCGACGATCACCCGAGCCAACTCGGATCGGAACGCCAGCGACTCTTCGATCAAGGTGAGCACTTCGGACTCGGCCGCGTCCTCGGCGTCCTGCAATTCCTCGTCTCGCTCAGCGAGCAGATCGCGCAACCGCTCCAGATCCGTGGGCTCATCCTCGGTAGGATCAGCGGGCGTCGCCGCGTCTGGGTCGTCGGGATCAGCCGCCGGAAGCACGTCCGCGTCGGAAGCCAGGGTGGTGACCGCATTCAGCAACATGTCAGAGAATTCGGCGGCGCGCGTCAGCTCCGTCTTGAGCACAGCCCCCTGCGACTGGCTCGTTCGCAAGTCACGCTCAGTTTGCTTGAGTCGCGCATTGGCGCTGGCCAACAATTGCTCGGCCCGTATCAGTTGGTTTTGCGTGTCGGAGTACTTTTTTCGCCAATCTCGTTGGGAAGCTGAAGCGGGACGAATCGTCGCACCCGAACTGACGCGAGGCATTGGGTTGGCGGGCTGAGGTTCGTCGTAGAAGGTGAAGAAGCCCGCGGCGACTGCGATGACGACACTGGCGGAAACGACGGCGAGGCAAGCGACGAGCGTGCTGGTGCGAACGTCCATGGAAACCTCCTATCGTGGTCCCCGGTTTTGACGCGTTGCGGATGTGAAAAAAAACAACGCGTGCGCCTATTGTAAGGCGCACGCGGTGAATCTCGAAGGAGATTTCTGAATTGCCAGGTTAGCGTCCTCGGCTGCCGCCGCGACTGCTCGTCCCGCCGCGACTGCTCCCGCGACTGCTCGTTCCACGACTGCTCGTCCCGCGGCTGCTGGTCCCGCGACTGCCGCCGCCGAATCCGCTCGCGCGAAGCCGCTCGATGAACTGTTGCCGAGCTTGCACCGTTTGGGCGCTGGGGCTAGTGGAGGTCGGACTGGTTGTCGTCGAACTCCCGCTCGATTGGGTCCCGAGAATTGACGACAATTGCTGAGAAATCGCGCCAATATTTGTGCCGCCAAGCGGCAAGACGGTGACCGTATCGTTCAAATCGGTGCCGGCCTGGTCGACGTCCTCAACGAGCGTCGCCACTTTTTGGTAGAGTTTTTCCGGCGCCACGACGATCAACGAGTTACTGTCCTCGTGCACGCTGATCGTCATCTTGGCCGGTTCGCTCTTGGCCTGTTGCGATCGGCCGCCGCCACGACTTCCTCCCCGTTGTTGCAGGGCGCGGAAGATCTCGGCCGGATCGGGTTGTCGGCTGCCGCCGCGGCCCGCGCCGTTTGAGCCGCCCGTTGAAACCTCGTCCGGAAAGGCCTCGCGAACCACCTTGGCGACTTTTTCCGCCGAAGTGTAAACGACCGGAATGATATGCGGTGAACCATCGGTACGGATGTCCGTGATGCTGTCCTCTTTGTCGATCACCTTCAGCAACTCGTCGACCAGACTGATCTCCTCGGGCGTCCCTTGGATCACCAGCCGGTTGAGTCGCGCGTCGGGAATCACGCTGATACCGGTGACGGTCTCCAGCACGGACGGCTGGCTGCCGCCACCGCCGCCGCCGAGCGCCATGCCGAGGATGCCGCCCAGACCGCCGCCGCCCAACAGATTGGACGACATGCCGCCGAGCAGATCGCCGCCGCCAGCTCCGCCGAGAATATCGGTCAGCAACTGAGCGGCCGGTTCGGCCTTCGCGTACTTCATGTAATAGACTTTGATCTTCCGATTGAAACCAATCGGGCTCGTGGGACCAATTCCGTGCTGCTGATTGACTAGCAGCAAAACTCGTTCAAGTTCGTCTAACAACTCGGTGTCTTTCGACGCCACCATCAAGCCGTTGGGCGTCAACGCCAAAGTGATTTTCTTCTTGGGCGAATCCGCCTCTTTGGCGGGCTCCGCCTGCTTCGCTGGTTCGGCTTCCTTGGCGGCGGGCTCAGGCGGAGCTGTTTCCTTGGCTGGTTCTGTTTCCTTGGCTGGTTCTGCTTCCTGGGTGGGTTCTCGTTTATCAGCCGGTTTCGCTGGGGCCGCGTCGTCGTCAGCCAGGACGAAGTAATAGGATTTGAGATACGCGGCTTGCTGCCCGGTTGCTTTTGCAGGCGCAGCCTTGGGATCAGCCGGTTTGGCGGGGGCCGGTTCGGTCGCCGGCGCTTCGTCCGCCTCTTCCGGTTCGTCGACCGGTTCCGGATCGGGAGTCACTTCCGCCTCTTCGATCAGCGACGGAGCCACGGCCGATGGTGTGACGACGTCTAGTTCGACGTCACTGAATCGCCCCCAGACGGCTTTTAGTTGCTCCAACGTTTGAGCCGGATTGGGACCCAAGTCCAGAAAGCGAATCGGGCCCGCCTGCATTCTCGGAGCCAAGTCAGCTTCCATCTTATCGACAAGGTCAATGATGAGATCGATTTCAGCTCTCGACCCGCGCACATAGAGACTCGTCCCCGCCGGGTCCGCGTCGATCTTCGGCGACGCCGGCGGTTCTTCGGCGTCCAGGCCAAACATCTTGTTGATCGTGGCCACCGCGTAGGTCGGGTCCACATTGGTGAGCTGAACAACTTCGAACACCGGGGCCACGCTATTCAGTCTGTCGAGCACCTTGACGATCAATTCGTGATCTTTGGGACGACCCAGGGCGATGACCTTGTGCGAGCCCTCGTCGTACATCAACCGCACGTCGGGCAGGCCGGCGAGCAACGTCACCAAGACAGACGTAACGGCGCTCGCATCGGCGCCGACGACCGGATACGTGCGAACCTCGGGATCGCCGATATCGACCACTTCCTCAGTGCCGTCATCGACGGGGTCGACGTCGACATGCTCAACGATCTCCTCCAGCCGCGCGATCGCTTCCGGCTGGCCGGTGGCGAAAATGCGACGGCCGAGCAAGTCCTTGGAAAGGTTGATCTGCTCATTGGTCGACTCGCCTTCCGGAATTCCCAGCAACGGGCGAGCCACATCAAAAACGTCGTCCGCCAGCACATGCTTCAAGACAAACATGCGAACTTTCTTTTGCAGCGCTGAATCGGGACTCTCGATCGCTTGAATCGTGTCTCGGATCAACCGCTGCTTGCCGATCGTTTCGGTGACCAGCACCTGCCGCGAACGAGGCAGGACGATCATGTCCTGACCAGGACCCAGCAGCGGGCGGATCTCCGCTTCAATCTCCTCCGAGGACATCTTCGTGATTTGGTAGAGACATTTGACCTGGTAGAAGTCGCCGAACTGGTCGAGCTGATTGGCGGGAACGAGCGGCACCATCTCCGGCGGAATCTTGTCTTCGAGGTTCAGCAGAAACAACATCCGGCCGTGCTGCACCAATGTATAGCCCTGGCGAATCAACACGCTGTTGATCAAGTCGAGACCTTCCAGCGGCGTGAAACTCTTCGTGTCCCGATAGCTGAACGTGTCGGGCGGAGTCTCGCCGGAAATCTGCAGCGCCAAGTCCGCCTCGTCAGCGAACCAGTTCAAAACCGTCTTCCAGTCCTGCTCTTGGAAGTTGAATAGCAGCCTGCGGTCGCTCGATACCGGCAAGTCGCTCGGGCTCTCCGGCACGTCAGCCGGTTCATCGTCGGCCGGTTTGTCGTCGGCCGGTTTGTCGTCGGCCGGTTTGTCGTCGGCCGGTTTGTCGTCAGCCGGTTTGTCGTCGGCAGGTTTGTCGTCGGCAGGTTTGTCGTCGGCAGGTTTGTCGTCGGCAGGTTTGTCGTC
>JASMLW010000300.1 GCA_030748485.1 Pirellulaceae bacterium
GGCGATCACCTGATCGAGTTCTTCGCGATCGGGGACATCGCCGTCGAACGTCTGCAGAGTCGACGCCAGATCGAGAGGCAGTTTTTCCGCCGCACACTTGAGGTGATACCACTGATGCGACATGCCGCCGTCATCGAACGCGTTGAGGACTTCGTGCCCGAACCGCAGAGAATCTTTCTCGATCTTCCCGCGACACTTGCGGCACTTCGCGCGGCCCGATTTGGCCGGTTCGATTAGGTGAGGCAATGTTGTGCTCCAATTGCGTTGGAATGACAAGATCACAAAGACCTCCGGCTATTCTAGACATTGCCGCTTGCCCATTCACCAGCCCTGACCACCGGCGCAAAAAATACGGGGCCGCCGACGGCGACCCCGCTTTGGTCTCACGAACCGACTGCCGACCGCAAGCTACTCGAACATGCCGGTGGCGATGTGGTCATCGACGAGGTGTCCGACGTTCCATCCGGATCCGGCGTGTCGCACGGCGATCTCGATCGAGGCTCCGAAGTTGCCTTCCATCGTCCAGACCTGTCCGGCGTCGGCGTCGTAGGCGAGCAACATGAAGGTGTGCCCCGGAATGCGAACGTAGTCGCCGTGAATCGGCTCTTTCTCGGCGATCGTGGCGATCTCGGACCCATTGTTGAAGGGGCGTTGGTTGTTGAACAACCGGCCGAGGAGGGTGCGGCCGTTCTGAGCGCCCTTGGTGCAGAACCCAGTCGCCCACATGTAATAGGCGTGGCAATCCATGACGTAGTTCTCGTCGGTGCGCCAACCCTGTTTGCGGTAGTAGTATTCGCGGAACGTGCGCATCACGATTCCGCGCCGCGCTCGATCGATCCGTTTCGGTCCGCCGGTGGCGACGTAGTAAGGAACCCGGACACGGCCGACTACCGTGTCTTCTCCGTACTCTTTGCTGCTGCGGTGAAAGTTGACGAATAGTCGATAAGTGCGGGCGGGGCGAATAACGCGATCGTCGGCAGGCGCGGCGGGCTGCTTTGCTTGCTCGGTCGGCTCGTCCGCGTTCTCCTTTTCCGCGTTCTCCTCTTCCGCGTTCGCCTCTTCCTCAGCGACGACGGGCTGCTCGACGACGGTGGTTGTCATCTTCGTCTTGTTTGAGATATCGAACGACGCGACGGTGAACTCGGAGTCGTCCGGCTTGGCCTCGAATTTGACGGGCACGAAACAGATGGACGAACGACGGGCGTCACTCAAGTCTTTGATCTTCACTTCGGCGACGATCGACTTCTTCTTCGCCAACAACTCGGGGTCGCGGACATCGACGAAAACTCGTATCCGGTCCTCAAAGGCGAACTCGTCCTTCATCGACGTTTCGTAGTTAAAGAACGCGTCCACCGATGCGTAGTCGGCGTAGGTGGAGTCAGTGGTTTGCGCCACGCGAACCACGCTCGCGGACGTGCTGTACCGCCGAGCTCGTCGGCGACGAGGCAAGGCGTGAGAAAGGTCCGCGCAGATCAGTCCCAGCGCGCAGAACGACAGAATCAGGGTGCACAGTTTTCGCGACATTCCAGTCACCTCATGCGGTGCGAATTCAGGGAATCAGTGTGTGATGAGAGATACAGCAGATGCGAAATCAGAGAGTCAAAATCAGCGTGCGCTAGATCGTTGAAGAGATGGCCGGCGTGCTTTCCTGGCGGGACCCACAAAGGGCTCCCCGATGTCCGACATGTGGCCTCTGTTCCGGTCGGTCGGGGTGGAGTGGTGCGGCCAATCGGCGAATTCTAGTGAAGTCCGCCGCCAGGCGACACCACCCTTGCACACCAATTTTTCGCGATTGCACTGGAAGCCACCCCAGAGCGGGATGCGGTGACACGCGTTAGAGCGAGGGAGCCTGTACATACGCGGTCGGCCGCTGAAAAATAATTCCGTTCGGGACGGTCGCCCCCGTTGACAAGTGGCAGCGCCACACACAAGGCGAGCCGCCGCTCGATCTTCCTTCGCCCCCATTGGTCGCTGGATTCGACTGAGCGAAGTCCCAGATCCTCAACGCCACAAGCCGACGGGGAATGGTCTGACTTCGCAATCGGCCGGGGCGGTCACTCGTTCCAGCGTCGAGCGCGGCGGCTACTCAAGGCAAGTGGGATCCGTCGAGCGGGGGTCGGACACGAGCGTTCCGCTGTGCAGGAGCCCGTTCATGGCGCGCTTGCGCCAAGGTCCGGGGGCGTCAAAGAAAGTTGGGTCGAGAACCATTTCGGTGATCAACACGCCCGGCTGGTGCAGTTTGAGTTTGCCCATGATCCGACCGTCGGGCCGAACGGCGAAACTGGCCCACCGCGACGGTCGCGCCGTACTGTTGTTGGCGCTGACCCACATGTGGTTCTCCGCCGCCCGACACGACATGGTCGCCGGCACGATGGTCCGCCAGATGTTGTACTCTTCGTCCTCGACAACCGTTCCCCGAGCGTTGTGAAAAGACTGGAAGAGAACGTCGACGCCCGCCGCTTTGTAGTCGCGGTAGAGTTCGGGGAAGCGGTAGTCGTAGCAGATCAACACGCCGCAGCGAACTCCGCCCACGCGGAACGTCACCGCGCGGTTGCCGGGTGAGTAGTGGCTCAAGTCAAAAGTCGGTTTCCTTTTCAACTCACCCGTGCAAAACCGCTTGTCGTATCGATCGACGAGTTTTCCGCGGTGATTGATGACGTAGACCGAGTTGTGCGGTTTGTTGCCGTCCGACAATCGGTGGCTCGATCCGAGCAGCACCCAGACGCCCGTCTCTTTGGCGACCGCCTGGATCTGTTGCGTGGCCTCGACCAACTCGTCCCAGTCGATCGCGTCCGCGTCGGGAATGTCGACGCCCGCGTAACCCGACAGCGCGCATTCGGAGAAGTGAGCGACTTGCGCGCCCTGCTCGGCGGCTTGCCGCACTTGCTTCTTCACCCACCGCAGATTGTGGCGAATTTCCGCTTCCACCGAGAACTGGCACGTCGCGACGGTTAGTGATTTCATCGATCTCAACCTCATTCTCGCGGCAGTGATTCAGGCTCCGAAGATTCAGGCTCCGAATCCTAAACCGAATCCGCGTCGTCCGCCAAGCGTCGGACTCATCGCACAACCCGCGCGGACAAGATTGATGCCGGATCGTCATCAGGAAAGCACGACGTCCACTTCTTCATTCCGAGTGAATCGTTCTTTACATGCTCGTTACGACGAGCACATCCCAGCTTGTTAGAATGCGACCATGATCCGCCCGCGATTTTCCCTTCGATCGTTACTCGCCTTGATCACGCTGATCGGGTTCTATTTCGGGTCCTGGGAATTGACCAAACGTCTGGGCGTTGAACCAATCGAAATTGAATCACTTCCTTTTGAAGTCGACGCTGATTTCGAATTCCCCTTCGATTCATCCCCGGCGCCGTTTGTCGTTAGTCGATTCGGAAAGACGGAGGCGCCGGACCCGGCTCCAACCGCAAGCTCAATCGGCAATGACCACATCACGGCCGTTTGGCTCCCCCGCGAGCACCACCTCTGGTTTTTTGGCTACACGGCAAAATTGATTGAGCGCGCTGGGGTCGCCCCCGAAGGTTGGGACTCCGCCGCGTACGATGATCAACTTCGGGAGAGCGTGATCACAACCTCGCCTCGCCAGCCGCGCTGACCGCAGATTTCTGGATGTCGCGTGGGCTGGCTTGCCCCTGTTTCCTTTATCTTCGGGTGGGGCGATTGACACGCGGGCCGCCGGTGTCTATAAAGCTATTGAGACTCATTATCATTACTGGCGTCAGCGCCACCGAACACTCTTAGCGAGAAGCCGGGCCCATGTGGAATGCGAACCAATTGCCGACGGATGGAGCGACCAACCTGGCCTCCGTCTCCCTCGAAGAGGAGCTGGTGGTGGAGCGGGTGGCGGCCGAAGGAACCGACGGAATCCGGCTCAAAAGGATGGGAGTTTGCGAGGGTCGTCTGATTCAACTCGTCCAAGCCGGTGATCCTCTTATCATCAGTGTCGCCGGATCGTACGTCGGCGTTTCACGCATGCTCGCGCGAAGCATACTCGTGCGACCCGAGATGATCGAAACCACTGATGAATGCGCCTGACGACGACCCGTCGTCCGCCAATCGAGCAGACAGCCGTGACATTGAGCCGGCGCTGATTCTTTTGGTCGGCAATCCCAATGCGGGCAAGACGGCTCTTTTCAATTCTCTAACGGGTCTTCGCGCAAAGACGGCGAACTACCCGGGCATAACCGTCGACCTGCGGACCGGGCCGTTGGACTTAGCCGGCCGCACGGTCGAGCTGATCGATCTGCCTGGTCTGTACAGCCTGGACGCCATTACGCCCGAAGAGAAGGTCGCCGAAGATGCGCTGCGTGGGAGACTACGCGACGTTTCAGCCGCGACCGCCGTCGTCTTGGTCATCGATGCGACCAATGTCGAGCGCAACTTGTTCTTGGCGAGCCAGGTTCTGGAGCTCGGGTTTCCGACCATCGTCGCGCTCAACTTGACCGACGCGGCTCGTTCCGCGGGCATTGCCACGAAACCGGAACAGTTGGCGGAGTCGCTGAAGTGTGTGGTTGTGCCGGTGAGCAGTCGTACGGGAGAGGGAATCGACTCGCTCCGATCGGCGTTGTCGGAGTTGCTGCACGATACGGCGAGTTTTGATAGTCGAGGATTCTGCGCGTGCCCGGAGGCGGGCTGTCATGAGTGTTCGTTCGCGGCGCGGTTCGAATGGGCGGCCGGAGTTGCTCAACAAGCCGTGCAAACACCGGAGACGTACGGCTCGACGACTGCCGCAATTGATCGCGTCGTCACACAGCCGGTTGTCGGTCTGGCCGTATTCCTCACGGTCATGCTGACGGTGTTTTATTTGATCTTCGCCATGGCCGCCGTCCCGATGGGCCTGATTGAACAGGGTTTCGCTTGGGCGGGTCGCCTGGGGGAGTCGCTGATACCAGCGACGGGCGGCGTATTGTTCAGGTGCGGTGCTTTCCTGGCGTCGATCGGCGCGTTCGCCGCCGCCTACCGCACGGCCGGAATCAAACTCAAGTGGTGGACGGTCACCATTGCGGCGGCCGTCAGTTTATTGGTTGCTGCGCTCCCGGTGGAGGACTTCCGAAGTCTGGCCGTCGACGGCGTGATTGGCGGCGTGGGAGCGGTCGTCGTCTTCGTGCCGCAAATCTGCATTCTCTTCGTCTTCATCTCTTTGATGGAGGATTGCGGATACTTGGCTCGGGCAGCGTTCTTGACGGAACGCGTCATGCGTCGAGTCGGGCTGCCGGGCAGCGCATTCGTGCCGATGTTGTCGGCTCACGCTTGCGCCATTCCGGGGATCATGGCGGCTCGGGTGATCAATGACTGGCGCGATCGTTTGGTGACGATTCTGGTGTTGCCGCTGCTGACCTGTTCAGCGCGACTACCCGTTTACGCGATGCTCTCCGCGATGCTCTTCCGAAACTCACCGGTCAAGGCCGCGGGCGTATTCCTGGGAGCCTATCTGTTGGGAATCGGCGCCGCCTTGGCCACAGCTTGGTGTTTGAAGAAGTCCCTCCTGCGTGGTGAGACGGCGCCGATGGTTCTGGAGCTGCCTCCCTATCGGTGGCCGAGTCTGCGCGACGCTTTGCTCACCACCAGCGACCGCGCCGGTGTTTTTGTGAGAAGGGCCGGCTCGGTCATTCTCCTGATATCCGTCGTGCTCTGGGCCCTGGCCAATTATCCAAAACTGCCTGAGAACCGCCTCGCCGAGTTCACCGCGACGCCCGTGTCGCAAACGCGGCCGGCGGGCGACGATGCGCACACGGCGGACGCCGCGCTCAGCAGCGAGCAGGACCTGGCTCAAGAGCAACTATCGTTTTCTTTCGCGGGCCGGATCGGTCGCGTGATGGAGCCGATCTTCCGACCGCTGGGCTTCGACTCGAGGATCAACGTCGGCATACTCAGCTCCTTCGCAGCTCGCGAAGTCTTCGTTTCCACCATGGCCATCCTGTACGGAATGGACGAAGACAGTTCTGAGGACTCGGGGACCTTGACCGACACGTTGCTCCGCCAGCGGCACCCGGACGGCACTCCCGTATTCACGACGGCCACATCGGCGAGCCTGCTGGTGTTTTTTGTCCTCGCGATGCAATGTGCGCCGACACAAGCCGTCACAATGCGAGAAACGGGGTCCTGGAAATGGGCCGCCCTTCAGCTCGCCTATATGACGGTCCTGGCGTATTTGGCCGCGTTGGTTGTCTACCAGACGATGAGTCTCTTTCCCGATACGCAGCGGTGGGCTCTCGGCGGCTGAACGTCCGCCGCCTCTCACGCGGCGGGCTGGAAACCGCGTCAACGTCCAGCGGTGTGAGCGGGGACGAGATCGTCGAGCGTTTCCTCGCTGACGTAGGTCGCCAACGATCTTGCGTGGTCGAAGTAATCGGTCGCGTCTTTCTCAAGTCCGTCGCGCCGGTCAAATTGCTCGGCCGCCGGAAATACGAAGTTGAGCTGAGCGGCGGCGCCGGTTGCTGGAGCCGCTCGACGCTCACCTTCGCCATTGGGGAGAATCCGGTCGGCGACTCCATCGACAATTCCCAGCAGATCGGCTAGCGAGATGAGCCGATCGTTGTTGAAATCGACGAAGAATACTCCGCTGGGATCCGGAGCCGGCAAGCGCGCGCTGAGGCCGTTGTCGATGATCGCCTGAACGGCGGACAGAATGTCGCTCGCCCCCACCGCGCCGCTATTGTTGATGTCCAGCGGATCGGCTCCATCCCCCCGCCAGCCATTGCGCCAACCGCTCTGCGGGCCGGGATTGAACTTGGCTTCGACGTCGAAAATCATCGTGGTCTCGCCCGTCGATCCTTTCTTGATGAGCGGTGTGACGCCGATATTGTCTTTTTCGAACAGGGTCGCTTCGCTGGTCGTGAAGATGCCGCCAAAGACTAGTTCGACACCGGCGGTCCGCGACCTGATTTCCCAGCTCAGGCTGGGCTTGCGGGCTGCGGCGATGGCCACGGGCTGGCCGTTTCCGTCCACGCGCCCCTGCGATTCTGTGTCGACTTCGTTGATGACGCCCGTCGTTTCGATCTTTATGTAGGAGCCTTTCTCGTCGGCGCCGGAGGGAAAGTGGCCGGGCGTCGTCGTGGGCGTCCAGTGATGAATGGTCGCATTCGCCGCATCGGAAAACCGGAATGTGACGTCGTTCAGAATGTCGCCAGTCGTGACATTTCCAGGTCCGTAGAGCGACGGAACATCGTGAAGAATATTGGACGACAGGCGCCCCAAGTTGAGGTCGTCGAGATTCGCGAGCGTGTCGTTCAAGTCGATTCGCAGCGACGCCGTCAACACAGCTTGCTCGGGCGATGAACCGACGCGGATCTCGCCCGTCATGGCGAACACGCCCTCGCCGCCGTTCGGTCCGCCGATGGCTCCCGAAGCGGTGATGTGTACGACATCATCGACCACCGAGAAACTCGTCAACGCGCCGCCGGTCGAGTCGCCGCCGCGGATGAAGGGGACGAGAAACAAGCTCGACCCCCACCCGTTGATGTCGAAGCGATCGTTGGCGCGGAACACGACGGACTTGGCAGGGTCCCGAACGATCACCGCCGCCTGTTCGCCGTTATCGAAAACTTTCAACTCCTGGTTGCCGTCGACGGCCACATCGGTTGCGGTCACGGCGAGCAGCCGTTTTTCTTCGAGGGCTTCAAACGTCAGGTGACGGGTCCGCCGGGGGCCGCGCCGACGACTCTTGCGTTTCGCTTTCATCTGGCTGTCTTCCACGGTTGGCGATCTCGGACAAGTGCTCGAGGCAAAGAGGCCCCTACAGAGAATCCGCAATCGCTCGCTAACCGACTCATCCAACACGGGAAGTTTGCGGGTGGCCGCCGGCTAGTCGTAATTGCCATAGGATAAGCGAAATGTCAACTTGGCGCCGCGATCATGTCGCGCCGCCGAGTTGCCTACCAAAGCGAGGTTGGGTTGAGCCGTGGCGGCTCAATCTGATCATTGAGTTCAACGCCGGTCGCGTCGCTCGCCGCCGAGGGCTTTGCGGAACGGACGATTGTTGAGTTCATTCGTCTGGTCGCCCTGCGTGCGATCAGCCGAGTCACCGTCTTTTTGCTCGCCACCTTCCGTGGCGGAGCCGCCGTCTCCACAGTCGTCCTGCTCGCTATGCGACGACTCGTTCTGAGCCGGCGGCGCGAAGTACTCCAGAGGATTGAACCCGGAATATGACGGGATCATGTACGGATCGTTCGTTTGAGGTTGGATCGGCAGAGTGTATTTGAATTGAAACTTGTCGTAGTTCAGCGAGAAGTCGTTTGGCTCGAATTTCAGTTCGAACTCAATCTCGCCTTCCTTCTTGGGTGCGTCCAACTCGATCTTGAAATCCAGTTCGGGCGTTTCGCCGCCAATCGACTCGAAGACTTGCGGCGTCGTCGAGTCCATCAGTTGGGTGATCGCCAGATCGACGACGGTGACGTCAGGCGAAGAATTCTCCCCTTGGGGCGTGTGCATTCCCGGGTTGCTGTCCGAGAAGCCCACCGAGAGGATTTCGATTTCGTCGGCGGCCGGGTTGGGGCCCGGAGCCGGCCAGACGATGTCGACCGCCATCAGGCGACGCGTTTCCAATTGCTCCAGCACAGGGCGTCGGCTCAGCGAGCGGCGAGCTTGGCGGCGGCGGGTGTTGCGTGATTTCGATCGAGCGAAGAGTTGGCGGATGGACATCAGGTCAGCTCCCGTGAGTGTTGTGTGGACACCCCTTACCCGCCAATCCCCGCAAGCACCCGCCAGATTATTTGAAAAAGCGGTTTTCCCTGGAAAACAAGGGCTTTTTGCTGCGGAGCTGGGTCGCGATCTTCACATCAAACCGGCGACAACGGACAGATCATCGATCTGCGCTCGGATGGCCGGACTCGATCGCGCCGCCCATCCGGCGACCACAAAAGGTGCGCTCTCCGCGTCTACGCCCAGCGCCAGCGGATTGACCTGCCCAATCGCATGCGTCGGGGCTTCGCGCCGCCGTCCCATGGATGCGCGGTGGTGTGTCTTATGCCGATTGTATGGAGACCTGGGCGGCGCCTCGCCCCTTTCAAGGAGGATCCTCAACAGGCTTGCCGTCGGCGACCTAGATTTGGCTGGGCGGACACTCACCCGATCGAACCCGCGCACCGCAGCAAATCATTCGAGAATCTGCCGTGAAGAACAACCGCGTGCTCATTGTTGACGATGACGAACAAGCGCTGGCGTTGTTCAGGCGCAGTCTGCGAAAGCATTATCATGTTGAATCAGCTCTGACCGGCAGCGAAGCCGTGCGTCTGCTGGATCACGATGATCCGTTCGGGGTGGTCGTCGCCGACCTCCGCATGCCGGAGATGGATGGTCTGGCCGTCCTGCGGCACGCTCGCGAAATCGCGCCTGAAACAGTGCGAATTCTTCTCAGCGGGGAGGCCGATGTCGCCAGTCTGGAATCCGCGATCAACTCGGCCGCTGTGCACCGCTTCCTGTCGAAGGCCTGTCAGCCGGACGAACTGCGGGACGCGGTTTCGGAAGCGGTCAGTCACTACCAACTGATCACCGAGGAGAAATCGCTGCTCTCCAGCACAGTCAGCGCCAGCATGCGAGCGCTGATCGACATCGTCGCGATGGCGACTCCGGAGATCTTCGAGAGGTGCATTGAGATCCGGCCTCTGGTCGGCGAAATCGCCAAGGAAATGCAGCTGCACAACGCGTGGCACTGTGAAGTAGCGTCGCTGTTGTGCAAGCTCGGCTGCGTCGCCATCCGCGAAGCCAGTGTGGACGCGGTCTTCGGCCTCGAGCAACTCGGCCCGTACGAAACGGCGGCGTTACAAGACCAGGGCCACGTTGCTGCGGACCTAATCGGAGCGATCCCCAGTTTGTCCGCGGTCGCCGAAATCGTGCGGCACCAGGACAACGCCTACGTCTCGCGTGATCCTGACGAACTGGCCAAGAACGAGATCCCCGTCGGCTCGCGAATTCTCAAAGCCGCGAGCGACTACGTCGCCCACCGCATTCGGTGGAACGACGGTGAACTCGCCCTCGCCACGATGGAGTTAACGCCGGACGACTACGACCCGCAGATCGTCGAGTTGCTGGTGAAGTCGGAGAAGCTGGAGCGCCGGTATCGAATCGAAGCCGTCGGTGTGGACAACATCCCCCAGCGGGGATTCGTGTACGAGCCGATCAAGACGGAAACCGGCGAAGTCGTTTTCCAGCGGGGCGAAGAGCTGAGCCTCACGTTGTGTCAGAGGCTGAACGGGGTCCTCAAGACGCGCGGACTCCAACAGCCGCTGAAGTTCTTCGTGCTCAACTCCGCACAGCCGGACGAGTCCGCACGGACCGCGGCGCAGGTCAGCGTCTGAGCGGGCGTTCACGGCTGGCTCACCGCGAAAACCGACCGGCGGTCACTTCTTCTCTGGCGCCGCTTCCATCAGGAGTTTCCAGAACTGGCGATCGAACGTTCTGCCGGCGTCCGGTTGATCTCCTAGACGAGTCACGACGAGATCGAGACTGGGGACGACAAAGCAGCGCCGGTTCAACGCGCCCTTGGCGGCGAACATGTCGGCTGGAGCCGTGGTTGGCCGCGGAGCTCGACCGGCCGCATTCGCGTCGCGGCTCACCCACCACAAGTAACCGTAGTAGGGATTGAGCCGCTGCGAGGTTGTCGTCGACGCTTTGAGGTAATCTCGATCGGCGAGCACGACCTGTTCGTCCCACTTGCCGCCCGCCAGCGCCAGCAATCCAAAGCGAGCCAAATCGCGAGCGCTGGTCGCGAAACCGAAACCATTGCCGGCGCGTTCCCCCAAGACTCCTCGACTGGTCCACTTGGAATCCGCCATGCCGATCGGCTGGGTTAGCCACTTCTTTGTCAGTTCATGTCGATCCATCTTTGCGGCTGCGGCGACGACATCCATCGACTTCGCGTAAGCGCGCGTGTTGTAAAGCCACTTGGCTCCCGGCTCGGCCGCGAACTCGCCGCGCACGGTCAGCCCGCTGGTCATGGTGATCAGATGACGGATCTTGATCGCCCGCTCTTGTTCGGGCGTCGCGCGAGACCAGCCCTCACCGAGATACTGAGTGACCGAGTCATCGATCTTCAACAGACCTTTCTGCTGGGCGACGCCGACGAGCACCGATGCGACGCTCTTTTGCGCCGAGGCGACATCTTCGATACCGCGTCCCGCCTTGTCTCGTCCGATCAGTCGCCGGTTGAATTTAGCCGACTTGGCGCCCGTCAACTCCCAGTACTGTTCGGCCATGATCTTGCCGCGATGCAAGATCACCACACCGGTGGACCGCTGCGCGCCGGCGTAATCCAAGGCGCGTTGCAGCTTCGCTTTGTCCCAGGAAACATCCGCCGGCTCCACCCGCTCCCACTCGCCCTCCTCCGGCGGAAAGTAAAGCTCACCGGCCTGAAGCGAATGGCGCAAGCCCAATACAGCCAGAAGCAAGAAAAAAGTCGCGACAACAGTTGTGATTTTCTTCATCATGAACGAGGTGTCCCGGGTGTTTGCTGATTGGATTGTGCTGATTGTTTTTTGCGGATGCCCCGATTATAGGCTCGTGCCCTGCAACGTGCGGCGTTCGTTTGCGGTGGGTTCATCCCTCATCTCAACACGATGATTTCGTTTTCGGGCAACATCCGTCGCAGGTTTTCAATGGCAGCGGATGTAATGGTCGTCCCCACCAGATAGACACTCACTCCCGGCTTCAAATCCTTCAGAGCGGCCAACCCCTCACTGGTCAGTGGGTTGTAGGCCAACGTCAAGGTTTTCAAGCTGCGCAGTCGCCCGGTGATTGGGAGGAACGAGTCGGTGACACCCGTTCGCCAGAGCGTGAGGTGTTCGAGGCCGTCGATGTCGGCAAGCCACGTCAATTGCTCATCGTCCAATGGCACGTTGTAAATCTCCAACCGGCGAAGGCGACTGAACTCGGTGATCGTTTCCAGGCCAGCTGCGGTCGCTTGAATTCCATTGAGGTTCAGTTCCTCTAGTTGCTCGAGTCTTCTCAACTGCAATAGGCCATCGTCCGTGAAACTCGCGCCGTTCAAAGTCAATTTGCGAGTAGTCGGGGCGATGAAGGCGAGACCACGGTCGGTAACATCCGGCCAGCGATCAAAGCTGCCGAAGACGTGCGTTTCCGGCGGCTGGACAACACGCAAGTAACGACGCAACAGATCGTCATCACGGGGTTGCAACGACATCGTTAGTCGCTCCAGATCCAAACCCTCCAGATGATCCAAGCCATCCCGCGAAACTGAAGTGCGGCTTATGTCGAGATGCTTCAACTTCCGTAACTTGGCCACGCGTTCTAAGGTTGAATCGCCGATCGGAAGATGAACCAGGCAGAGCGTTTCAACTGCGGGGGTCTTGGCGAGCAGCGCGGCGGCTGCCTCGTCGGAAACGCCAATGTCGCTGAGAATCACCTGTTTGAGATTTGGCATCATCGGGAGATGGTTCCAGTGCCGCCCATCGATGTTGCCGCGCTCGACATACAAAGATGAAAGCGACTTCAAATGAGCTAACTCGACGAGCGCGTCCTGCTCGATCTTCACGTCGTGCAACGCGAGCTGGTCCAGCTGGGGCAACTTGCGAAGGTGGGAGAGCCCGTTCGTGGAGAGCTCCCCATCGCGAAGCGTGAGTTTTGTCAACGCCGACGAAGTGGAAAGTCGCTCAAGCGTTGTGTCGTGGACTTGGTGGAATTCGACGTGACGCACTTGGCCGCTGGGCGGGAATAGGCTGTGGGCGGCCCAACGGACATAGGAGCCGTCAAGCGTCCCAGTCCAAATCGTCGCTAAGCCACTGACGACAATCGTCGCCAGCAAGGCCATGTGAATCCCCAAGGGCCGATACGGTTGCGCATTCGAGTCCGTAGCAGCATCGCTCGTGTTCGACTTCGCAATCCGCCATCCTGCTTGCCCGAGAAGTACAAGCGTCAGAATGGTTAGCGAGTTGAAGTAGAAGAACTCCTGGACCAAGTAGTAGAGAATACTGCGGACGATCACTGGACGTTGGAGCGCTTCAACCGGTGCGTTCTTTTGAATTGCAAAGTACGACCAGGCGAAAGCAACGACCACACATAACAGCATCCAACGCCAGGCTCGAGCGTATAGAACTGCAGCAGGTCGGGCTGACAATGTGCAGACCGAACAGCCGACGCCACACACCCACAGCAAGGCAATCCCGCATAGCCAAGGCGCTAATTGCTCAACGTCCGGTGGTTGTGACCTGAACGCATGCCACAATTCAGGCCAGGCAATCCGTTCCCGAAAGACCCCAAGGAAACTAGCGACCGCAGCCAGAATCAAGAACAGGGAGAGGGAGGCTGAGTGCCGACCACTCTCTGTTTCGCGGAAGGCGAGTTGCCAGTTCAGTCCTCGAAAAAGCACGATCAGAGGGACGGCGACCAAAACGACAACTGGGGCGTATACCGCACCGGGCTCAGTGCCATCGATGACAACTGGGAGACCGATGATAAAGGCAAGGAGCAGGATTCCACAGAGAACGCGAATCACAAAAGGCTCGGGACCAAGCCCGGTCCACAATACAACAAGCGTAGCTTGGCTCGACACGATGAGGAACGCCAGTTGGCGCCACTCGGACAAGATGCCTGACGCCGTTGGTCCCGACTCGGGGTCCGGTAGATTTCCCAATACAACAAGGAATAGCGCCAAGTGGCTGAAAAACAGAACAGGCGCGACGAGACGGCTCATCGTCAGTCCTCCTGACACGCATTGTATCGAAACCAACTCGGTTGAAGGATGAATGAAACCTGCCGCCGCTGAATTCTCTTGACAACCGCCCAGAGGGGGCGGTTAGATTGGCGATACGGAGTACGGTCCGGAGTTTGTCGATTCCCAGTTCCGCCGGTGGAGTGATTTGATGTCTTCAGCCACTTCTCGCTGTCCACGTTGTCACGGCGCGCCGGGCGGCGACTGTCGATGTGAGACTCCTTCGCCCGACAACGTCGAGTTCGACCGGAGGGTGATCCAAGAGGGCGGCATGGACATGACGCCGTTGGTCGACGTCACCTTCCTGTTGCTGATCTTCTTTATGGTCACTGCCGCCTTTACTCTGCAGCGATCCATCGAAGTTCCCCGACCTGAACAGACCGCCGAACGCAGCCTCAACTACGAGGATCTCGAAGACCCCGACGACCCAATCGTCGTGATCGTCGATCAGTTCAGTACATTTCGCGTGCGGACGGCGGCGTCCGAGGAAGAGGCTCCGAGCAAGCACGAATTGTTGCGGAAGTTGCGCCGCGCTCGAAATTCGGCTCCGGCGTACGCCCCGCCGCGGCGATTGTTGATCAAAGCGCACGGCGACGCGTTGCACGAGCGAGTCGTTATGGCGCTCGACGCGGGCGCCGAAGTCGGCATGGAGCAAATGCAGATCATTACAGTGGAAGAGGACCTGTAGCACTTGCATCGAGCCGCAATTCAGCGCACCGCCCCGGCCGCGATCACGAACCGCCGGCGGATGCTGTTGGATCGTAGTCGGGATTGGGCTCCATCATTTCGGCCCCCACATCTCGACGCCAACGGTGAAGTTTGTCGAGCAGTTGTTGAGCGATCGCGGGGCGAGTTTTCGCCAAGTCGCGATGTTCGCCCGGGTCCGCCTCGAGATCGAACAGCTGAATCGAACCGTTCTCAAAGTACTCGAGCAACTTGTACTTACCGCTGCGAATGGCTCCGCCCGGACTTTGCATGCCGTGGTTGCTGTAATGCGGGAAGTGCCAATAGATGGCGTCGCGTCCCAGCGTTTTCTCACCGCGCACCAGGGGAGCCAGACTTACACCGTCGCGATGTTTGTCGGGCAGTTGAGTCGCGCCGATCATCTCGAGAATCGTCGGGTAGAAGTCGGTGCTGATGACCGGTTCGCGGCTGACTGAACCGGCGCGCCCCCGGCCGGGCCATTTGATAATCAGAGGCACGCGAATGCCCCCCTCGTACAACCAGCCCTTGGCGCCTCGCAGCGGCAAGTTCGAAGTCGAGTAAGCGGCGTCCAGTCTCCGCGGATTCACGACGCGCGTGGGCCGACCGAAATTGGCCCCCGACATGCCGCCGTTGTCCGAGGTGAGAATGATGATCGTGTCCTGTTCGAGATCGAGCGCCCGCAACTTGGCGACGACTCGTCCCAAACTCTCGTCGACGCTCTCCACCATCGCGGCGAACTGGACGTTGTCTTGGCGCTGTTTGATCTTGACCATCTGGTTTGGCAGCACCCGGTACTCAGCGTAGGCCTCCTCATCCAACATGGCGGCGAGCTGAGTTGGGGTGAAGGAGGCCTTCGAGTCGGGGTTGCCTTCCAGAATGAACGGCTGGGCGTCGGGCGGAAGTTGCGCACGCTTCCGCTCGTATTTCTCGACGAGGTCGGGTCGGCCGTGAATTGGATCGTGTACGGCGAAGTGAGACAGGTAGAGAAAGAACGGCCGGTCGGCGTTGTCGTCGATGAACTCGAGTGCTTCGTCGGTGAGCCGGTCGGTCAGGTAATCGCCCGGCTTGTCCTCCAGCCCCAAAAACTTGAACGGCGCGTGGTATCCGGCCTTCGGCCAACCCTTGTTCCACCTGGGAACCTGGACGTCGAACCCCTGTTGCAAGGGTCCAGCTGGATCTTCACCCAGGTGCCATTTTCCAAAGTGCCCCGTCCGATAGCCGTGTCGCCTGAGCGCTTCCGCGAGCGTCAGTTCGTCGAGCGGCAGAGCTTGATGAATGCGCGCATTCTTGAGCCGCTGAAACGCGAACTCGCGACGCCCGCTGAGCCAGTCGGTGAGCATCAAGCGGGCGGGGTATTTTCCCGTCATCACAGCGGCGCGGGTCGGCGAGCAGACATGGCAAGCCGCGTACGCCTGAGTGAATCGCGTGCCTTGCAGGGCCAGTCGATCGATCTGCTCGGTCTCGTAGAAAGTGCTGCCGTAACACGCCAGATCGGTCCAGCCCATGTCGTCGATCAAGAAGAAGACGACGTTCGGTTTTCGGCCATCGGCCGCCTCCGCGCGAGCGGCGGCGATCATTGGAAGGCACGTCAACAACAGGATGAGAGCGGCTTTCATTTTCGTTGGTCTTTCGCAAGGAGCTCACTGGGCGGGCCGAGACGGGACGACGGCTCAGCATGCCTCTAATAAAAACGCGCCGGATTGGCGAACATCAATATACAATCCCGAGAGAGCTCGAACTCGATTGTGCGCGAGGTTGGCATGAGAGTTGAACTTCAATCGGCCGCCGATACAGACGAACCTTGGTTCGCTGAGAACCTGGCGCAGTACTACCAGGAGCTGAGCAGCTTCTCGCCGTGGCTGATGGACACGGCTTTTGGGTTGGCGTCGCGGAAGTTGCCAACGTATTGGCGACGCGACGACCGGCACCCGCTGATCCTGAAAGCGGCGGCGCCGAGCGGAGCCATGGAGACGGTCGGTCTCGCGCTCGTCGACCAATCCTCGCCGCCCACCGATCTGGAAGAGTTCTACATCTTGGCCGACTACCGTCGGCGCGGTTTCGGGAAACATCTCGCACACGATCTCTTCCTCGCCTTTCCCGGCGATTGGCAAGTCAGAGTTCGCAACGAGAACTCAGTCGCCGATTCTTTTTGGAAAACGACGATCGCGTCATTCACGAACGACGTCGTGACGATTAGCCAAGAGGCCGATAACTCGACGTGGACTTGTTTTCGTTTCCCCGCCGACGCGAATGCGGAGTAGGCGAGTTGTCGGAATCGGCGGTCGTACGCGCGGCCGACCTGTGATATGCTCGCGCGGAGACAACCCATTTCGATCTTCGGTCGTCGCGAAACGCTCCGTCGAAGAACACGACAGCCGCCAAATGTCGGCGCCGAAAGTGGCAGCGGAGGATTGCGGATGATCTTGAGACGGTGGGACATCGCGAGTGATCTGGTAAACAAACGAACCGCATCCACGTTCTGGCGAACGTAGCTACAAAGCTGCCGCTCGGTCTTCGTTCGCCCGCTCCCGTTGGTCGCTGGAGTCGAACGAGAAAACTCCCCAATCCTCAACGCCACAACTCGCCCTGCCACTGCAGGAGCGCCCATCGAGCAGAAAGTACGACATGCGACATCTACTATCGATTCTCTTCGCGTTCACACTGCTCCACCCCAATTACTGTTCTGCTCAGGAGCCCCATTGGAAGCTGCGCCCGCTGAAATACAACAACCCGGGTTTGCGGGTCGACTTGGGAGTCGGACTTTGGGCATGGCCGATGCCGATGGACTACGACGGCGATGGAGACCTCGACTTGCTCGTCTCGTGTCCCGACAAACCGTCCAACGGCGTCTACTTCTTTGAGAATCCCAGTCAGGACGCCGCGGAGAAGACCCCCGTCTTCAAACCGGGCGTGCGCGTCGGCAAAACCTCGAGCAATTTCCAGGTCAGCTACGTCGCCGGCCAGCCGCGCATTCTCCACACGTGCTTTGAATTCCCTCGCGACGAGAAGACGGGAGCGTTCGACTTCGCCCGCGGGAAACGAATCTACCCCAAGAACAACGTGCACGAGAACCGCGTTCGCGCCAACATGTGGCGCTACGTGGACTTCGAAGGCGACGGTGATCAGGATCTGGTCGTCGGCGCCGGGGACTGGACCGACTACGGTTGGGACCACGCCTACGACAGTCACGGTCGCTGGCGCAATGGCCGGTTGCACGGCTACGTCTATTTGATCGTCAACGATGGGTCGGACCAACGCCCGCAATACTCGGCGCAACCGCGGAAGCTGACCGCCGGCGGCGGAGTGATCGATGTCTATGGGTGGCCTTCACCGAACTTCGCGGACTTCGATGACGACGGCGACCTCGACCTGTTGTGCGGCGAGTTTCTCGACGGCTTCACCTACTTCGAAAATGTCGGCTCGCGAGCCGAGCCGGTCTACGCGTCGGGCCGGAAGCTGAACGATCATCTCGGACAACCATTGACGATGGATCTGCAGATGATCACACCGACCGCGATCGACTGGGACGGCGACGGCGACTTCGACTTGATCGTTGGCGACGAGGACGGACGCGTGGCTCTGATCGAGAACACGGGGAGTCTGCGCGGCAAGCAGCCCGTTTTTCGATCCCCCGTCTACTTTCAGCAAGAGGCCGACACCTTGAAGTTCGGCGCCTTGGCGACGCCGTTCGTTTACGATTGGGACCGCGACGGCGACGAAGACATCCTCTGCGGCAACACGGCCGGCTACATCGGATTCTTTGAGAACTTGGGCTCGGCCGCGCAGGGCTCGCCAAAGTGGGCGGCCCCCGAGTTGCTCGAGGTGCGAGTGGGAGGCGCGAACGGGATCTCAAAGCCGTTTCGCATACTCGCCGGAAGCGACGGCTCGATTCAAGGACCATGCGAAGCGAAGTGGGGATACACCACGCTTTCCGTCGCCGATTGGGACGGCGACCGCGATCCCGACATCATCTACAACTCGATCCTGTCACGCGTCGGCGTGCTGCGAAACGACGACGGCCTCCTCGTCGATACGGCGTTGGAGACGGGACAGACGGAAGCTCCGCCCCGTTGGTATTGGTGGCGCACGCTCAACAGTTCCGCGCTGGTCCAGTGGAGGACGACACCCGTCGCCGTCGACTTCAATGCGGACGGAGCGCTCGATCTGGTCATGCTCGACCAGGAGGGATACCTGACGTTGCGGGCAGGCGGCCGAGCGGCGCAGCGAATCTTCGTCGACGAGAACAACCAGCCGGTGCGGCTGAACTCCCGTTCCTGCGGCGGTTCGGGCCGCGTCAAGTTGGAGGTTGTCGATTGGGATGACGACAAGCGACCGGACGTGCTGATCAACTCAGAGAACGCGACGTGGTACCGAAACTGTGAGAATCGCGGCGGCAAGATCGTGCTGAAGCGAGTCGGCAATCTGGCGAGACGAAACGTCGCCGGTCACACGTCGAGCCCCGCCGCCTGTGACTTCGACATGGACGGCCAACCCGACTTGCTCGTCGGCGCCGAAAACGGACGACTCTACTACATCGCTCACGACGACTGCATTGAGTACGCGGGGAAGAACGTGGTCGCCGCCAAACCCAAAGCCAAGGCCAAACCGAGGTTTCCCGGCTTCGTCAAGGAAGAGTTCGTCTTCACGAAGGCGAGTTTCCCGGAATGCCATGCGTCGACCATTTGTGAAACCAGCCGCGGGTTGGTCGCCGCCTGGTTCGGAGGCGCAAAGGAAGGTCGTGCGGACGTCGGCGTGTGGGTCAGCTACCACGACGGCTCGCGTTGGTCGTCCCCGCAGCAATGGGCCACTGGCGTACAGCATGATGGCCGGCGGCACCCGTGCTGGAATCCCGTACTGTTTCAACCGCCGGGAGACGCGCCGACCTTGCTCTTCTTCAAAGTCGGTCCAAATCCGCGCGAGTGGTGGGGCGAGATGATGGTCAGCTACGACCGCGGGCGGACGTTTCGCCGGCGACGTCGACTGCCCGCGGGAATCGACGGGCCCGTGCGATGCAAGCCGATCCTGCTGGATGACGGCGAGTTGCTGTGCGGGTCGTCGACCGAGTACGACGGTTGGCGAGTGCATTTTGAAGCGACCAGATTGATCGATGGTGAACCGAGTGGTTGGAATCGTGTGGGGCCAATCAACACCGCGAAGGAGTTCAACGCAATTCAGCCGACGTTTCTTCGGCACGCCGATGGACGACTCCAAGCGCTGTGCCGTACGAAAGAGAGCGTGATCGTCACTAGCTTCTCAGCGGACCGCGGTAAGACCTGGTCCAAGTTGACCGCGATCGATCTGCCCAATCCCAATTCGGGTATTGAAGTCGTCACGCTCAAAGATGGTCGGCACCTGTTGATTTACAACCATCTGGGGAGCGGCAAAACGGGGTGGGGCCGCCGCGGACTGCTCAACTTGGCGATCTCCGACGATGGGTTGAAGTGGCGCAAGGTCGCTGTGCTCGAGCAGCAGGAGGGCGCCGAGTTCAGCTACCCCGCCATCATTCAGGCAGCCGACGGCTTCGTCCACATGACCTACACGTGGAAACGCCAACGCGTCAAGCACGTTGTTGTCGATCCGCAAAAGATGAAAACGGGAGCCGTGTTGACGAAGGGCGCTTGGCGCAATGACTAAGGGCTAGAGGCGGTTTCAAAACCTTGTACGATGGCCTTCCAGGGCCGTCGATTTTGGAAATCCTCGGGAAACGACGGCCTTGGAAGGCCATCGTACGGCAAGACATCGGTTTTGAAATGCGCTCTAGTGACTAAGGAATGACGAGGGCCGAATGACTAGAGGGGGGAAGGACGTAGACGTTTCAGAGGGGCGTTTACGCCCCCATCCGCCGCAGGCGGCATAGGGCGTAAACGCCCCTGGTCGTGCGCGGCGGCCAAGGCGCCAAGATCATCGAGAAGCGTGTCGAGGACCCATTGAAGTGGGTAATCGTAGGTCGTAGGACGGGTCTCCAGGCGTCGCCAGGCCCGTCTAATGGAACGAGCAATCGACGGGCAAGCCAGCAATCGACGATCCCCAGCCGAGCAAGATTCCAGACCCGGCGATTGAGTTTCCTTTGGAGATAGTTTCCGGAAGCTCCCGGGGTGGCTGTCGAATCGGGTTGGGGCCCCCGACGGAAGCGAAGACGAGGCGGCGCGGCTCGTGAGGTGGGACGCGATGGCGCGGGGCGACGCGAGTGTGGGACGCGGTGGCGCGGGGCGACGTGGGTGTGGAACGCGATGGCGCGGAGCCACGTGAGAATGGGACGCGGTGGCGCGGGGCGACGCGAGTGGGACACGATGGCGCGGAGCCACGTGAGAATGGGACGCGGTGGCGCGGAGCCACGTGAGAATGGGACGCGGTGGGCGGGGTAACGCGAGAATGGAGCGCGATGGCGCGGGGTAACGCGAGTGTGGGACACGATGGCGCGGAGCCACGTGAGAATGGGACGCGGTGGCGCGGGGCGACGCGAAAATGGAGCGTTGGTTGCAGCGGGAACGCCTGGTTCACCCGCCCTCAAGGGCGGGCCTATGCCGCCTGCGGCGGAATGGGGCGTAAACGCCCCTCTGGCTCCTTGACTTGCCGGCGTCCCGCCTCGTTAGTCATTAGAGGGCATTTCAAAACCTTGTACGATGGCCTTCCAAGGCCGTCGGTTTTGGAAATCCTCGGGAAACGACGGCCTTGGAAGGCCATCGTACGGCAAAACATCGGTTTTGAAATGCGCTCTAGTCATTAGTCATTCCTTCGTCATTCCACAAACATCTCTTCCCAGACGAGTTGTGGAAAAATAAAGCCGTCGCGAGCGTATCGTTTGGCGAGCCGTTTGGGCTCGGAACAGACGCGATGGAACCACTCCATGCCGATTCTTCGCATCCAATGCGGGGCGCGGCCTTTCTCGCCGGCTAGGAAGTCGATCGTCGCGCCGACGCACAGCGCCACCTTGGCTCGCAATTGGCTGCGGTGTCGATACGTCCAGATTTCTTGTTTCGGCGCGCCGAGCCCGACGACCAGCACGTCCGGGCTGGCCGCATTCACCCGTTGAATGATTCGACCGCATTCATTCTCATCGTATTCAAAACCGAGCGGCGGGCTGAGCGTGTCGACTACCGAGACGTGAGGCCACCGGCATTCGATCCGCTCGGCGGCGACTTCGGCGACACCCGGCATCGCTCCCAGCAGAAACACGGACAATTTGCGTGGACGGTCCCAGTACTTGAACAAGGCCGGTGTCAGATCAGAACCGGAGACGAGTTGCGGGATCGGGCGACCGAGTAACTTCGACGCCCACAGGATAGGGCGGCCATCGGCGACGACTAGGTGAGCTGACTTGTACGCTCGCTGCAGGTGGACATCGTGTTGCAGCATCACGGCGTGGTCGACGTTCGGCGTCACCACGTAGCGGCATTGCTCCCACGGATCGAACGCCCACTGGGAGACCAACCTGACCGTCTCTTGAAATGTCAGCGCGTCGATGTCGACTCCGAACATCGAAACTCGCTTCTGCGCCGTCGCGTCCATAGAAATCTCCGCGCAATCATACGTCGCGGATCTCGGCGGCAACCGTGTTTTGTAGGCCGGACAGGGGCGAAGCGCCGTTCCGGCAGCGCAGTTATCGATGAACGATCTATCCGCGCTCGCCGAAGCGCCGTTCCGGCGGACGCAGCTATCGATGTGGGCCAGACTAGGCCGGATGCAGTTGACCTCTACGCTCGACCGCCTTCGCGGCCGCGGCGCCGCGGACGGGCTCAAACTGCAACGACAGACTCGCCGTCACGCCGGCGACAAAAAACATCAGCGCGTTGACCATCGCAATGACCGATACATCGTGAAACATCCCGTTAATCGATACCGCGGCGAGGCAGGCGAGCATCAGGAGGCCGACCGGCTTGGCCCAGTCGGGAGCCGACCGCGACGCCGCCAGTCGCCAAGCCCGCCGAGCTAACGCGATCAGCATCGCCGCGTAGGCGGAGAGCCCGATGATTCCCGTCTCGCACAGCAGCGCCAGAAACACATTGTGCTGCACGTAACCGCGGGCGACTTCCAGCGCCATGTCGCTTCTGCGCGCATTGATATACTCGATGCTCGCTTCTGAATACTGCCGAAATCCACAACCGAACAGCGGCCGCTCGCGAAACATCTGCCAAGCGATGTCCGCCAGCAGCGGTCGTAGCTTCGCCGACTGCGACATGTGGTGAACGCTCACATCCTTGTCTCGCTTGAACGCGCTTAAGCTACTCCAACTCGCCCCCAGCGCGCCGATCGCCAGAATGGATCCCAGCACGATCGCGCCGATCCGCTGGTTTTTGGGGAGAGGAAACAACGCAAAGATTCCAATGACTGCGATCGCTCCCAGCCAGACGCTGCGAGTCAGCGTAGCGTAGAGGCCCGCCGAAACGAGCACTCCCGCCGCCACTATCATTGTCCGCCGCGAAGTTGGGCGATGAATGAAAAACAAAGCCGCCCCAGCTCCCAGCGCGACTGACAGGTAGATGCCGTTGCCGATCGGATTCAACAGCGGGCCTCGAGCGCGACCAAAGAACTCTTCGTAGGCGGTCGAGCTGATATAGCGGGGAAATACAACGCCGTGCCATCCTCGCCATTCCGCAATCCCCGTCGCCGCCAGGCAGAATCCGATGGCGAGCAGGCAATGTAGGATCGTCCGCGTCGCCCGTTCATCCAAGGGCGATTGCCTGAGAATCCAATAGAAGGCGGCCGGCAAGCCAAACAGAAAAACCCACGTGCTCACCGCGTCGCCGCCATGCATGATGCTGCTGACGAGCAACACGGCCAGGAAAAAGGCAATCGCACCGTCATCAAACGTCAACGGTTTTGGATCGGTTCGCCGCCAAAATCGATGAGCCACATAGAGTCCGATCAGGCCTAGCAGTGCGACTCGGTCGATCGTGATTGGAGCCGGCCCGACATCGATGTTGAAGAACGGATGTCCCAACCAGACGCCGGCGGCCAGTGCGATCGCGCCGATTCCGTGCAATCCGCCGTAACGAAGCGCCACCGCCATCCAGATCAGAGCGACGACGCCGGCGATGGAGAAGACAAGAGTCATGTTGAAGAACGGTGACGGCGTAAGTGTGAGTTAACCCGACGCGTTGTCTTACCGTACCTTGGAGAATCGAGCGCCTCGATGTTTCCCCCGTTCGCGGCGGTCGCTCCGCCCGCGCACTCGCGCGAAACGGAATGTTGCTTGCCACTCGCGCAGTCGGTCCGCCCCGCGCATCCCGAACAGGTCTGGCGGTGATTGCAGGGCGATTCGAGCCGCTCCGCTTCGGCCGCTTGCATCCCGACGCGCGTAACCGAGAGTTGCCTATCGATTTGCGACTGTGCGCGCCGATCCCGGCCCCGCGGAGCCGCGCGTGACGATGCGAATTCCGACCAGCAACACTCTGTCGATGGACGTCAAATGACGGATCCGCTCGAGGTGCGCCGAATTACCGAAACGGATGAGCTGTTCGCCATAGCGCCCGCCTGGAATGAACTGGCCGGCGGGGTCTTCTTTCGCCGCGCGGAGTGGTTGCAGACGTGGTGGGGTCATTACCGTCGCCCTGAACGACAGCTCTACGCGGTCGGCGTTTGGCGCGGCGAGCAGTTGGTGGGCGTAGCCCCCTGGATGCTCGAGTCGGCCGCCGGTGGGAGAACGATTCGGTGGCTCGGGTCCGGAGACGTCTGCTCCGATTACTTGACAGTGCTGTGCCGGCCCGCGGACGAGACGTCCGTTGTCGATGCACTGAGCGACTGGTTGTTCGTGGCGTCTACATCGGCAGACGACCGTTGGACCCTGCTCGATCTCGAGTCGGTCTGGCAAGACGACTCGGCGATCGCTCGTCTGAAAGACAAGTTGGACGACCGCGGCTGTTCGGTGAGCGAGCGGTCCACGATGAGTTGCTGGCGGATTACGTTGCCGTCGACGTGGGAAGAGTACATGTCGCGACTCTCGAAATCCCACCGCAAGCAAGTACGGCGCATCGAACGCCGCACGCTGCCGCGCCACGAAACACAATTGCGACGTGTCAGCAATCTGAAAGAACTCGAGCCCGCGATGGAGATCTTGATTCGCCTCCACCAGAAACGGTGGCTGGCGTTGGGCGAGCCGGGTTGTTTTGGTCGAGAGAGTTTCGAACCCTTCCTTCGCGAAGCGGCTCAACGGTTTTGCGAGATGGGCGACTTGGATCTCGTGTGGCTCGAAGAGTCGGGGCGGCCGGTCGCAGCACAGATCGCCTTTCTCAGTGAGTCGACCTGTTTCGTGTTTCAAAGTGGTATTGATCCCGATTTCCAGGACTATTCGCCCGGACACGTGATCCACGTGCTCACGATGCAGCGGGCGATTGAGTCGGGCCGCCGCTACTTCGATTTCCTACGAGGCGATGAACCGTACAAGTTGCATTGGCGAGCTGACCCGTTGTCGTGCGTCAACCTGCGAATTGCGCCGCCGCTCGCTGTCGCTCAGATTCGCAATGGGATGTGGTTGGCCCAGGATGTCGTCCGCCGCGCCGTGAAGGACGGGCTGCGGTGGAGCGGGCTTCGCTAGTCCAAGCCGACGAGAGGAATAGACCCATGACATTTCACCTCCCGCTGTGGAAACGGCTAGGTCTGCATGTCTACTACCAGGCGACACTCCCTCACCGATCCGCGTGGATGCGGCAGGCGCGCCGCGTAAATCGCGTTCCCGTCGTGGTCTTGTTCTACCATCGGGTGGCCGACTCGCACTCGAATCCATGGACCATCGACTGCGCGGGATTCTCGCGTCATCTGCGTTGGTTGAAGAAGCACTACGAATTGATTTCGCTGGCGGAAGTGCAGCGCCGCGTGCGAGACGGCAACGACCGCCCGGCGGTGAGCATCACGTTTGACGACGGCTACTCCGAGAACTGCGACTTCGCGTTGCCGCTGTTGATTCGCGAGCAAGTTCCGTGCACTTATTTTGTGACCACCGACAACATCCTCAGCGGCTCGCCGTTTCCCCACGACGTGGCGTTGCGGCAGCCGCTGCCGGTCAACACGGTTGAGCAACTGCGTACATTGGCGGCGGCGGGCGTCGACATCGGTTGCCACACGCGGACCCACGCCGATCTAGGCAAGCTGTCCGATCATCGAGCGCTGCGCGACGAGATCGTTTCATCGCGCGACGAACTGTCCGCTGCGATCGGCGCGCCCGTTCGCTACTTCGCGTTCCCCTACGGGCTGCACGCCAACCTGAACGAGGACGCCTGCCAGATCGCTCGTGAGGCCGGCTACGAAGGGATCTGTTCCGCGTACGGAGGAGCTAACACTCCCGGCGACGACGCATTTCATCTGCAGCGAATGCACGGCGACCCGGATCTGATCCGCCTCAAGAACAACGTGACTCTCGATCCGCGCAAACGCCACACCGAGCGTTTCCAGATCAACTCCGCCCCCACAACAAACGGCGGCGCTGTCGCCGCAACCGCGTTGGATTCAGCCGTGTCGTGCGAACAGCCAAAGCCAGAGGAAATTTCCGGGTGATGGAGAGCTCGGCGGACAACGATCGCGCGATGACCGACAAGCCGCAGCGGTCGACGCTGCGCGCTCAGACGCTGATGTCGGGAGTGGCTGTACTGATCGCGTTGACTGGGCTGCAGAAGATCGTCGGCTTCGGCCGCAACCTGGCGTTTTGCCGCTGGTTGGAACCGGCCGAACTCGGCCGTTGGGAGCTCGCCTTCAGCTTCCTCATGCTGGCGGCTCCTTTGGCGGTGGCCGGACTGCCCGGGGCGTTCGCCCGCTACCTCGAACACTTCCGCCAACGTGGACAACTCCGCGGCTTCATCTGGCGAGTAACGAAGTGGTCGTCCGCTTCGGCGCTGGCCGCGATCGTCGTGCTGTTCGCCGCGCCGTCCGCGGTCGCTTGGTTCGTGTTTGAGGACACGGAGCAACTCGAACTCGCGCGGTGGATCGCCGGCGGACTAGTCGCTGTCATCTTATTCAATTACTTACTCGAGCTGCTTGAGTCGCTGCGTCAGCCGCGGCTGGTGACCTGGATGCGATTCATCCACAGCGTCATGTTCACCGTCTTTTCTGTCAGCCTGTTGTTCGCCTGGCGTACGTCGGCGGCGAGTATCGTCATCGGGTACGCCGCCGCGGCGGTCGTCGCCAGTGCGCTGGGGGCGAGCCGTCTCTACGGTGTTTTCGGCGAGTACGCTGAAGACGCCGAAGACGCTGCACCGACAGTCGCGGCGAGCATGTGGAGCAAGATTCTCCCGGCGGCCGGCAGCATTTGGTGCATCAACCTGCTGTTCAATCTGTTTGATGTGGCCGATCGTTGGATGATCGTCCACTTCGCCGCCGACGGAGCAGAACAAGGCGCGGCGCTGGTCGGGCAATACTACAGCAGCCGCGCCGTGCCGATGCTGTTCGCCGGAGTTGTCGTGACGTTCGGCGGCATGTTGTTGCCGTACCTCAGCGCGGATTGGGAGGCCGGACTCAGACAAGCGGCGAGCAACCGGCTGAGGTTGGCGTTGAAAGTGGTCGCCGTGGCGCAGACGTTCGCCGGTGCGATCGTACTCGCCGTCGCACCGTGGCTCTTTCACGGACTACTGGCCGGCAAGTACGGCATTGGCCTGGAGGCGCTGCCGTGGACGTTGGTCTACTGCGGCTGGTTTGGACTGATGACGGTGGCGCAAAACTATTTGTGGTGCGCTGAACGCACGCGCTGGATCAGCGCCGCGATGATCGCCGGGCTGGTCGCCAATGTGACACTCAACTGCCTCCTCTTGCCGCGACTCGGTCTCGAGGGAGCAGTGATCGCGACGGCCGTCGGCAACTTGATCGCGCTCGCCCTGACGATCGCCTTCAGTCACCGCCATGGCATGCCCGTGGATCGTGGCCTCGCCACGGCCGCCGCACTGCCTGTGCTGCCTGCTCGCCGGACCCGCCATCGCGTGCACCGCGCTGCTGGGAGTGTTGGTCGTCGCGCTGCGGCGAGGTTGGTTGCTGAGTGACTTTGAACGAACCGAAATCTCCAGCCTGCTGAATCGAGTCGGCGGCCGCTGGCACACGCTGCGCGAGGGACGCGAGGGGCAGGCTCTCGGCTAGTACCTGGGCGAGAGCCGAATCGAGACTTTGTAATACGCTTTACGACTGACTGAAGATTGCGAAAGAGAAGCTGGGAGACAAGAAAATGACGAGACGCGACTTAGCACCCATTGAAGATCGTGGACCGCTGCGAGTGATGTTCACGATCTGCAGCATGCCGGTCGGCGGAGCCGAGAAACTGCTGGTCGAGTTGATTCGGGGTCTCGATCGCTCGCGCATCGAACCAGAATTGTGTTGCCTGAAGGACCTTGGTCCGCTCGGCGAATCTTTGTCGCGTGAGATCCCGGTCCACAGTTGGTTGTGGAAAAACAAGTACGACTTCACGATCCTGTTTCGCATGATGAAACTGTTCGCGCAACGCCGTATGGACGGAGTTGTCACGGTTGGTGCGGGCGACAAGATGTTTTGGGGAAGGCTGGCCGCGTGGCGATTGCAATTGCCTTGCATCGTTTCGGCTGTGCATTCGACTGGCTGGCCGGACACGATCGAGCGGGCCAACCGTTGGTTGACGCCGATGACTGACGCATTCGTCGGCGTCGCCGATCGACACGGCCGGTACCTCGTCGAGCAGGAGTCATTTCCGCCGGAGAAGGTCCGCGTCATTCCGAACGGTGTCGACACCGATCGTTTTCGTCCCTCCACCGTCCATCGCGCCGACGTCCGCAACCACTACGGTTGGCACGCCGACGATCCCGTCTGCGGCGTGGTCGCCGCGCTGCGGCCCGAGAAGAACGTCGAGCTGTTTTTGCGCACGGCCGCGCAAGTGCGCCAAGACCTGCCGCGGTTGAAATGCTTGATCGTTGGCGATGGACCCGAGCGTGAGAAACTGGAGCAGTTGGTCGGCGAGTTGGAGCTTCAGGGCGCCGTGCAATTCACGGGGATGCGGTCCGACATTCCTCGTCTGGTCGCCGCCATGGATCTGTTCTCGCTCACCTCGCACAACGAAGCCAACCCGGTCTCGATCCTTGAAGCGATGTCGTGCGGCGTACCGATTGTGGCGACCGATGTCGGATCAATTTCCGAGGTGGTGTCGCAAGGCGTGTCGGGATTTGTGGCTCCCGCTGGAGACGGCCAGGCGCTGGCCGCACACTGGCGAAACATCCTGGCGGAACGACGAGTCAGCCGGCAATTGGGCCGCGTCGGCCGCGACCTGGTTGTCAAACAGTGGTCGCTGCAACGGATGGTGCGAGGCTATGAAGACTTGTTAACGGAGATTTACAACAGCAAGGTCGATTCCGGCAAGCGAGATCGTCTGCGGCCCGAGCCCGCGGCGGCTCCCGCCCAAGAGCCGGAACTGGTAGGAGCCGGCTAAGCGACGGACACGCGAGGTCTACCGATCGAAGGCGGTGCGCGATACGATTAAATCTTCAGCGGCTCGCGCGTCGCGTTGCTCATCCAAGACTTGGGGAATCCGATCTTGCTGGTCGATGCGGCGGCCGACGAGTCCGGGGGAGCGATCATCGAGCGTCCATTTGCTGAATCGCAACATCTGTTTCGCCATTCTGTAGCGCCACCTGCTGGCCTGACGGGCAACCATGAGGCTGACTGCGCACGGCTTAATCCTGCTCGCCAAGTTGCTCAGCGGCGCCAGTGTGCGGTGGGTCGACTGCCAGCCGGACACCTGCCAACGCGTTTACTTCGCGAACCACACAAGTCATCTCGACGCTCTGGTCCTCTGGTCGTCGCTGCCAAAGAACGTCCGCGCGCTGACGCGACCGGTCGCGGCCAAGGACTATTGGGAGCGCGGTTGGGTCCGCCGCCACATCGCCTCCACCTTTAACGCCCTGCTGATCGACCGCCGGAATATCAAGGTCCATCGCAGCCCGGTCGAGATGATGATTCAGGAGATCGGCGACGTCCATTCGCTGATCGTTTTCCCCGAGGGCGGACGAGCAGTCGGCGAAGAGATGGGCGAATTCAAGAGCGGCCTGTATTATCTGAGTAAGAAGCGACCCGATTTGGAACTCGTCCCCGTCTTCATCGATAATCTGAATCGCGTCCTGCCGCGGGGTGAGTTTATTCCGGTGCCGCTGCTTAGCTGCATCACTTTTGGTTCACCAATCTGGTTAGAGTCGGGCGAACCGAAGACGGAGTTTCTCTCACGAGCTCGAGACGCTGTGCGAAAACTGAAAGAACTGTAACCGCCATTCTCGAAAGAAGTGTTTCCTCTTGTCGTTTTCTCCCCCGCTCGCCGCACTGTCCATCGCAGCCAAGACGAACATCTTGTTCGGTGTCGTCCTAGGCGTGCTGGCGGCCTGCTATGTGGTCAGCCGTCTGCTGAGAAAACAACCTGAAGGAACGGTCAATCCGGCGATCGTGCGAACATTCCACCACCGCATCGGCGCCTGGTGGTTGATGTACGCCATTCTGATCGCGTCGTTCCAGCTGGGTTTTTACGCCACGCTGTTCTTGTTCGGCGGAATCTCGTTCTGGGCGTTGCGCGAGTTCATCACGATGACACCGACACGGCGCGGAGATCATCGCGCGCTGTTCTGGGTGTTCTTCATCATCACTCCCGGCCAATACATTCTGGTCGGATTGGGCCAATCGTTCTACCACTTCTTCAGCATCGCGATTCCCGTTTACGCCTCGCTCCTGATCCCCGCTCGCATCGCCGTCTCCGGCGACCCGAAGAGATTCTTGGAGCGGTCCGCGAAAATTCAATTTGGCTTGCTGATCTGCGTCTATGCGTTGAGTTACGCGCCTGCTCTGCTCACGCTGCCTCTCAAGCAACCCGCCGGCGCTACGCGAGCTGCGACGGTGCAATCGTCCGTCGACGGAACGACCGACGCGAAGTCGCCGGATGGAAATGAGAACGGCGCGACTTCAAGTCAAACTGCCGCCGCGCCCGCCGCGAAGCGAGCCATCGCGGCGTCCGGAAACCACGGACTGCTGTTCTATTTCATTCTCATGGTTCAACTGAGTGAAGTGTTGCAGTTCGCGTGGGGTAAGCTGCTCGGGCAGAACGTTATTGCGCCATCGATCAACGGCAGCCGCACGTGGGAGGGATTCATCGGCGGCGTGGTGAGCACCGCGTTGTTGGGCATTCTGTTTAGTTGGGTGACGCCGTTCGGCGTTTGGGAGGCGGCGTGTATGTCGGCCGTGATCGCCGTGATGGGCTTCGCCGGCGGCATGACCATGTCGGCCATCAAACGCGATCGCGGAGTTACCGACTACGGGACGCTCGTCGAAGGTCACGCCGGCGTGCTCGACCGACTCGACTCAATCTGCTTCGCCGCGCCCGTCTTCTACCATCTCACTCGGCAGTTCTTTACGTAGAGTAGGAGGCGTTCGTAGTGGGACGGCGTTCGTAGTGGGAGGCGTTCCACTGCCTCACTTTTCGTCGTCGAGCAGCGGTGGCGCGCTGCGATTGGTTTGCCACTCCAAAATGATTTCGCGACCCTGGGCGATTGGTTTGGGGCGTTCCATTTCGACCGGTAGAGTTGCGGCGAGCGAAGCTGATCGCTCGGATTGCTCACCGCCGCCCTCGTCCGGCTTTCGATCGTGCTCGCGTTGTAAGTCGAGCCGGCGGCGGCGAGCCAAGTGCGCGCGACGCAGATAATAGCTCGAGGTCGTCGCGGTCGTGGCCTGTGGCGGAGTGCGATTCGAATTCGTGTCCAACTCCTGTACGCGATCCTTCCCCCGGTTCTCCAATCCGCCACGATCGGCGAGCGGCGCCGCCGCTTGACGTTGGAACACCGACAGAGCCTTTTGGTTGATCGCCGCGTTGACGACGCTAACTCGGTCTTGCTGCGCAAGTGACGCCGACGCCGGTTGAACTCGATCGTCGCGTGCGACTGTCCTGGCGGCGGGTTCCTCGTCCGTTGCGGCGACCGCCGGACGGTTCGGGTAGACGCGCTGGGCCAGGGGAGCCGGACTGCCGTCCTTCAACCACTGCACCCACGACAGTTGCAAGTCGGACAGGTCTTCGTAGTTGTAATACGACTCGGTCGCTTCCGACCACCGGTGAGTCTTCATGCCCTCGCCGATGTAGCGAATGAACTTCTGCTTGCCGCCTTGAGCCAACAGGAATTGAGTCAGCGAATGACCCTGTGCGTACAGCGGCAGGATGTCGCGCGGATAGCTGCGCATGGCGAACATGCGGTTGAAAGGTATTCCCTTCTCGTGCGTCAGGAATCGCAACAGTAGCTTGTACTGTTTCTGCCGCTCGCTCTCGTGCTCGACCACCGTGCACGCTCCCTCGTCCGCCCAGCGCGGCAGCGGTTGACCGAAATGAGTGGCGAACACCGTGTGCGTGATCTCGTGAGGCAGCACGCTGTCCAAGATTCGTTCCGGCGTGCCGTTGACTTCCATCTCCCAATCGTGCGGCTCGCGGTGGCTGTTGAAACGAAATGTCGTGACGCCGCTGGCCGGCTTGCGACGCCCGTCGTTCACGTAGATCGGACAGACGTCGCGCCACGGCGGCAGCTCTTTGCCGAGCCATTCGAGAGCCAGCTCGCGACGGTATTGCTCAGCCATCTCGCCGACTTGCGTCCCCAACGCGGCTGTCCGCGCGAAGATGATGAAGTTCTCCGTGCGATGGCCTCGCCGTTGTTGACCGCGCGCCAGAGTTTGGCCGTGCGTTAGAGTTGCTGAGAGCGAGAGAACAAATGCCGTAGCTGCGGCGCAGCGCCGTAAAGCGTCCATGCTTCGCGGTCTCCATGCGGATTCCAGGTCGAGCGACCGCCTCCATACGGCCGCTGGGCTCAGCCCGTGCAAATGCAAACGCCAAGCCAATCAAACACAGTTCTGCGACGTCGCTTGTTTTGTTGAGTTAGCGTCGCATCGGCGGGTTGCGAACGCCCATTTCACGTCGAAGCCTGTGTAAGATTTTCATAACCTAACCGACCCGTCGGTTTTCACCTAGAGAAGAATTGGCGAGTGTCAATTCGCTGTGAATCACTCTGACAGCAGCGCTAGCAGGCGCCGGTTGCCGGACGGGAAGTTGCACGTTGCCAGTTGGGAGCGGGGCACCCACTGGAACGGACCCGACGGCTGCTGGCCGGGCGCGATCGGTTCGCAGGACAGAAAGTGCAACTCGACGACGTCGTGATCGTAGGTGTGAGTTTCCGTCAGCAGTTCGCGGACGACGTCGACCTGCAATCCGGACTCTTCCCGGCACTCGCGCGCGGCCGCCTCCGCGGGCGTTTCGCCGTCCTCGATCTTGCCGCCGGGAAACTCGTGCAAACCGGCCAGCTTTTGGTTGTCGGATCTCCGTCCAACCAGAAATGCTCCCTCCCATTCGACAACCGCGATCGCGATCCGAGTGGGAGACGCGCTCATGAATCGGCCTTGACGTGGTCGAGCAAGCGACCTGGCGAACCCATCGCGTTGTAGCCGTTGTCGACGTGCAGTATTTCGGCCGTGATCGCCGTGCTCATGTCCGAGAGCAGGAAAGCGGCCGCCTTGGCAACGTCTTTCTGTTCGAGATCTCGGCCGCCGATCGGCGACACAAAACTGTACAGATCCAACATGTTCTTGGCTCCAACTGCAGCGGACGCCAGCGTCTTCAGTGGTCCGGCCGAGATCGCGTTGACGCGAATCCGCCGCGGGCCCAAGTCGTGCGCCAAATACCGGACCGACGCGTCGAGCGCCGCCTTGCAGATGCCCATGACGTTATAACCCGGCACGCAACGCTCACCGCCGAAATAAGTCATTGTCAGCACGGCGGCGCCGTCGTTCAGCATCGGCTTCGCCGCATTCGCGACTGCGATCAGGCTGTACGCGCTGATGTCCATGGCCAGCTTGAAGCCCTCCCGACTCGTCTCGATCGTATCTTTCGACAAATCGTCCATCGTCGCAAAAGCGATCGAGTGGACGAGAAAATCGATCGTGCCGAACGACTCCTTCGACTTCTCCATGAAGGCGGCGATCTGGTCGTCGTCGCTGACGTTCAGCGGCTCTACGAACTTGGCGTTCGGATGCCCGTCGATCGCCTTGTTGACCCGCCGGCTGTTCTTCTTCCTGTCGTCGTCGGGTTTGTCCGGCAGGTGCGAGAAACCGCACTCGCCGCCCTGATCCATGATCTCCTTGGCGATTCCCCAAGCGATCGAACGGTCGTTGGCGACACCCAGAATCAGGCCCTTTTTGCCTTCGAACAAGCCCATCAGTCGAACTCCTTAGTTGCTGCAACTCGGACAATCTCCCAGCGATACACCATTTGCGAGGTTTCTACAAGGCCGCCGGATGGACGAAAAACCCCGCTGTGGGAGGGAAACCTGTTCACCTCAGTAATCAACATGAATACAATTCTCCAACCCGCCGGGGCTCATATTGAATACAGTCTTCACATGTGCGTGGTTCAAACTGATGGCAGTCGACAACTATGGGCGTTATTCGGAGAGCGAAGTGGCGCAGCGGACGTCGGCTCGAGTCTTCGCCATGTTGTCGGAGTCGGCGGACGAGCCGCGATTTCTGAGTCAGCTGTTTCCGTTGATCGCGAACGCGGCGGAGGCCTCGTATCTGGGTGTCGTGCGCGGCGGCCGCGGGCGTTGGGATGTGGTGGCTGAGTTTGGTCGGCCGGCGAACATGCCGCACGAGTTGTTCGCCGACACGTTGGATCGCGAGTTGGTGTCGGTCGACGGCGATTGGGTCGCCGCACCGCTGTCGACTTATGGGGGAACTGGCGAGTTGCTGGTCGGGGCGGGTTCCTGCGCGGACGATCTCGGCCGTTTCGACGCCTTGACCGGGCTGTTCGGCGCGGCGCTCTCGGAGATGCGGCGGAGGTTGGAGCGGCAGCAGCGGATCGCTCGGCTGGAGGCGATGTTGGAGATCGCCGCTCAATGGCGCCAGACGCTCGAGTTGACCGAGTTGCTGGAGCAGATGGCCGAGGCGTCGACCCGTTTGCTCGACGCCGAGCGGGCGAGCATCTTTCTCTGGGACAAGGCGACGCACACGCTGGTGGGTCGTCCCGCATTGGGAGTCGAGGGGGGCGAGTTACGGATTCCGGAAGACCGCGGCCTGGTCGGTCAGGTCATTCGGTCGGGCGAATTGCGGCGGGTTGATATGGAGGACCAGAGTGAGATCGATCGCAGCGTCGATGAGCAGTTGCAATTCGAAACGCGGTCGTTGCTCTGCGCGCCGCTGCGCGGCAAGTCGGGCGAGTTGTTCGGCGCGTTCGAGATGATCAACAAGCGGTCGGGCAACTTTGGTCGCGAGGACGAGATCGCGCTCCGCGACTTGGCCGCCCATGCGGCGGTCGCTTTGGAGAACACGCAAGAGCACGAGCAGTTGATTCAGTCGCGGAATCAAGTCGCCAATGAAGCGGAAGAGGGCGTGCGGTTGATCGGCGAGTGCCCGCAGATCCAGGCGCTGCGTTCCACTGTTCGGCGTGTGGCGGAGAGCGAACTGGCGCTGTTGATCTTGGGTGAAAACGGCACGGGCAAGGAGGTCGTCAGCCAGTTAGTGCACTACTGGAGCAATCGCCGAGCGGAGCCGTTCGTCGCTGTGAACTGCGCCGCGTTGACGGAGACTCTTCTGGAGAGCGAATTGTTCGGCCACGAGAAGGGCGCTTTTACGGACGCCAGTGAGAGCCGCGTGGGCAAGTTCGAATTGGCTAGCGGGGGAACGTTGTTTCTGGACGAGATCGGCGACATGAGTTTGGGTGGTCAGGCCAAGTTGTTGCGAGTGTTGGAGGAGAAGGTGGTGGTGCGGGTCGGCGGGTCGCAGCCGATTCCCACGGACGCTCGGGTGATCGCCGCCACCAACCAGGACCTCGGACAGATGGTGCGCGACAAGCGTTTCCGCGAGGATCTGTTTTATCGGCTGAACGTGGCGACGCTCGACTTGCCGCCGCTGCGGGAGCGTGGCGAGGACATTGCACTGCTGGCGGAGCATTTTCTCAAAGACTTCTGCGGCAAGGCGCGGCGTCGCCCGCCGAAGCTGACCGCGGCCGCCAAGCGCGAGCTGGCGGAGCACCCCTGGCCGGGCAACATCCGCGAGCTGCGAAACCTGATGGAGCGACTGGCTTACTTGGGGCCGGAGGACGCGATTGACGTGGGCGATTTGGCGTTCACTCTGTCGCCCGGCGCGGACGATCAGCTCCGCACTCCACTCAACCTGAAGTTAACCGAAGCGACTCGTCGATTTCAGGTCGACTACATCCAGCGGCAGATTAAGCACAGCGGCGGCAACATGACGACGGCGGCCAAGAAGCTCGGCCTGCACCGTTCAAATCTCTACCGCAAGATGCGCCAATTGGGGCTCGAGGTGGACGAGGCCAAGTCGTAGCGACCAGCGCGCCGCCGCGTGCGGCCGACGCCGTCCGACCCCTTGGTGCGAACCCGGGAGTGCGGTAGGATGTCGACTTCAAAACCGCGTTCTCTACAACGCGTCAGCCCCCCTAGCTCAACTGGCAGAGCATCTGACTCTTAATCAGAGGGTTGAAGGTTCGAGTCCTTCGGGGGGCACTTTAAAGCGCACACACGGAGCTCGCTCACCCCAAGTGCCACCTGAGCCACCATCTTCTCGCGGTCTTCGTCGCTCCATTCCTTTCGGATGTCGCGCCCGTACACCTTGCAGAGGTGGTCTTTCTCGGATTGGACCGCGACAACAGCGGCGCACATCGGACACTCAAATCGTTGTATGTTCATCTTCGCAATCGTTTCTACACACCCTTTCCCTCATTGGAGTTGATCACTCCGTCAGGATGCTTTGGGGTTTTCAGTTGCCTCGATGCGTAGTATGCGGCCCATCCTCCGATTCCGATTAACGTGACGCCCACCAGTGAGATC
>JASMLW010000301.1 GCA_030748485.1 Pirellulaceae bacterium
CGACGCCGGCGCGACCGACGACTTCGGCAGACAGTGCCTGCTCGCTCGGCGTCTCGTCGAACGGGGCGTACGCTTCGTCGAAGTCAGTTCCAGCGGCTGGGACCATCACAGCAATCTCGACAAGTTCAACACGAAGGCGAAACAGATCGATCAACCGATCGCCGCGCTGTTGACCGACCTGGCTCGACGAGGCTTGTTGGAGGACACGCTGGTGCTCTGGACGGGCGAGTTTGGGCGGACGCCCGAAACCCAAATCCTCGATGGCAAGGAGGCGATGGGACGCGATCACAACGCCGAAGGCTACACGGCGTGGCTGGCCGGCGGCGGCGCGCGCGGCGGGCTGACACACGGCGCGACGGACGAACTGGGCTACAAGGCGGTCGACGGCGCCGTGCACTTGCACGACTTGCACGCCACGATGCTGCACTTGTTGGGCCTGGACCACAAGCAACTCGTCTACCGCTTCGGAGGCCGTGACTTCCGCCTCACCAACGTCCACGGCAACGTCATCCACGAGATCATCGCCTGAACGATGGCGATGCCCGCAGGGTCTTCAGGTCAGGCCAGGCGGAAATGTCGCGGAAATGTGGCGGCGATGTCCCAGCGATGTCGCAGCGATCTCGCAACAATCTCTTCACGCATCTGCTGCTGGACATCCGTCATCGCCTGCTGGACAACCGTCGGGAGCGAGCTACTAATTAGCACTTCAGACGACACGAGTCAGCCACACTCGAGCCCCAGCAGGTGCGATCATGCGGAATGTAGTCCTTGGCGCGTTGGCCGTTTGCGCGGTTTTGGCGATGACAACGACAACTCAAGCTGACGGCGGCTGGCGAGCTGCTCGGCGAGGCCCTTGGATCGTCTACCGCTACCCGCTGTTTCGCGAGGGAAATCGTCCGCGCGAAGTGCGAGGTCGTTCGCAGGAGTACTTTTGGCCGCTCAACGCCAACGAGCAGTACCCCAGGTATTACGGTGGGATACACGCTCGCGAGTTGCAGGATGCCGGCACGCCCCCCGGCGACCGCGGATTCCGCGGCTACGCCTGGTAGAGTCTCGACCGGTCGCGGCGGCTGGACGGCAACAACGCGTTGGCGACGAGCAAGCCGGCGACAATGGAGATTGCCACCAGCGCCATCGTAAACGCCGACTCGGTGCCGGCGGCCACATCGCGCCGCACAAACGCGAACAGGCTGAAGAAGCCGATGCTGCCCGGTACGAGCAGGATCATTCCGGGAACCTGCATGACAGCGGTCGGTCGATTCATCGAGCGGGCGAACAGGTTGCTCGCCACACCCAGCAGGAACGCTCCCGTCCAGGCCGCCGCGGCGGGACCGAAGAATGCGCCGCCCAACCGCGTGCCTCCGTAAGAGATCGTGGCGGCCAAGAGGATCCAGCCAACGTCGCGTTGTCGCGCTTGAAATAGCACGCTGAACGCCAGCGCGCTGATGACCAGCGCGACGGCGATCCAACCAACCGGCAACGACTCGCCCGGTTGCTCGCTCAAATCGCCCGTGACAAAGTTCATCAAGGTGCGGCCCATCACGACGCCGAAGGCCATGGTGAGGAACACCGAGAACGCGCCAGCCAAGCGGGCCGTTCCCGAGGCGAGGTTTTGAGTGGCCAGTTCATTGATCGCCACCGTCAAACTCAAGCCGGGCAAGAGAATGATCAAACTGGCCAACACGGTGATTTCGGTGGAGAGACTCGGCAGCGCCAAGCGGCCGACCGACGCCAGCACGGTCGCGGTGAACGCCGCCGCCATTTCACCGAGATAGCGAGTTTGCCGGCCCCACGAACAGGCCAATACGATCATCCCGACGATCGCGCCGATGACACCCGCTACACTCGCCTCATCCCAATCGCCGCCGAAGAAGATCGCCGCTGTGCCGCCCACCACACCAAAGCTGGCGACCGTCAACAGGTTGCCAAAGTTGGGCGACAGCGATTCGATCTCCGCCATCCGTTCGGCGATCTCCACTCGCGACAGGCGATCTCGTTCGATCGATGCGTGCAACTCGTGCAACATCGACAAGCGCTGCAGGTTGACGCTGGCCGGCGTCACTCGGATGAGACAGGTCTCCTGGCCACCGTCATCGAATGAGACAAAGATCGAAGTCGGTGTCGAGAAGAACTGAGCCGGTGCGCCGAGCTTGTCGGCCGCCACATGCATTCGCTCCTCCAACTCGTGGGCCGGCATCCCGCTGATGTGCAGCATGCGAGCCAGGTCGAGCACCAGCTGTTGTCGGCTGCGTGCGGGCTCAATCGCCGGAGTGACTTGGAGGGCCATGGTGAGTTTTGGTGCGCACAGGGCGTCGAAAAATGAAAGAGCGCAAAGGCCCACGTTAACGTCCGCGGGTGTTTTCCGTAAGGGCCGCCCTGCTCCGCTGTGGATTTCGTGGGCGGGCTGCTTCCCTTCCGCCAGCCGCCCAATCAGGCTGGAGGCACAGTTCGGGCGGTTGGTTCGCCTCGCCGTCACCGTCACAATAGCCGGCTGCTGGAATTGCCGGCTGATTCGCCAACCAAACGATCGACGAAACACTGGTCGGGAACGACCCAGAGGATCCGCACCATGACGCGTTTTTCCATTCTCTTCTCCGCCGCGCTGATCGCCGTTGTGTCCGCAACCGCTTGCCGCGACTCGCTGGCTCAAGACAAACCAACGTGGAACATCGAACAGCCGCCTGGTCCGCGGTCCCAGCAGGCGATCGACACGACCGAAGGAACGTGGATGAACCTGGACGTGAGTCCCGACGGTAAGCGGATCGTTTTCGACATGCTCGGCGACTTGTACCTGATGCCGATCGACGGCGCAGACGGAACGGACGGCCGCCAGCCGAAGAAGCTGACCAGCGGAATGGCCTGGGACATGCAACCGCGGTTTAGCCCGAACGGAAAGTGGATTGCCTTCACCAGCGATCGCAACGGAAAGAGCCAGCGCGGCGGCGACAACATCTGGATCATCGGGGTCGGCGGCGAGAACTTGCGGCAAGTGACCAACGAGACATTTCGTTTGATCAACGGTCCCGCCTGGTCGCCGGACGGCGATTACATCGTCGCGCGCAAGCACTTCTCCAGCCGGCGGTCGCTCGGCGCCGGCGAGATGTGGATGTTCCATCGCGCGGCCGCCGAAACGGATGCGATGGCCGGAGTCCAATTGACCAAACGTCCCAACGATCAGAAGGACGTGAACGAGCCGATTTTCTCGCCCGACGGCAAGTACCTCTACTACTCGCAAGACGCCACGGCCGGCAACACGTTCGAGTACGACAAGGACTCCAACAAACAAATCTACGCGGTCAAGCGATTGAACCTGGAGACGGGCGAGACCCAGTCGTACATCACCGGGCCGGGCGGAGCCTGTCGCCCGACACCGGCTCCCGACGGGCGGCGAATCGCCTTTGTCCGCCGAGTGGGAGCCAAGACGGGATTGCACCTGTTCGACACAAAGTCCGGCGCCGTTCGCCTGGTCTACGACGGATTGGAACGCGACATGCAAGAGGCGTGGGCGATCCACGGCGTCTACCCGACGTTCGCCTGGTTGCCCGACGGCAAGTCGATCGTGATCTGGGCGAAAGGAAAAATCCGCCGCGTCCAAATCGCCGACGGGTCGGCGCAGGTCGTACCGTTTCGGATTCGCGACGAACGCGAAGTGACTCGGCGAGTTCGTTTTCCGGTCGACGTCGCGCCGAACAAGTTTGATGTCCGGATGTTGAGGTGGGTCTGCACCTCGCCGCGCGGCGATCAAGTCGCCTATCAGGCTCTCGGTCACATCTACGTCCGCGCTCTGCCCGCCGGCAAGCCCCGGCGGCTGACGACGCAGAGCGACCACTTTGAGTTTTGTCCGAGCTACTCGCGCGACGGGCGGCATCTTGTCTACTCGACCTGGCACGACGAAAAGCTCGGCTCGATCCGCGTCGCGTCGACCGATCCGCAGGCGGGAGAAAACTGGGTTGTCACCGACAGCCCGGGGCACTACATCAATCCGCAATTCTCGCCCGCCGGCCAGACGATCGTCTTCGAGCGACGGGGCGGCGGCTACCTGACGACTCCCTTATGGTCGCGCGACCAGGGGCTCTACCGAGTCTCACGGCGCGGAGGCAAAGCGACTCGGATCTCACCCGGCGGCTCGAATCCCCAGTTTGGCCGCGACAAGAAACGCGTCTTCTACACCAAATCGGCCAGTTCGAAAGACGCCGATAACCTGCGGCTCTGCTCAGCGGATCTCGACGGCCGCGACGAGCGAGTTCATTACACGAGCCAGTGGGCGACTAGCTACCGCATCTCTCCCAACGGCAAGAGGGTGGCTTTTGTCGAGCGGTTCAACGTCTACGTGGCTCCGTTCGTCGCCGCCGCGGCTCCGATCTCGGTGGGACCCGGAGCCAAAGGGCTGCCCGTCAAACGGTTGAGCGAGAAAGCGGGCGATTGGATTCACTTCTCAGGCGATAGCCGGCGGCTGCACTGGTCGCTCGGAGCCGAGCTGTTCACGGCTGATCTGTCCCAAACGCTGGGCGGTGAAGCGCAGGACAATGAAGCGCAGGACGATGAAGGGCCGCCTACCGAGCCGATAGCGATTGGCTTCCGCGCTCGCCACGCGAAGCCCAAAGGAAAACTGGCGCTCGTCGGCGGCGACATCGTCACGATGAGCGGGGACCAGATCATCCGCGACGGAGTGGTCGTCATCGACGGCAACCGCATCGTCGCGGTGGGACCGCGCGACAAAGTGAAACCGTCCGAGGATGCGAAGCTGGTCGACATCTCCGGTCAACTCGTATTGCCCGGATTCGTCGACACGCACGCGCATGGCTCTCAGGCGAACGCGGGCATGACGCCGCAAGCCAGTTGGGTCGACCACGCGCGGCTCGCCTTTGGCGTGACGACGATCCATGACCCGTCGAACAACACGCACAACATCTTCGCGGCCAGTGAGCTGACAAAAGCCGGATTGATCACGGCCCCGCGGACGTTCTCCACCGGTACGATCCTCTACGGAGCCGCCGGCAGCTATAAGGCGGAGATCGACAGCCAGGCGGACGCCGAATTCCACTTGCAGCGCATGAAGGCCGTCGGCGCGTTCTCGGTGAAGAGCTACAACCAACCGCGCCGCGACCAGCGGCAGCAGGTGATCGCCGCCGCCCGCAAATTGAAGATGATGGTCGTTCCCGAAGGCGGCTCGACGTTCATGCACAACATGACGATGATCGTCGACGGACACACGGGCATCGAACACACGCTGCCGGTGCAGTCGGCCTACGACGACGTGATGGATCTGTGGCGCGGAACGGAGGTTGGTTACACGCCGACGTTGAGCGTCGCTTACGGCGGCATCTC
>JASMLW010000302.1 GCA_030748485.1 Pirellulaceae bacterium
GAAATCGAATCGCGGCTCCAGCCCCTCTACGAGCGGCTGCGATTGCCTGAAGGCCGCCTGGAACTGATGACGGGAATCGCCGAGCGGCGGTTCTGGTCGCCGGGGGCCATGCCCAGCGACATGAGCGTGCAAAGCGGCCTGAAGGCCTTGCGAGCCGCCGAATTGGAACCGAGCGAAATCGGTTTGCTGATTCACGGCAGTGTCTGCCGCGATTACCTTGAGCCGGCGACAGCCTGCAGCGTGCACCATCGCTTGGGATTGCCGCACGACTGCGTGATCTACGACGTCTCGAACGCCTGCCTCGGTTTGTTGAACGGCATCGTGCAGGCGGCCAACATGATCGAGCTCGGCCAGATTCGGGCCGCCTTGGTCGTCGGCACCGAAGGCAGCCGGCAATTGGTCGAAACGACCATCGACTCCCTCAACAACGACACGACACTGACTCGCAAGCAACTGCGGCTGGCCGTCGCCTCGTTGACGATCGGGTCCGCCAGTTGCGGCGTCGTCCTGACTCATCGCTCCATCAGCAAGACGGCCAACCGCTTGACGTGTGCGGCGGCGCGAGCCAACACGGCTCACCACCAGTTGTGCCACAGTGGTCACGACGAAGCGGGCTCGACCATGCAGCCCCTCATGCAAACGGACTCGGAAGTCTTGATGCGCGAAGGGATCGCCACCGGCGGCGAGACGTTTGTCGAGTTCCTCGGCGAGTCCGGGTGGGACATCGACGACATCCATCGCACCGTTTGTCACCAGGTCGGATCAGCTCATCGAAAGATGATGTTGGAGCAGTTGGGGTTGGATCCGTCCAACGACTTTACAACTCTTGAGTGGCTGGGGAACACCGGGTCGGTGGCGTTGCCAATCACCATGGCGATCGCCGCGGAGAGAAAGTTTCTCAAGGCGGGAGACCACGTCGGAATGCTGGGAATCGGGTCCGGTATCAATTGCTTGATGCTCGGCGTCGACTGGCAGTCGGCTCGCGTCCGTTCGTCCTTAGATGAACCGACTTCGGTCGTGGACGAAGTCGTCGCCGGCGACGCCAATTGACTAGCGCTCAATAAGTGACTCGCAAATCTCCTCGCCAAATTCGCAACAGCTCCACTCCAAACGACGTGACCTGTGAGCCGCTCGTGTCGAGGATGTACAGCTTCTGTAGTTGGCCGACTTGCCAGAGGCCGGCGTCGGTGATGTCGGTTTCGATGATCGACAGGTAGTCGAGTTCCTTGAGCGTCAGGATCGGCCCGACAGCTCCATCGGTCAGCGGCAATCCGTTTAGCGACAATCGCTCCAAATGGGCAAGACCGCTCAGGTAGCCGATTCCTTCATCCGCCACTTGCGACCGATCGAGCGCCAACGTTTGTAATTCCGGCAACGAGGATAGGTGTTCAAGCCCCGGTCCGCGAATCGCTGTCTCGACGGCGTAAAGCGATTGCAGTTTGTCAAATGAACCCACGGTCCGCAGCCCTTCGTCCGTGCAACGCGGCGGCAGCGCCAAGGTTTGCAAGCTGGTCGAGTCGAGATGGTCGAGCCCCGCATCGGTGGCCTGCGTGCCGGCCAAGTTGAGCGACCGGAGCGATGCGAGATCGCGGAGATGCATGAGCCCCGCATCGGTGATGTCGCAGCCGAACAGGTCGAGCACCTCCAGTTCAGTCACCTGTCCGATCGCCCGCAGCGTTTCGTCCGTGGCGTCACAGTCTCGCAAGATAACTTCGCGAACGTTCGAAATGCTGGTGAGTTTGGCGACAGCTTGCTCGACGGGGACCTCCGCCGTCCGAAAGTCGACACTGATCCGCACCTCGTCGCCATTGTCCCTGTTCGTCTCAACCGTGACGCCCATCTGCTGCAACTTGAGCGTCGCGCTCGCTTGGCGACCCGCTTCACTACACCCCGCGAGCAGCAAGCAAGCCAAGAGTGGCAGTGCCACCCACAAAGCGAGCTGCCGCTCGGTCGTCGAGTTCGCGGAGCGTCTGCGGCGGAGGTCGCCGGGAAAGCGGGCGTACGGCATTTCGCCATTCTACAGCAACCGGGTCGCCGGGCAGGTCGGCGAAATTCTCGAACAGAGGTTACGATAGACCCATGGACTCGAGTTCGATCGACACTGAATCTCAGCAATTGACCGCGGCGGAACCGGCGCGAGCGGCGCGGCCCCGCGCGCGGCGGTGGCTGTTCCGCTTGTTGGCGATTCTGGTCGGCTGCAGCCCGTTGTGGGGCGGCGAGTTAATCCTCCGGGCGACGAGTTGGCGGCCGCAAACCACACGCGATCCATTCGTCGGCTTCCAAGCGATCGAGCCGCTTTTTGAACGAGTGGGCGACGATTACGAAACGGCTCCTGCGCGGCTGGAGTTCTTTGCCAGCGATCGCTTCGCCGCCCAGAAGGCCGCATCCGAATACCGCATCTTCTGTGTGGGCGGTTCGACCGTGCAAGGTCGCCCGTGGTCGATTGAGACCTCGTTCTCCAACTGGCTGGAACTGACACTCCGCGCGGCGGACCCCGACCGCACGTGGGAGGTGGTCAACTGCGGGGGAGTCTCCTACGCCAGCTATCGCGTCGCCCCCATCGTCGAAGAATGTCTCGGTTACGACCCCGATTTGCTTGTCGTCTACACCGGCCACAACGAGTTTCTCGAGGAGCGTTCGTATCCGCTGCAGCGCGACATCCCGCCCTGGCTGGCTCGCGCGTACTCGGCGTTCGAGAGCCTGCGGATCGTCCAGTGGACACAGGAGTCAACTCGATTGACGTCGCGATCGGCGTCCGACGAGCGCACGTTGTTGTCGACGGAAGTGGACGCGCTGCTCGACTATCGCGGCGGACTTGCCGCGTACCACCGCGACAACGCTTGGCGCGAAAGCGTCGAGGAGCATTACGAGGTCAACTTGCGGCGAATCATCGCGCTCGCGTCGCAGGCCAATGTGCCGGTGATCCTCGTCGATCCTGTGTCGAACGAACGCGACTGCCCGCCATTCAAACTGGAAGTCGCCCCGGAGCTGAGCGATGAGCGGTCCGCTGAGTTCTCGGCGCTGTGGGAGCGAGCGAAAGCCGCGCGCGGTGAGGAAGCCGAGCGATTGCTGCAGCAGGCGCTGCGACTGGACCCCGAACACGCCGGAGCCTGGTTCATGCTCGGCCAGATTCAGCTGACCGCGAAGGAGATCGAAGGCGCGCGCACAGCGCTCCGGAAAGCTCAAGACTATGATGTCTGCCCACTGCGCATGACCGAACCATTGCACGCGCAGTTGCGCCGCGTCGCCGCCGATACGAGAACGCCAATGGTCGACGCTCGATCGTTTTTCAATGACTGGGCGGCCGACGGCATCCCAGGAGATGATCAGCTAGTCGACCACGTCCATCCCAGCATCGATGGTCACCAGCGGATCGCTCAACTGCTGGCCGAACAGATGATCGCCATGCGGATCCTGCAACCGCGAGACGACTGGGACCAGCGGCGCCGAGAATCATTCTCAGCGCAGATGCGCGACCTCGACGAAGTCTATTTCAATCGGGGCAAGCAGCGACTTGAAGGGCTGCGACGGTGGGCGACCGGGCGAGCCTTCAAGGTCAAATAGGCGATGTGTCGAGGCGCGACGGCAATTTCAATCGTTGCGAGATTGTGACTCCGGTCGAACTCTCTGGCGCACTCTGCTCACCAGCGGCCAGACGAGCAACCCGGCGGCAATCAACAGAAACAGCGGACACAGCCGCTCGGTCAGCAACGGCAGATAGCTGCCGCCCGCCAGTTGTAGTCCCGCCCCCAAGTTGTATTCGGCGACCGGAGCGAGTACGAAACCGATGACAAACGGAGCCAGCGGAACTCGCCATCGCTCAAACGCGAAGCCGACGACGCCGAAAGCCAACATCACGCCGACATCGAACAATCGGTTGTTGAGCGCGTAGGAACCGACCACACAGAACATGATCACCAGCGGCGTCAGCAGCCAGCGGGGAAATGTCATCAGTTTCGCGATGGAGCCGACCGAGGCGATCATCAACACAAACATGAAGATGTTCGCCAGCAGGGCGGCGCCCATGATCGTGTAGACGATGCCCGGATTGTCGCGGAAGAGCAGCGGTCCCGGTTGCAGTTTGTGAATCACCAGAGCGCCGAGCAGAATCGCGTCGATCACGCTGCCCGGAATGCCCATCGAGATCAGCGGTACGAGAGCTCCGCCGACGGTGGCGTTATTGCCCGCCTCGGACGCCACGATCCCCTCCTCCGATCCATGACCGAACTTTTCCGGCTCTTTGGAGAAGTAGCGGGCGGCCGTGTACGCCAAGACCGACCCGATGTTGGCTCCAATTCCCGGCAGGATGCCAACCCACGACCCGATAAACGACGACCTCACCAGATTCACCGCGTGCCGCCGCCAGTCGGCCAATTTGAGGCGAATTCCACTGGTCGACGCGGCCACGCGTTCCGGCTCCCGATGCAGCTCGACGATGTCTTTGAAAACCTGACTGATCGCAAAAACACCGATCAACGTCGGTAGCAATTCCAAGCCGTTGTTCAACTGGTGAAAGCCGAGCGTCCAGCGCACCTGGCCGTCGGTCGGAGCCGTTCCGGGCATCGCCGCCAGCATGCCGAGTACTCCCGACAACATCCCCTTCGCCAGCGACCGGCCCGACACGGCTGCAATGAGAGCCATCGCCATCATCGTCAACGAGAAGAATTCGAACTTGGTCATCTGACTCGCCGCCAACGCCATCGGCCGGGCGAGCAGCACCAGTAGGATCCAAGAGATCACACCGCCCACGAACGAGGCGCTGACGCCCAACCCGAGCGCGCGGCCGGGCTGTCCTCCCTGCGCCATCGGATAGCCGTCCAGCGTCGTCATGATCGAAGCCGGCGTGCCGGGCATCCGCAACAACGTGGCTGTTATCAAGCCGCCGCTGATCGATCCCACGTACATCGAGATCAAGAGAATCAACGCGTGCTCCGGTGCCATTCCGTAGGTCAGCGGCAACGAAAGCGAGATGAGCATCGCGCCGGTCAAACCCGGAATCGCTCCGACCAATACGCCGGCGGTTGTTCCCAGCACGACGAGGAACAGCGACCACGGTTCGACAAGTTGCCAACAGGTTTCGATGAGCGGCGACATGGCGGCGGTTAGGAACCGGGAAGAGTGAACTCGAGAAGCCGAGTAAACACAGCATGGACGACGACCGGGGCAACGATGGCGACCGCGGCGACCGCCACCAGTCGGCGCGGGTCGCGACCGCAAAGCAGTACTCCGCAGCAGGCGACGAAGGCGGCGGTCGTGAGTCGATAGTCGATTCGCGGCAAGGCGAATTGGTAAGGCCAACCCAAAGCGATCACATACAAGACGGTGCAAACAAAGACAGCCGCCGCCAAGTCGTAGCGAGAGCGAAACGCCGCGCCGGTTGGCGTCGCTCGTTCACCGCGGCCGAGCGCGAGCGTCACGCCCAGACAGCCGACCGCCAGTGCGGCGAGAACCTCTGGCAACAGGGGCAGCGGGTTCGCTTCCTCCACCTGAACTTGTGAGAGCCGGCGGCGACTATCGGCGATTCGCCGCTGCAGTTCACCTCCGCGAATGAAGATCGGTTCGCAATAGATCTCTTGCATGCGTTGCTGGACAAGCTCCGTCTGCATGGCGCGCTGCAACACTCCCGCCATGAATTCGACGCGCTGCCGCGGAGTGTTCTTGGGGTACCACCAGTAGAATGTGTTGACGCTGACGATGTCCATTCCCTGCTCGACCGCAGTCGGCACATCGGGAGCCGCCTGGTGCCGTTCGGGGCCAAAGTAGGCGAGGCCGCGCAAGCCGTCGCTGCGGAAGCGGGCGAACTCTTCAATTGAAAAACCGGTGGCGGCGATGTGCCCGGCCTTGAGATTGGAGAATCGCTCGGCGCCGCCGCCGATATGAGCCAGGCGAAACTTGGCGCCGGACCGTTGCTGCTGCACCTGCAACGCAGCGAAATGAGTTAGCGCTCCCTGATTGTGCCCAAAACCGATCGTGTCGGGATCTCGCTCGGCCGCCGTCAACAGATCGTCGAGCGAGTGATAGGGCGACGAAGCCGACACGGCGATGACCATCCCGACCTCGCCGGTCCCGGCGATCGGAGTAAACGCGTCCGGACCGTAGTCGGCCGCGCCCGAGATCTCGGCCGTGATGATCGTGTCGTGGAGAATCAGCATCGAGTAGCCATCCGGCTCGGCCTCTTTGACGCGACGACTTCCCGTGGTGGCTCCGGCTCCGCTGATGTTCACGACGACAAGCGGCTGGTCCAGCAGCTGCTCCTCTTCGATCGCCTGCTTGATGATCCGCGCATACGTGTCCGTACCACCGCCGGCCCCGAAGGGAACGACCAATTTGATCGGGCGGGAGGGAAAGTCATCGACTGGGCACGCTTGACGGCAACCACTCGCCAGCCCGAGCGATAAAAGCGACAAAAACGCCAAACAGACGGTTGATGTGAAACGGATTGAGCGCTGCGGGACGATCATCGCGAGCCCGTAAGATGAACGGCGTGCGGCCTCGTTACGAGTAGAAGACTCGTTCGGCCGTTTTGGTGAGCAGCCATGCGCGGTCGCCGGCGGATAGAAAGTCGCAGCGATTGCGGATCAACTCGATCGACGGCGCGTAGCGATGAGGCGCGACGACTTGGAACGGTCCGTCGCTGGCCCACATCAACCGCTCGGCCCCAAACGCGTCCAACAGCCGCTGGATCATCGGCCGCAGATCGTCGTAGGGAGCGCGCTTCGCGCCGAGCGCATAGAAGGCCGACACTTTGACCGCGACATCCTTGTGCTTCGCCAAGCCGCAGAGGTTGTCGAGATCGGACTTGCGAATCTCGCCGTCGACTCCAATCCGCGCGCAATGATCGATGACGACCGGCGTGTCCGGATGAGCTCGGCACATCGCATCCAGCGACGGCAAATGCCTGGCGTCGAGCAAACAACACATCGATAGTTGCTCAGCCGCCCCGCATTTCCACATCTCCTTCATGCCGTCCGTGTCGAGCCATTTGTCGCCCTTCTTCGGCCGGATGCGAAAGCCGCGAACTCCCTGTTTCTTTAACTCCCGCATTCGCGCGGCGGGACCGTCGTCCTCGTCGATCACCGCGACGCCCGAGAAGACGCCCGGGTGGTTTCGGATCGCTTTCAGCATGTAGGAGTTGTCAAAACCGTAGAAGCTCATCTGAATCAAAACGATCCGCCCGACGCCCACCGGATGGCAGTGCGAGAACAACTGCTGGGGAGTGAAACTGGGCGGTCGCATCGACTCCTTCTTGAAGCCTTCCACCAAGGGAAAACTCTTCGTATCCGGAGTCCACACATGCACGTGGGCGTCGATGTAAGGACGCTTTCTCTCCTGTGCGGCAAGCGCCGAGGCAGCCGGAGCCGCCGCGGCCGCCGCCAGGAACGTGCGCCGTCGCAGTGCGGTTTCAGAACTCGCCTGTTCGGGTGGGAACTGCATTCGGAGTACTCGTCGAGGATCTGCGAGGTGGTGTGATCGAGTTAGCGGCTAGATGGAGATCTAGATGGAAATATTGCCGCTGTTGGCTGCCACCGTTTTCGGGCTGTCACGTTTCTGCGCCGCGAGTGTGGCGTTAAACTCCTCCGCCGTCATCATGCGGGCGGAGCCGTCCATGAACACGACGGGGCCGCCCGATTGCGCTGCGGCCGCGTCAAATGCGTAGATGGAGTTCGCCGTCCCGCCGGTGGCGTCGCGAATCGCGTGCCCCGTGAAGAAGACGACGCCCGCCGTCTTGAGTCGGTCGGCCACGTCGCCCGGCAGACCGTATTGAGTCAATTCGTCCCAATTGTTGGGGCATCGTTGGAGAGCGTCGTGCGCGGTGTGCAGGGCCAGCCCCATCTGCTTCATGTCGTTTAGCGTTTGCGTTCGCTCAGCGGCCACGCGCGCCTGCTGCACGGCTCCACATCCACTCGCCGCAGTGAGAAGAAAGAGGGCGAGGCAACAAGCTGCTCTGTTGTGATGAGTCATTTTGCGTTCTCCATTTGTTCGCCACCGCCTTGAATTCCCGCGTGCAGCATAGTCGTCTCCACCGCCGTCGTCGATGCCCGGAGACGCTTCGATCCGACGTCGCACAAGCTCCCCCCCAGGTCCTCTCACCCGCGCCGCCGACCGGACCAATCCGTTCTCGAGTTGGTTCAACGTTGAGTCTCTTGGTATATTTACCGATGATCATGGAGTGCCCATTCCCGATCCGATGAGGGAAATCCAGTGACCGAGAGACGAATGCATCCCAAGCTGAATCGACGAACGGCTATCCAGGCGGGAGCTGTTGGACTCCTGGGCCTGGGCGGCAATCACTTACAGGCCCTGCGAGCCAGCGATGGGCGGACGAGCGGCGGTAAAGCGTGCATCTACATTTTCCTGTCCGGAGGACTCGCTCAACAGGACAGTTTTGATCTGAAACCCGACGCGACCGACACCGTTCGCGGGGAATTCAATCCGATCAACACGAAGACGCCGGGAATCCAGATCTGCGAGCATCTGCCGATGCTGGCTGACCGGAGCGAGCATTGGGCGCTGGTCCGCTCGCTGACTCATCCCACCAATGGCCACACGCTCGGCCACTACTTCATGTTGACCGGCCGCTCCGGTGTCTCGCCGGGATTCAAAGGCGACCGTCAACCGCGGCCCAGCGATTGGCCCTCGATCGCGTCGATCGTCGGCGACGCGGTCCCGCGCCAGAACAACAATCTTCCGCCTTCGGTCGTGTTGCCCGAACGATTGATCCACTGGTCGGGCGGAGTGATCCCGGGAGCGTACGGCGGTCAGATGGGCGGCCACCGCGATCCGTTCTTCATCGAAGCGACCAACTACGGCGATCCGTTCTGGCGCGGAGCCTACCCCGAGTACACTTTTTATCAGTTGCCGAAAAAGGACCCCAAGACGCCAACGCCAACCGTCTATCAAGCTCCCAACCTCAAGCTGCCGTTCGGCATGAGCCGGCGACGTTTCGATGGACGCTTGGAGCTACTCAAAACGATCGACAGCCAGCGCAAAGCGCTCGAAGAGTCCGCGCAGGTCGAACGTTACGACGAGCATCGGCAATCGGCTATCTCTTTGTTGGCCAGTCAAGAGGTTCGCAAGGCGTTGGACGTCGGCAAGATGGACGAGAAAGTCCAAGAGCGCTATGGCAAGAACAGCTTTGGCTGGTCGTTGCTGATGGCGGCTCAGCTGGTCAAAGCCGGCGTGAATCTGGTCCAGGTCAACCTGGGAAACAATGAAGCGTGGGATACGCACGGCGACGCATTCTGGCGTCTCCGCGACAAACTGTTCCCACCCACGGACCGGGCGATCTCCGCGTTGCTCGACGATCTCAACGAGACGGGCTTGCTCGACAACACGTTGATCGTGATGGGCGGTGAGTTCGGCCGCACACCGAAGATCTCGTTGCTGCCCGAGCATTACAAAGCTCCCGGTCGCGATCATTGGGGAGCGGTGCAAACGCTCTTCTTCGCTGGCGGGGGCGTCCGCGGCGGCAACGTCGTCGGCGCCAGCGACAAGATCGGCGGATACCCGATCGACAGTCCACAGAAGCCGGAGAATATGGCCGCGTCGATCTACTCGGCGCTGGGCATCCCGTCGACGGCCGCCTGGCTCGATGAAGTGGAGCGTCCCAACGCCATCTACAACGGCCGCCCCATCGAAGGACTCCTGTCGTAGACTACTGAGTCTCGAACAACCGCGCACGCTGCGTGAAATTCGATTAGGCTAGGGCGTCCGGTTCGGGCGCTGTTGCTCGAGTTCCCACAGTCCCCGTTGTCGAGCATCTGATGATCATTACTCGCCGCTGGTTTCCGCTACTCGTCTGCCTGCTGGTTTCGCTCGCCTCGTTCACCGAGCGCGCTTTGGGCGATCGCCCCAATATCGTTCTCGTCATGGCGGACGACCAGGGCTGGGGCGACATGGCGTACTACGGGCACCCCGTGTTGAAGACTCCCAACTTTGACAAGGCGGCCGCCGCCGGCCTGCGGTTCGACCAGTTTTACGCGGCCGCACCCGTCTGCTCGCCGACCCGAGCCAGCGTGATGACCGGCCGTCACCCCAATCGCATGGGCGTGTTCAAATGGGGTTATCCGATGCGGCCCCAAGAGGTGACGATCGCCGAGGCGCTGAAGTCGGCCGGCTATGCGACAGCTCATTTCGGCAAATGGCACCTGGGATCGGTGCGCCGAAAAAGTCCCGCCAATCCCGGACGCAACGGCTTTGACCAGTGGCTCAGCGCTCCCAATTTCTACGACAACGATCCCGTGCTCAGCCAACTCGGCAAGGCCGTTCAACAGCGGGGTGAGAGTTCGATTGTGGCGGCCGACGCGGCGCTCGCATGGATGAAGCGGCAAGTGACCGGCGACACGCCGTTCTTCGCCGTGGTCTGGTTCGGTTCACCTCACGGGCCGCACCGCGCGGTTGAAGCGGACCGCGCTCTCTACGATGACCAGCCGAAAAACAAACAGCACTTCTACGGCGAGATCACGGGGATGGACCGCGCGTTCGGCAAGATTCGCGACGGCTTGCAGCAGCTGGGCGTGCGCGACAACACGATCCTCTGGTATTGCAGCGACAACGGTGCGCTGCCGCGAGTCGGATCGACCGGTGGTCTCCGCGGCAACAAAGGCAAAGTTTACGAAGGCGGCCTCAAAGTGCCCGCCATTCTCGAGTGGCCGGCGGAGATCAAGTCGCACCGCAAGATCAACACGCGTTGCAACACGTGTGACATCTATCCGACACTTCTCGAACTCGCGGAAGTCAAAGTCGACCGCCAACCTGTCCTCGACGGCGTCAGCCTCGCCGACGTGATCGACGGCCAGCAGACTGTTCGAAAACGGGGCATGGGATTCTGGGACTTTCCGATTGGCGGAATCAGCACTCCATCGGCGAAATGGATGGCCGAGCTCCTGAAAGCTCAACAAGCGGGCGGCGACCTGGAACCGCATCCCTCCAGTCAGCAAGCGGCCAAACTCCCGGACCCGCCGTACTCCGAATCGGCTTTTCCCGGCCATGCGGCGTGGATCGCCGGCGATTGGAAGCTGCATCGCATCGAAAACAAGCAGGGCGGCAAAGTGACATGGGAGTTGTACGACCTGGCGAAGGATCGCGGCGAGACGTCAAACCTGCTCGACAAACAACCGCAGCGCGCCGCCGCAATGACGAAGCAACTGGAGGAGTGGTTGGCGTCGGTCAGCCGGAGTCTCAACGGCAAAGACTACGCCCAGTAGCAGACTCTCTCAGACAAAGCTCCGTCGCACTTCAACTTCGGATCGCCGATGGACCGCATTGTTACACGCCCCGACGAGCTCGACCTCGACTCACCCGGCCGCCGCGACTATTGGGTGGCGCTGGAGCACGACAGCATTTGGGGCGACCACTTGATTCCGTTGACGGTTTGGGTGGGAGCCGAGGCGAAGCCCGACCAGGGGCTCGTCTCATTCGGCTCCAATCACGGCAACGAGTACGAAGGCCCCGTGGCACTCAAGCACCTGCTGCGAGAGATTTCGCTCGAGGACGTTCGCGGTCGCATCATCTTGGTTCCGGTTCTCAATCCATCGGCCTTTCACGCGGGAACGCGGGAGAGCGGCGACGACGGCGTGAATCTGAACCGCGCCTTCATTGACGGAGCCGGTGAAACGCCAGCGCTGGCGGGGATCACGCATCGCATCGCGAGCTTCGTCCGCCAGTGGATTTGGCCGCGCGTGCACGTCGTGCTCGACATTCATTCCGGCGGCGACGTGGCCCGTTTCTCACCTTGCGCCAGTTTCCACCCTTTGGAGGACGTTGAGCAAACGCGAGTGATCGAGCAGACGGCCCGCTGGTTCGGCACGCCGCTCATCATGGTCTATCAGGATCAGACACCCGGCCTGCTGCCAAGCGAGGCCGAGCGATTGGGAAAGATCACGGTCGGCACCGAACTCGGGTGGGGCAAAGCGGTCAGTGCGGCCGGCGTGCGATACGCTCGGCAGGGAGTATTGGCCGCCGCCATTCATCACGACCAAATGCGCGGAGAAATCTCGCCGATCGCCTACCACCAAGAGGGGCGGCAACGAGTCGTCGCCATCGTCGATCGGGAGTGTTTCGTCTGCGCGCCTTTTCTCGGCCACTACGAACCGCTGTTGGAGTGCGGCGCGAACGTCAAGCGAGGCGACATCGTCGGCTTCCTGCACGACTTCGATCACATTGACCGCGAGCCCTGGCCGGCGCGCGCCGGTGTCGACGGCGTCGTCGTCGCGCAAGCGTGGGTGGCGCCAATTCAACGCGGACAGCACATCGTCGTCGTCGGGCGCGAGTGCTGACACGAGCGCTGACACGGGCGCTGACACGGGCGCTGAAAGAGAGCCCAAGCAAACGGCCGCCGATCGCCCACCTCTACGCGCGACCGAGTTCGGGTATCGGTTCGCCGCCGGTTGGCAACGCGGGAATCGGTCGACCTGTGAAGTCCGCGAACGCAATCGACTTAGCGTCGATTCCCAAATGGCGATAGAGCGTCGCGAGAAAGTCACCGCGTCCCACAATCCGGTCGGTGGCGTCTTCGCCGCGCACATCCGTCGTGCCAATCACCTGTCCCGTTTCCATCCCGCCGCCCGAGAACAGAATCGACGTCGCTCGCGGCCAATGGTCACGCCCGGGTTGCACCGTGCCCTTCGCGGCGCTGGCGATCCCCGCTCCCGTGCTCGCCTTGTAGCTGATCTTCGGCGTTCGTCCGAATTCGCCGGTCACCACGACCATCACTCGTTTGTCCAAGCCGCGATCGTAAATATCTTCAATCAAAGCGGCGACCGCCTGGTCGTAAAAAGGCGAACGGTGCTTCATCCCTTCGAAGACGTTGTGGTTCACAGCGTGGTCGTCCCAATTGCCGACGCGCCCGCAGAGAGGTCCGCTGAACTGGGTCGTGACCAGCTCGACGCCCGCCTCGACCAGACGTCGCGCCAACAGGCATTGCTGACCCCAACGGTTGCGGCCGTAGCGATCGCGAGTCCGCTCGTCCTCCTGGCTGATGTCGAACGCCTCCTTGGCCGCCGGGCTCGTCAGCATGTTCCACGCCTGCGCCTCGAATGCATCGAACGCTCGCATCCGCCCGAAGTCATCGACATGTTGAGAGAAGCGATCGAGCCGTTTCCGCAAACTGATGCGCTCCGCCACGCGTTCTCGCTGTTGGTTGTCGTTGAGCCCGACATTGGGAACGTTGAACTCGGGGGCGTTGGGGTCTCCCGTGACCCGAAACGGTTCGTAGGAGGGTCCGAGAAAGGCGCTGCCAAAGTAGGAAACCGGATTCACGCCGACGTAGTTCGGAATATCTCGTCGATCATCTGACCGCACTCGGTGCGCAATCGACATCAAGTCCGGGTGCTTGGGCTTCTGCC
>JASMLW010000303.1 GCA_030748485.1 Pirellulaceae bacterium
TCCTCTCCCATGCGCTTAGTATATCTATCGGTCATGTAGGTCCTGCCTGCCGGGCAGGACTTCGCGACGAAGTCGCGACAATGCGCCTTCCATTCGACACAGCGCGGCGCTTTCGGAATCCGCGCTGATCACGAATCCGTAGGCTGTTCTCGGGGAAACCCGCATTCGACGGCCAGTAGGTCCTGCCTGCCGGGCAGGACTTCGCGACGAAGTCGCGACAATGCGCGTTCCATTCGACCCAGCGCGGCGCTTTCGGAATCCGCGCTGAGCACGAATCAGTAGGCTGTTCTCGGGGCTAACCCGCATTCGACGGCCTCGGAAGGCCATCGTACATGTAGGTCGTGTCTCAACGTCGTGCAACGGGAGCGGGGGGCGCGACACCCACACTGACGATCTCGATCTTGTCGATGTCGCGGAGCAGTATGACGAGAACCCCTCTCGAAGTTTGCAGCTTGACCTCGGTCTGGTTGCGCGTCAGAAGAGTTCCCTTCACCTCGGCGCCGTCGGTCTTGGTGACGACGACTTGATTTGCCATGGTGGCGCGGGTTTGTCGAGATTGCGGCGGCTGTGATTGAGGCGGACGATTCAGCACGAATTCGCCAGTATCGGTTTGCACCGGCTGCTGAGCCTGCGGCGCAGCGTCTGTTGAGTCAGGTTCTGTGGTCGTCAGACGCTGAATCGTTCTCACGATCTCTCTCGTCGGGATCGCCGCCCACCAAGAGGTTAATTCCGCCGAATCAACGACCTGCGGCTGCGAGATTCCAGCCGGTGTCGTGGTGACTGTGTCCGTCAGAAAGTCGATTCCAGGCGTGTTGACGCCACGCGGCGTTGGGGCCGGCGCAACTTTGGTTTGCGATTGCACGCCGGGAGGCGGCAGAGTGGATCTGCGATCGACATCAACGCTCAACACGGGCACTTCGATCAAAAGTGTACCGTCGGTGGGAGCGTCGCCCCCAGTGTTGATCGGAGTGTTGATCGGAGTGTCGGGAGTCCTGATCAATGTGTTAACAGGCGGGCCGAGGGATGGGTCCGACGGCCTTGGCTGGAGAACTTGCCCCGAACCCGCGGGCAGCGGACCGTCTTGCGTCGTTGGTCCGGTGGTGGTTCCCGGAGCAAAGGCCGCCGAGCTGGCGGCAACCGTTCCAGTCGCAAAGCTCGACGGAATCGTTTGCTGGCCGCGAATTCTCGGCGGGCTCGCCTGCGGAGCTGGAACGGCGACAGAGCCAAACTGCTCCAGGTTGCCCAGCGGTTCCAGGTCGTCCGGCTCCTGGTTGCCGAGCGCCAGGTTGCCTAGCTCCAGGTTGCCCAGTACCGGCCCGTTCTGAAATCCGAGCACGACCAAATCCGCTTGCACTAGCTGGCTCTTCAGCAACGGCTGGCCGGAAGTGATAGGCACGCGTGTGTACATGCCGACAACTTGACTCGCATCGTCAATCACGCCCGGCGTCGCGCCGGCGTAGGGAGCGAGTTTCACCATGTTGGCGGTGATCTGCGTGTTGGCCGCCACAGCTTTTGTCAGCGTGGCTACGAGGATTTCAGCGGGCGGCGGATCGTCCTGAGGCGGTGGCGGCGCCACTTCGTACTGAACGGTTGTGATTTCGGAAAGGTCTCGTGGAAGCGCGACGCTCGATTTGAGTTGGACCGACACGTAGTTGTCATCCGGAGTCGGCGTGGGCAGCGCCAGCAAGTTGATCGTATTGGTCGGTTCGTAGACGTAGTGGTCGTGCCAATACCATTTGTATTTGACGACGCGGCTCAGATGCGGCACGGTCGAACAGTGGATCAGGAAACTCGCGAAGCAGGCCATCGCGATCGCGCCCCACGCCAACCGGCGTTTGCGCGGAGCGGCCTCGATCGCCAGGTCAACCGCGTCCGGCGGCGCAGCGCGCTTCGCCGGAGATACTTCGGTGCGCGACCGACCGTAGACCAGGTTGGCGCGAAACGCGCCGATCAAACCGCCCGCGAAACCGCCCACCGCCGTCCACCAGAGCAACACCGAGAAACTCGAATTCAGCCGCCCTATTCCGTTGCCCCACCACAGGTCGACCGCCAGGTAGAAAGCCCACAGGCCGGCCGACAAGATCACCGCGCTGTAGACGCCCGCCCAGGTGAAATTGCGGAGCGGTCCCACGCCTCGGCGATTTGGCCAGGCGCGAATTCCATACCACGCGCCCACACCGACGAACAACGCCCACGTCAACGGTCGGCTCAAGTCGTCCGGGCGCTGAGCCTGGGCCAGCAACATGGCGAGTCCCGAACTGGCCAACATCAGCGGCAACAGCGAGATCTGAAAGAAGCCCGTGCGGGAGCTCTCCGCCGCACGAAAGCCGGGAAACACGATCGACGTTTGAGGCTGCTGTCGCATCGTCCGCAGATCGCGCTGGAAAGCGTCGATCCGCATCCCCCGCCACAGTCGCCAAACCCCGTGCAGCATGGCCGCCAGAACGACCAGTGAAGCGGCCGTCCACGGGTCAAAAGCGCGAGTTACGAATGTCTCTTCCCACACGTACATGGCGCTGGTCCTCTTCGCCGGATTCGCGCGGCGGCCACCGCTCAAATCCCATTTCGACCCACAGTTATCCTATCTACGACGAGCGGCTGGCAAGCTTGGTTTCCAGAATCTCAGTTTCGGGAATCTCACCGAGACCCCCCGTTTGGATGAATGTCACTCATCCTTGCGATCTGTCACCTGGATGTCGTCCACGCCGATTCGTTGGCGCAACATGTGCGATGATGTAGAGGCTGTTTCAAAACCTTGTACGATGGCCTTCCAAGGCCGTCGAATATGGAAATCCTCGGGAAACGACGGCCTTGGAAGGCCATCGTACGGCAAGACATCGGTTTCGAAATGCGCCCTAAGCACGCATTGTCTGCTCGCCAGCGTCGAGAAAAACGAGGTGAAGCCTCATGAGATCTGAAATCGGCGAAGCTGATCCCGATCGTCCATCCGAACCGTCTTCATCCGCGGTATTTCGTGTCCGCAGCGTCAGCAAGATCTATCAAATGGGAGAAGTTGAGGTCACCGCGTTGCGCGACGTGAACCTCGAACTGCGGGCCGGCGAGTTCATCGTTCTGTTGGGGCCCTCCGGCAGCGGCAAGTCGACCTTACTGAACATTCTCGGCGGGCTCGACGTGCCGACCAGTGGCGAGGTGCTTTACCTCGGGTCCAATCTCGCCGCCTGCGGAGATCACGAGCTCACCCGGTTTCGTCGCGAGCACGTCGGTTTTGTCTTCCAATTCTTCAACCTGATTCCGAGTCTAACGGCGCTCGAAAACGTCGAGTTGATCACCGAGATCGCCAACGACCCGCTGGATGCGTCAGCGGCGCTCGAACTCGTCGGCTTGGGAGAACGCAAGCACCATTTTCCATCGCAATTGTCGGGCGGCGAGCAACAACGGATTGCGATCGCTCGCGCCATCGCGAAGCGTCCAACGGTGCTGCTGTGCGATGAACCAACCGGCGCGCTCGACGGCAAGACTGGAATCGTCGTGCTGGACGCGATCGCCCGCGTGAATCGCGAGTTGGGCACGACGACGGCCCTCATCACACACAACGCCGTCGTATCCCAAATGGCCAACCGCATCATACGATTGTCGGATGGGCAAGTTGCGGAAGTCCGCTCAAACGAAGTCAGCAAATCGGCAACCGAGTTGTCGTGGTGAGGGCGCGATGCGCGGATTAGACCGTAAACTGCTGCGAAACCTCTGGAACATGAAAGGGCAGGTGCTGGCGATTTGTCTCGTCCTCGCCGCCGGCATGGCGTTGTTCGTGATGTCCTGCAGCACGCTCAAGTCACTCGTTATCAACCAGCGAACGTACTACGACCGTTATCGGTTCGCACATGTCTTCGCGCAACTCAAGCGCGCGCCGCGGACCTTGACGGGTCAGATCGCCCGGATTCCCGGCGTCTCGGCCGTTGAAGCGCGGGTGGTGTTCGACGTCACCATGGACGTGCCTGAATTGGCGGAGCCGGCGGTCGGCCGGCTGATCTCGACACCCGATAAGCGACGTCCAATACTCAACGATCTTTACATTCGCCGCGGTCGCTACATCGACCCCGATCGCCGGGGCGAAGTGATGGTGAGCGAAGCATTCGCTACGGCGCACAACCTGCAGCCGGGCGACGAACTGGTGGCGAACATCAACGGCCGAAAACGTTCCCTGAAGATCGTCGGTGTCGCGTTGTCGCCCGAATACATCTTGCAGATTCAAGGAGGGAATCTGATCCCCGACGATAAGCGGTTTGGCGTGTTCTGGATGGGCGAGACGGAATTGGCGTCGACGTTCGACATGCCTGAGGCGTTCAACAACGTCTCACTGCGGTTGATGCGGGGGGCGAGCGAACGCGAGGTGATCGCGCGACTCGACCGCCTTCTGGAAGCGTACGGAGGCGTGGGTGGTTACGCCCGCCGGGACCAGGTCTCGCATCACTATTTGGAGGAGGAGATTCGCGGGCTGCGCGCCACGGCGTTGACAATGCCGGCGATCTTTCTCGGTGTCGGCGCGTTTCTCATCAATGCGGTGATTGCCCGCATGATCGGCACGCAGCGGCAACAGATCGGCGTGCTGCGAGCGTTTGGGTTTTCGCGACGAGAAGTCGGCTTGCATTACCTCAAGCTAGTGTTCGTGATCTCGGCCGTGGGCGTGATCGGCGGAATCGGAACAGGTATCTGGTTGGCTCGCGGGCTGACCGAAATGTACACGACGTTCTACCGGTTTCCGTTCAACGTATTTCGCGTCGATGTGGCGGCGACGGTCTGGGGATCACTGGTGGGAGTCGCGGCGGCGGTGGGCGGCGCGATCACCGCGGTTAGCCGGGCCATGGTGATTCCGCCCGCCGAGGCCATGAGACCGGCGGCGCCAGCCACGTATCAGAAGGCTTGGCTCGAGCGGTTCGGTTTGGGGAGCATCTTCGGACCGGTGGCCAAGATGGTCGTTAGGCATCTGGCGCGACGACCCTACAAGTCGGCGCTCGCCTGCCTGGGGATCGCGCTGGCCACGGCCATCCTCGTGACAGGGAGTTTCATGGAAGACGCCCTGGATCACTTGATCCAGCACGAATTCTACTGGACGCAGCGGCAACACATGACCGTCGCTTTTCAAGAGCCGCGTTCACAACGCGCGCCGCGCGAAGTGGGCCGTTTGCCGGGTGTCTCGCATTGCGAGCCGTTTCGACAAGCAGCCGTCAAACTGCGATTTCGCCACCGCGAGCGTCGCGTGGCGTTGAGCGGCGTCCCCTTCGATTCTCAACTTCAGCAGCTGATCGACGATCGACTGCAGCGAGTCCGAGTCGCTTCGGGGGGCTTGGTGCTTTCCGCGCGACTGGCCGAGTCACTCGGCGTTCGCGTCGGGGACATGTTGAGTGTCGAAGTGCTCGAGGGAAAGCGGCCCCACCGCGAGCTGCCAGTGATCGATTTGATCGCCAACTACTCGGGAATGAACGCCTACATGGAAATCGAATCGCTGCAGCGGATGTTGGGCGAGGCGGACGCCGTTTCCGGCGTTCACCTCCTGGTCGACTCGCAACAGTCGGCCGCGCTGCATGGCACACTGAAGAGCACGCCCGGCGTCGCGGCCGTTTTCGATCGCCAGGCGACGCTCGACGGTTTTGAAAACACGATCGCCGAAAACCTGCTGCGAATGAGAGTCTACAATGTCGCGTTCGCCTGCATCATCGCCTTCGGCGTCGTCTATAACACAGCGCGAATATCACTCTCGGAACGCAACCGAGAATTGGCGAGCATGCGGGTGATGGGATTCACGCAAGCGGAGATCTCCACGATCCTGCTCGGAGAACTGGCGATCCTGACGGCGGCCGCCCTACCCGTGGGATGCGCGATTGGATACGGTTTGGCCGCGCTCATGACCGCCGCGTTTGACACCGAACTCTATCGAATTCCACTCGTTGTCGACCGCTCGACGTACGCGTTCTCGGCAACTGTGATCATCATCGCCGCCGTCGCCTCCGGATTCGTCGTCCGGCGAAGACTGAGCCGGCTGGATTTGGTTGCCGCTCTGAAAACCCACGAATGACGCGGCGGGAGAAGAACCGATGAGGATAAAAGGAAGTGCCAGTTCGAGGAAAGGTCGATCGCTGGTGTCGACGGCGATTTGGATTGTGTTGCTCGCCTGCGCAGTCGGCGGATTGACCTACGCCTTCAGGCCGGTTCCGGCGCTGGTGGATATGGCGACGATCGAGACGGGCGAGTTGCAAATAACGGTCGATGAGGACGGCAAAACTCGCATCAAAGAACGGTACGTCGTGTCGACTCCGCTCGGCGGCCGCGTGATGCGAATCGAACTGCGGGCAGGCGACGTCGTTACCGCCGGCGAAACGTTGCTCGCCTCGATCGAGCCTCGCGCGGCCGACATGCTCGACGCGCGAACTCGCCAGCAGGCCGAGGCCCAAGTCCGGGCCTCCGAAGCGGCTTTGAAGCGAGCCGGACCCGCGCACAAGAAGGCCTTGGCGGAAACGGACTTCGCGACATCGGAGGTCGAGCGGATTCGGCAACTGGCGCAGCAGAACGCCGCCCCACAGAAAGAACTGCAACGAGCCGAAATGATGTTGCGCATCAGCAAGGAATCGACTCGTTCAGCTCGATTTGATGAAGAGATTGCTCGGTACGAACTGGAAATGGCGCAGGCGGCGCTGGCCCGGACGGACGACTCGAACGAAGACCCGGACGCGCGATTCGAAATCCATGCGCCGATCAACGGCCGCGTGTTGCGAGTCTTCCAAGAGAGCGCCGCGCCGGCCGATCCAGGGACGCCCTTGTTGTCGATCGGCGATCCGCGCGACCTGGAAGTCGAAGTCGACGTGCTGTCGGCGGATGCGGTGCGAGTCAAGCCGGGTGACGATGTTGTTTTTGATCGCTGGGGCGGAGCTGGAACGCTCCGCGGCGTCGTCCGGCTGGTCGAGCCGCAAGCGTTCACCAAAACCTCGGCGCTCGGCATCGAAGAGCAACGCGTTAACGTCATCGCCGACTTTCTCGATTCCTCCGAGGACCGCGGCGCACTGGGCGACGCCTATCGCGTGCAAGCGAGGATCGTCGTGTGGCGAGAACCCAGCGTTGTCAAAGTTCCCACCAGCGCGCTGTTTCGCGACGGCGATGAGTGGGCCGTGTTCGCCGTCGTGGCGAGTCGATCGCAACTGCGCCAGGTGCGGCTCGGCGAACAGAACGACTTGGAGGCACAAGTGCTCGACGGGCTGCAAGCCGGCGAGATCGTCATCGTCCACCCCAGCGACAAAATCGCCGACAACGTGGTCGTCCAACCGCGCTAGCCCCGCCAAAACTCGATGGTCTCAACACGCCTCCCAGCTTCGCAGGCAGCCGTGCGCTCTGTCGAGATGGCGGTTGTTTGCGCCGCGCGAGTCGTGTTGGCCAGCGCGTTCACGGCCAGGAGTAGGAGTGGCCGTGCCACTAATTCTCAATCCGACAATTAGGCAACGCCTCCCGCAGACTGGTGACCCCAGTTTCCGAGACCTTCGTGCCCTTCAGGTTCAACCACGCCATGTCGCGCAAGCCCTGGAGATGCTCCAGCGCCGCGTCCGAGATCTCAGACTCAGCGAGTTGTAGTTGCTTCAACTTCGTGAGCCGTTTTAGATGGACGACTCCCTGGTCGGTGGTTTTCGTCCCGCTGAGATTGAGCGATTCAAGGCGCGTGAAGGAGCGCAGATGCCTGAGCGCCTCGTCGTTGACGTCCGTGTTGGCGAGCTGAAGTACACGGAGATTGGATAGTCGATTCAAATGGGCGAACCCCGCACCCGTCGTTCGAGTGTTGTTGAGGAACAACGTCTGAAGCTTGGCCAAAACACCGAGGTGCGGCAAACCGTCGTCGGTGATTTTCGTCTCGCTAAGATGGAGCGACTCGAGATTCTCAAGCGGCTTCAAGTGCACAAGTCCGGCGTCGGTGACTTGCGAACTGTCGAGGCCGAGCGATCTGAGCTCCTTCATCGCCGCCAAATGCTGAAGCGCCCGGTTCGTAATCTCATTGTCATTCAGGATCAACAACTTGAGTTTGGTCAGGCTCTCGAGTGGAACGACGCCGGCATCGGTGAGACCGGTCGCGGCCAAGCTCAACTCCTCCAAGTTCTCGAGCCCCGACAAGTGGCCCGTTCCAGCATCTGTGATCTTGTTGACTCCAAAGAGGTTGAGGCGCCTGAGATTCCACAGCGACTTCAGGCGAGCCAGCCCATCGTCTGTGATGAGCGTCATGTGAAGATCGAGATGCCGCACGTTTAGCGACTTGAGATGCGCTAGCCCCTCGTCGCCGCCTTTCCACAGCGCCCCCGCGTCGCCACGGAGCACCGGCGCGTTCGCCTTTCCTTGGTAGACGGGATTGCCTGTTGGGTTGAACAGATCGACATAGGCTCCATCTTCGGAAACGCTGGCGCCAAGACGTCGAAGCGATTCGACCGCCGTTCCCGCAGAGCCGCGCCGCGGCGGATCATCGCCGCGCACTTGCGGAGTCCAAGCGCAAAGAACCAACACCACAGCGGCGATCCAACATCGCATGTTTCGCACGGCCGTTCTCCCTTCACTGAACACAGGATTCACTAGGGTCGGCGCAGTCTTCG
>JASMLW010000304.1 GCA_030748485.1 Pirellulaceae bacterium
ACAAACCGTTCTTCCTCTACTTCCCTTTGCCGGCTCCGCACAAGCCGATCATTCCGACGAGCAAGTATCAGGGCAAGAGCGGGCTGAACGAGTGGGGCGACTTTGTGATGCAGGTCGACTGGACGGTCGGGCAGGTGATCAAGGCTCTCGAACGAAAGAACCTGGCGGAGAACACGCTGCTGATTGTCACCAGCGACAATGGGGCGACGCCGGGAGCCGACTTCGCAGCGCTCAAGAAGAAGGGGCACAATCCGAGTCAGCGGTTGCGCGGCAACAAAGCGGACATCTTCGAAGGCGGTCATCGTGTGGCGTTCGTCGCCCGCTGGCCGGCGGTGATCAAACCGAAGACCGACTGCGCGGCGACGATCTGTCATACGGATCTGTTGGCGACGGCCGCTGAGATCACGGGCTTCGAAATCCCGGCCAACGCCGGCGAGGACTCGGTCAGCATCCTGCCGCTGCTGAAGCAGTCTCGCGACGAGGTCCGCGAGGCGACCGTTCATCATTCGATCAACGGTTCGTTTGCGATTCGTCAAGGCAAGTGGAAACTGGTTCTCTGCCCGGGCTCGGGCGGTTGGAGCGCGCCGCGTCCTCCCCAGGCCCGCCAGCAGAAGCTACCCGCCACGCAGCTCTTCGATCTAGCCGCCGACCTCGGCGAGAAGAAGAACCTGGCGGCCGAGCATCCCGACGTCGTGCGGCGGTTGACGACTCTGTTACAGCGCTACGCCGACCAGGGCCGCAGCACGCCGGGGCCGAAACAAAAGAATGACTCGACCGTCCGCATCGTGAAGAAGTAGGACCACCACCTGCCTTGGCCGCAGGCTTTGGCCGACGGCCAAATCCACCGTAGCCTGGGGCACCGCCCCAGGCACCGCCCCAGGAACATGTCCGGCAACCCATTTTTGGCCGAAGGCCAAATACATCGTAGCCTGGGACACCGCCCCAGGAGCATGTCCGACAACCCATATTTTGGCCGAAGGCCAAACTCACCGTAGCCTGGGGCACCGCCCCAGGAGCATGTCCGACAATTCGTTCCAGCGCAATTTCACCACCACCACATTTTGGCCGAAGGCCAAACTCACCGTAGCCTGGGGCAACGCCCCAGGAACATGTCCGACAATTCGTTCCAGCGCAATTTCACCACCACCCACATTTTTGGCCGAAGGCCAAATACATCGTAGCCTGGGGCACCGCCCCAGGAGCATCGTAGCCTGGGGCACCGCCGGCACCGCCCCAGGAACGTTTGACGCCAACAACGAAAGGACGGACGCATGCCACAGTCGCTAACGAAGCTCTACGCTCATTTGGTGTTCAGCACCAAGAACCGCGAACCATTCTTGGATGACGACATACGGCCGAGTGTGCATGCTTACGTTGCAAACGTTTTACGTGGTCTTAATTCTCCGTGGGTCACAGTCGGCGGCGTGGCCGATCACGTGCACGTCCTCTTCGATATTGGAAAAATGAAGCCTCCGGTTGAATTTGTGGAAAAGGTGAAACGCGAGTCGTCGAAGTTCGTCAAGACGCTTGGCGACCGCTATCGAAACTTCTATTGGCAGCGCGGCTACGGAATGTTCTCCATTAGCCCAAACGATCGCGCCGAGGCGGAAGACTACGTTCGCAACCAGGAGGAACATCACAGGAAGAAGACATTCCAGGAGGAGTATCGCGCAATGCTCCGCCAATACGGCATCGAATTCGATGAACAATACGTTTGGGATTGAATTCCGGGGGCCAATGGTTCCTGGGGCGGTGCCCCAGGCTACGGTGAATTTGGCCTTCGGCCAAAATGGGGTTGTTTGGGCGCTCGGTCCGGAAACGTTGGCGTGCGTTCGACGATGTTCATGGGCATTGGTTCCTGGGGCGGTGCCCCAGGCTACGGTGAATTTGGCCTTCGGCCAAAATGGGGTTGGTTTGGCGCTCGGGCGGAAAATGTTGGCGTGCGTTCGACGATGTTCCTGGGCATTGGTTCCTGGGGCGGTGCCCCAGGCTACGATGAATTTGGCCTTCGGCCAAAATGGGGTTGGTTTGGCGCCCGGGCGGAGCATTGGTTCCTAGGGCGTTGCCCCAGGCTACGGTGAATTTGGCCTTCGGCCAAAATGGGGTTGGTTTGGCGCCCGGGCGGAAAATGTTGGCGTGCGTTCGACGATGTTCATGGGCATTGGTTCCTGGGGCGTTGCCCCAGGCTACGGTGAATTTGGCCTTCGGCCAAAATGGGGTTGTTTGGCGCTCGGGCGGAAAATGTTGGCGTGCGTTCGACGATGTTCATGGGCAATTGATTCCTGGGGCGGTGCCCCAGGCTACGGTGAGTTTGGCCTTCGGCCAAAACGGGGTTGTTTGGCGCAGAACAAAAATGGTTGGCGTGTTTTGTCTCAGAGGCGGCCTTCGACCAAAATGGTTGCGCGCGACTTGCTCCTTGGATCGTTTCCCGGACTGTGATGAAGAACTGCGCCCACTACACGAGGCTTCCCATGCGAAATTGGGTGAAACTGATCGGCATTCTTACCCTCGCGTGCCCGCTGTTGGCGTCGGTCGCGACGGCTCAACAAACGGCCTACTCAGTTGGTGTGGCCCGCGTTGATGTGACACCCGACTACCCGATTCGGCTCAACGGTTTTGGAAACCGGCGGGAGGAAGCGGACGGCGTCTCTCAACAAATCTACGCGCGGGCTCTGGCCATCTCCCAGGGCGATGAACAGCCCGTCGTGGTGATCGCGGTCGACAGTCTCGGCGTCCGTCTACCGCTGGTCGATGAAGTCGCTGAGAGATTGCGGCGGCGGTTCGGTGTTCCGCGGGAACGCATCGCACTGACGTTCACCCATTCGCATTGCACGCCGAAGGTGAACGGAGCTTCGGACAATATCTTCAGCCAAGCCATTCCCGCCGCCCATCAAGCTCACATCGATCGATACACCAAAGAACTGACGGACCACATCGAACGAGCCGCTCGCCAAGCCATCAAGCAGCGTCGGCCCGCCAAGTTGGAGTATGGAGTCGGCACGGTGAAGTTCGCCGCCAATCGCCGCACACCAGGTGGGCCCGTCGACCACGATCTGCCCATGCTTGTCGTGCGCGACGACGCGAGCGGCGCGGTCCGCGCTGTCTACGTCAGCTATGCGTGCCACTGCGTCACGTTGTCGTTTAATCAGATTAGCGGCGATTGGGCGGGGTACGCCGCGAGCGCGATCGAACGCGTCGCCCCCGGAGCCACCGCGCTGGTGTCGATTGGGCTGGGTTCCGATTCCAATCCGTCGTCCGGTGTGACCGGCGACAAGGTCGATGTGGCGGAGGCTCAAGGAGCCGAAATCGCAACCGAAGTTGCTCGCTTGCTGAAAACCAAACTCAAGCCGATCACCGCCTCTCCCCGCGCCCAGTTGCGGCGCATCGCATTACCGCTCAACGAACCTCCCTCGCGAGGGCAACTCGAACAGCTGTCGACGAAGGGTGGGGCGGCGGGCTACAACGCCCAGACTCAGTTGGCTCGACTCGATCGCGGCGAGAAACTGCTGACAAAGATCGACTACCCGGTGCAGACGTTCTCGTTCGGCGAGCAGCTGTCGATTGTTTTTTTGGCTGGCGAAGTGTGTGTCGATTATTCGACGCGACTCAAGCGCGAACTGGACCGCGACCGATTGTGGCTCAATGGCTACAGCAACGACTTCTGCAGCTACATTCCATCTGAACGATTGGTGAAAGAAGGCGGCTACGGAGGCGGAGCCGAGACGCCGTACTTCGCGCTGCCGACAACGCTCAAGCCCGGACTTGAAAAGCAAATCGTGACCGAGGTCAAGCGACAAGTTCCCGAGTCGCTGCGAGTTCCAGAAGGAACTGGCGGCGTCGCTCCCAAGTCGCCCGCCGATTCGTTGGCTTGCCTGCAAACCGCTCGAGAGCTGCGCGTCGAATTGGTCGTGGCCGAACCGATTGTCGTCGACCCCGTGGCGATCGACTTTGGCCCCGACGGCCGCTTGTGGGTGGCCGAGATGAACGATTACGGCCGGGGCGTGTACGAGCAATTCGAACCTACCGGCCGCGTTCGCTCCCTACGCGATGAAGACGGCGATGGTCGTTTCGAGTCCGCGAAGACGTTCCTCGACGGACTGCGGTTTCCGACCGACGTAAAGGTGCTGCCGAATGGCGTTTTGATTTGCGATGCGCCGCACATCCTGTTCGCTCGTGACACCGATCGGGACGGCCAGGCCGACGATGTCGAGAGGATCTTCACGGGCTTCGAAGTCCGTAACGCCCAAGCCCGCGTCAACAGCTTGCGGTTGGGGCTGGACAATTGGCTGTATGGGAGCTGCGGACTGTTCGGCGGTCGAGTTACAAACTTCAGCACTGACGAGAAAGTCGACCTCTCCAATCGCGACTTTCGCTTTGAGTTGGGCGGTCGTATCGAGCCGGTCACCGGGCGGACTCAACAGGGGCGATGCCGCAACGATTGGGGCGACTGGTTTGGCTGCACCAATGGAACTCTGATCACTCATTACCCGATCGAAGATCGCTATCATCGTCGCAATCAGCTTGTCGCGCCGCCGCCGAGCGGGGTTGGGGTCGCCACCGGACCGGACGCGGCGCGATTGATTCCGGCGGGTGAGATCGTCCGGTTTGAACTATCCGGCGCGCCTGGCCGACCGACATCGGCCTGCGGGCTAGAAATCTATCGAGACAATTTGCTCGGCGAAGATTTCTACGGCAACGCCTTTACCTGTGAACCGGTTCACCAATTGGTGCATCGCCTCGTGCTCGAACCGCGGGGAGTGTCTTTCGCGGGACGACGACCCCGCGGCGAATCGGATCGCGAGTTTCTCGCTTCGACCGACCGCTGGTTTCGTCCCGTGCAGGTCAGGACGGGTCCCGATGGAGCCATCTGGGTTGTCGACATGTATCGTTACGTCATTGAGCACAGCCGCTGGATTCCACAGAAAACGCTCGCCGAGTTGGACATCTACGCCGGCCGCGGTCGAGGACGGATCTATCGAATTGCACCGGCCGAAAAGGAGCTTCGTCCTTGGCCGCGGCTCGATCGGATGGCGACGAACGAACTGGCCCGGCAACTCGACCATCCCAACGGCGCGATTCGCGATTTGGCTCAACAACAACTCGTCTTCCGCGGCGGCGCCGCGGCTGACGATGTTCGCGACGCGCTCAATGAGTCGCGTTCGGCTCTCGGCGTCCTCCATGCACTCTGCACATTGGCTGGACTCGACTCACTGCGGGCCGCCGATCTGCTGCCGGTGTTCTCCCGCGATCACGCCGAACTGCTTCGCCACGCAGTGCGGCTCTCGGAGGGACGGCTCGACGACGAGGAATTGCTGACCGAGGTCGTCGGCTTGGCGGCGCATCCGCACGTGCGTGTTCGTCGGCAAGTCGCCTACACGCTCGGCGAGTCTACTGACAAACGCGCGACCGCCGCCTTGGCGCGGATCATCGCGACATCGCGCGACAACTACCTCCGCACGGCGGCGCTCAGTTCCATCAGTGAATCGAATGTGGCCGCCGTGCTCGCGTCGTATAGCCAATTGCCCAAAGGCCGGCGGCGGGTCACCGATTTGACTGAGTTGGCGCGGCAAGCCGTGCAGCTCGGCAAACCGTCCGACGTTCAATCGGCTCTACGAGTCGCATTGGAAGCGGGACGCGATGATCAGCGTCGAATGTACGAAGTCGTCGCGAAACTGCTCGACGCGGCCGACCAACGGCGCGATCGCGTCGCCTTCGACACACAGCTTGTCGATCTGCTGCATCGGCGGATCGCATCGGCGTCAGAGTGTCTGCTGGACGACCAACAGACGCTGTCCGAACGCCGCGGCGCGTTGGCGCTGATTTCACGCCGTGGCGGCCCCGCGACGCGGCAATTGCAATTGAGTTCGGCGTCGCGTCGACTTGGCGATGTCGCTCAACTTCTTTCGCCGAGACAACCGGTCGAGCTGCAACAAGACGCCGTCGGGGCCGTGTTGAGGATGGAGGGAGACGGAGCCGCCGCGTTGCTGGACAATTGGCCGCGACTCGGTCCACAAGTGCGCCGCACTATCGTCGAAGCGATGGTTGCCCGCGACGGTCTGGCGGAGCGCTTGCTGCAGGCGATTCGCGGTGACACCATCGCAGCCAATGGACTAACCGCCATTCATCGCCAGCAACTGTTGCAACATCGCCAGGCGTCGATCCGGCAGTTGGCCGCGAAGACATTCGATGTGACTCCCGACGAGTCCCGTCGATCGGTGATTGAAAAGTATCGGGCGGCGTTGCCCGCCGGCCAATCAGTCGAACGGGGCAAGGAGCTGTTTCGCAAGTCGTGCAGCAACTGCCATCGATTGGAGGACCACGGCCACACGGTGGGGCCCGACCTGGCCGCGCTGACCAATCGAGATCCGTTGTACTTGCTCAAGGAGATTCTCGATCCCAACCGGGCGGTCGATGCTCGCTATGTTTCCTGGTTGGCGATTGACCAACAGGGACGTTCCGTCAACGGGCTCTTGGTGGAAGAGACGTCGACGGCGATTCGCCTGCGGGCGGCCGAGGGCAAGGAGCACGTGATTCTCCGCGGCGACATTGACGAACTCAAGGCGTCGGGCAAGTCGATCATGCCGGACGGATTGGAGAAGGACATTACGCCGCCCGAGATGGCGCAGATCATTGCGTATGTCGCCGGCCTCGGACCGCCTCCCAAGTCGTTCCCCGGAAACGAACCGCGGGTTGTGTCGGCGAATCCCCAGGGCGAGTTTCGTCTAGCCGCCGCCGCCGCCGAGATCCGCGGTGCAACCATCTTGTTCGAGCGTCCGTTTGGGAACATCGGCTACTGGCACGGCGAACGCGATCACGCGACGTGGCGCGTCGACGCGGGAGGTTCAGCGGACGTTGAGTACGATCTGTACATCGACTACTCGTGCGCCGACGACTCGGCCGGCAATCGATATCGCATCGATGGATTCGGCCAGCCGATCCTCGGTGAAGTCCCGGCGACGGGAGGTTGGGATCGTTACGTTCAACGCAAGTTGGGCCGCGTGAAGTTGGCGGCCGGGCGCAACGCGGTCGTCGTCAGTCCGCATGGTCCATTGGTGCGACGGGCGCTGTTCGACCTCCGCGAACTGAGACTCGTGCCGAGCGGAGCCACGACCGAGTTCGACAGCGCAGCGCCCGCGACCGTTGTCCCCGATCAACCGCTGCCCCGCGGTACGGCGGCTGTCGCGCAGTTTCTTCTCGACTCGACGCAGTCGATCGAGCGGCGGCAAACTGTGATCGATCGGCGACCCGGCATGGGACCGGCCATCGTTGCTCAGCTGGCTAGTGCGATCGGCCGGGACCACGAGGAGGAGTATCGTCGCATTCCTTGGATCTGGCGGGTCGCGATTGCCGTGGGTAAGCGCAACGACGGCGGCGAATTACGAGACTTGCTCGACGCGTCGCTGCCGCAGGGGCGGGAGCCGTTGCGAGACTGGCAAGCGGTCGTGATCGGCGGCGGTGTTATCAACGGGATCAGCCAACTCGGGCTGTGGCCGGATGAACGTTTGGCTGAAGTTGTTCGCGGCGTGCCGAACGGCGCGGCGCGGTGGCGACGAACAATGCAGCTGGCAGCCGCGATGGCGGACGACAAACGCGTTAAGTCGGGAACTCGGTACGACGCCTTGCGGATGATCGCCCTCGCGGGATGGGACAACAGCGGTGAGCAGCTGAAGCGGTACCTCGCCGTCGGGATTCCGGACGAGTTGCAGATGGGCGCCGTCAGCGGACTCGTCGATGTTCAAGATCCCCGCGTCGCGGCGATTCTCTTGGATCGCTGGAGCAGCCTCTCCAAACGTAATCGCCAGTTGGCGTTCGCCGGCTTGTTGAGAACGGAGCAGCGCGCGCTCGCTTTGTTGGCGGCGGCGGCCGCGGGGACAGTGGATCGAAAGACGCTCGATCGCACCAAGTTGATCGAGCACCGCTCCGCCAAGGTTCAGGCCGCCGCGAATTCGCTCTTTGGCGACGACGAGTGATCCGCTTGGAACTGTACATCAAGACGATGAGCAGGCATTTTTTGGACACCGTTCAGCAGCGGCGTTAAACTCCGTGCTTACCGGCTCACAAATCTCGAGCGAGAACAAAATGTTGCGAACCATCCAATGCGTTGTTTGCTTCGTGTTATCCTCGTCGCTTCTAACGGCCACATTACGAGGCGAGAACTGGGCGCGATTTCGAGGTCCCGATGGAGCCGGCGTCAGCTCGCAAAAAGGGCTACCTGTCGCCTGGACTGAAAAGGACTACGCCTGGAAGGTCAAACTCCCCGGCTTGGGTCACTCATCGCCCAGTGTTTGGAACGACCGCATTTTCGTGACGTCCTCACCCGACGACGGCCGGCGGCGGATTGTGTTTTGTGTGGACGCGCAGAGCGGCGAAACGCTGTGGAGTCGCACGGTCAAATCAAAGACGCACGCGAAACACGCCCATAACAGCTTCGCTTCGGCGACGCCGGCGACGGATGGTACGGGCGTGTATGTGCTATTCGCAAGCGACAAGCAACTGCAAATCGTCGCTTACGACTTTGAGGGCGAGACGCTGTGGACGAAGAACCTGGGCGCATTCCTTCAACGCGACGGTCAGGTGCATGGCTGCGGCACGTCGGCGATTGTGTTCGAAGACCAGGTGATCGTCGCCAATCAGCAAGACGGCGACTCGGCGATCATCTCCCTGGACTCGAAGAGCGGTAACGTTCGCTGGCAGCGGGATCGCGAGTTGCGTTTGACAGCGCACTCCACTCCTGTCATTTGGCGCGGCGACAACGGACCTCAACTGGTCATCTCGAACACGGGTGACGGAATCGCGTCACTCGATCCGCGAACGGGCAAGATGCTGTTCCGCGCCGACGTGCTGACAGCTCGCTGCGTCAGCTCGCCGGTCGTCGCTGGAAACCTGGCGTTGGCGACATGCGGGGGCGGCGGCCGCGGACGGTTCGTAGCCGCCTTTCCGCTCACCAGCCGCGGCGATTTGGAGGCCGCCGACGCCGTCTGGATCCGCGAGAA
>JASMLW010000305.1 GCA_030748485.1 Pirellulaceae bacterium
GAGTTCTGTTGCTCGATGTACCCGACCGCCTCTTCAGTCAGTTGATCGAGCACCTCGATGTGCTTGAAGCCGTCCCCGATCGGCCCCTTCCGCCAAAACTTCTTGCCGCCCGAACCGGGATCGATCTTGGTTGGAATGCTGGTCACGCGATGGTTCTTGATGAAGACGTGCGGGTGCATGTCCAACGATGCGGAAATCCCAAAGAAATAGTCGAAGCCGACTTCGTTCGGACCGGACGCCAGCGGCTGAGCAAAATCGATGTTGTCCCAGTTCTCTTTGGAAGAATCGTTTGGCGGCTTGCTCTTGTCGCGCAGCCCCCATTGCAATCCCAAGTGCCATTTTCCCACGCATGCCGTGCCGTAACCCTGTTGCTGAAGCAGCGAGGCAACCGTCAGACGGTCGCGCGCGATAAGCGGCAACGAGTATCCCCACAACACGCCGGACGTCATCCGCGTCCGCCACGCGTAGCGACCGGTCAACACGCCGTAGCGAGTCGGCGTGCAGACGGCCGATCCGGAGTGCGCATCCGTGAACCGCATCCCCTCGGTCGCCAACTGATCGAAGTTCGGCGTTGGGATCTTTCCTTCGTCATTGAACGAAGCGACATCGCCATAGCCCAAGTCGTCCGCCAGGATGTAGACGATGTTGGGGCGGCTCGTGTTGAGCTGATCCGCCGCTTTGGCGTAAGAACAACTCAGCAAACAAACGCCGACAATCAGTATTCGGGGAATTCGCACGGCAAAACCTCATCTAGGGCGTTGTCTCAAAACAAATCGGGTTGGCATTATCGTAGCCTGCTCATGCTCCGTTGATAGAGGAGAGCCGGCAAACTGCTCCGTTGATAGAGGAGAGCCGGCAAGTTCCGCCATTCGCCCGGCAATGCAAAGATCGTTAGGCGACATCGTCTCCGCCGGTTAGAATCCGGGCTGCCATCGCGATCACCCAGCCGCTCCCACTCGAGGAGACAGTATCGTGATTCAATACGTTGAATCCCCCGACACCAGGGATCGCGGCAAATCGCACTTGGTCGAGTGCAGTCGATCGAGTACCGCGCCTACCAGCAGCTCCTCACTCCCGATCACCTCAACGCGGTCGTCTCCGATCCGCACTTCGAAGTGACCGGCGAGCTGGATTACTGAATGCGTCTGAACGCGATGCGAACGCGCCGAGTTATTCGAACGACACTAACTCGACCTCGAAGATCAGCAGTGAGTTGGGCCCGATCTTCTCGCCCGAGCCGCGTTCCGCGTAGGCGATGTCTGGCGGGATGAACAACCGCCACTTCGCGCCGGGCTTCATCAACTGCAACGCCTCGGTCCAACCGGGAATCACCTGGCTGACGCCGAATTCGGCTTCGGTGTCGCCCGACTCGTCGAAGACCGTGCCGTCCAGCAAGGTGCCTTTGTACTTCACCTTGACTTGACTGGTCGCCTTGGGCGACTCGCCTTCGCCCGGCGTGAGCACTTCGTATTGCAAGCCGCTGTCCGTCGTGGTGATTCCTTCCTTGTCCTTGTTTTCGGCGAGGAACATGTCGGCGGCCGCTTGATTGGCCTCTCCCGGGTCGACTTCCTTGGCTTTCACCAAGTCGGTGCGCGACAGCTTGAGCTTGTCAAAACTATCGCCCGGAATGACGTAGTACCATTCGGCGAAGCGGCGGTTCAGCTCTTCAGCCTTCTTCTTGCCCTCTTCGGCCTTCTTGTCGAAGTCCGCCTTCTTCCGCTCGTACTCGAGAACATCCGTTTCGTACTTGATCTTCGCCAACTCGTACTTCTGACGAGCTTCGGCGACTGGATCGACAGGCGGCTTGTCGTCCGCGGCTTTGTCGTCGCCAGCCTTGTCGTCCGCAGCTTTGTCGTCGCCAGCTTTGTCGTCCGCGGCTTTGTCATCCGCGGCTTTGTCGTCGCCAGCTTTGTCGTCCGCAGCCTTGTCGTCCGCGGCCTTGTCATCGCCAGCCTTGTCGTCCGCGGCTTTGTCGTCGCCAGCTTTGTCATCGCCAGCCTTGTCGTCCGCAGCTTTGTCATCGCCAGCTTTGTCGTCAGCTTCCTTCTTGTCGTCATCCTGACAAGCTTCGCCGTTGTCGTCGTCGCCCGAGTCAGCGTCCTTCTTCTCGTCGGCGTCTTTCTTCTCGTCGCCGTCCTTCTTTTCATCGTCCGCCGGCTTGGCTGGATCGGCTGGCTTGTTTGGATCGGCCGGCTTGTTTGGATCGGCCGGCTTGTCGGGATCTTTGGGTTCTTCTTTCAGCACGGGCGGCATTTCCGGTGCGACGGGCATCTCAGGCTTGTCGAGATACTTCTCATCGAACTCGACGCGAACGAACACGTAACGGCCCGGGTTGCCGCTCTCCTTCGTTTCACCATCGCCTTCATCGGCGTTGTCATCCTTCTTGGCGTCACCTTCCTCGTCGCCGGTCTCTTTCTTCTCTTCGTCCTTTTTCTCGGCGCCGTCGTTGGACAGGCCGATTTCCAATTCTTCCTGGCTGCCTGTGAACGCGCGGCCAAAGTGGAGTTTGTAAACCAAACCACCGTTAGTGGCCGCCCGCAACTCACCTTCCCGCGCAACCAGCAGCAGAGCTTCCGGGTCGCCGCCTTCGGCGGGCCGTAACACGAATCCGCGGGTGAGCAGATCAGCTTGCAGGCGATCGATATCTCGTTGAGACTTGATTGCGGCGCGATCGAGTTGCAACTCGGGGGTCAATCCTTTTTGTTTGGGCCGCACGCCGGCGATCTTCAAGTCGCCGATGGCGTTGATCGTCGCGCTGATCGACTCGGTGTTCACCTCTTCTTGTTCCGCATCCAACCCCGCAAACTCCCAGGGATCGGTTGAGGTCTTGCGGTTGAGCGTATGCACTTCGCCGCGGGTAATCTGTTGGCGGAGTTCATCGAATGTGTAGTCATTGACAGTCAGTTCGGAGATATCCGCGCCGCTGACCTCGAGCAGATCGGTATTGACCCAGTCGGCGAATTTCGTCGAAAGGTCGATATCGAGGTCGGCGATATAAACCTCGTCCTCTTCTGGATGGCGCACGTAGTACTGCCCCATCTGGCCCTCGACCTGCTTGCCGACGATATAGTCGACGAGCACGGACTTGTCCTCACCGCGGAGGATGATGCGCTTGCCAATGCCTTCGACGTCGTCGACGCTGAGCGAATCCTGCTTTGGATTGACAACGTTGTAGCTAGAGTGGTCCGACTCCCAACGCGTCACCATCGCGCCGCGGGTGATCCCGATGATCGAGGAAGCCGTCTTCGCCAGCTGCTCTTCGGCGTCGGTCGGGTAGTTGTGGTGCGAGGGGATCACCCACCGACCGTTGTCCAATCGTTCGACGCGAAAATCAAGCGGTTGCACTTTCTCGACGTCAAAAGCGTAGACCTCGAGGGAAGCGGCCTTGGTGGGGTCCTTGAATTCAGGCCAGAAATCCTTCCCGACCTGGCCGAATTCCTCAATCGCTTTCGGGCGGCTGGTCCATTCGATGATTCCGGTGAGCCCCAGACAGACGATTGCGGCTCCGGCGAACACGATGGTTCGCACGCCGTCCGCGCTCTTGGCGTTTTGGTTGTCGTTTGCCACGATTCGAATTCCTCTCCTGCAGGACAAGGTTCCCGTCGCGCTCTAGCGGCGGCGACTGGCGACAATGTTCTTATTCTCCGAACTCCAGCGAAGTATCAAAACGGCGATCCCGACGAGAAATGCGGGAATCGGCGGAAAAACGATCGCCATCACGCGAACTCTCGATTCAATCGACGCGACCTTGCGGTTCTCGTCCGCGTTGATCTTCCGAATCGAATCGTTTTTCCGCTGTTCGATCTGAGCTTCGGCGAGCGACATTCGTTGTTGTTGAGCCTGCTGGGCTTGCCTGAGCAACTGCGTGCGGGCGATCGGGTCGAGACTCTCGTTCTCCTCGATCTGCTTTACCTGCTCACCCAACTGCTCGCGGCGTTTCTCCAACTCGTCGCTGGCTTCCTTATCGGCTTCTTTCTGAGCCTTATTGGCTTCTTCGCTGAATCCCCGCTTCATTCCCTCGACCAACTCGAGCGTGCGGTGCCGCGCCCGGCGGCTGCGCAACTTGATGAACGACTCGTCGCCCGCCAACGCGTCGACTGCGTTCAGCACGAAAGTGACGTTGTCGAACTTGAAGCCGAGATTGCCGAGACTGCGTTCTTGGAAGAAGAAATCGGAGATCATGTCGATGTCGGAGACAAAGATCGCGTTGACCTTCTTGCCTTTGTCCGACGTCACATGCGCCGCGATCGTGTGTGCGCTCTTATCCAGTTTTCGCAGTGGTTTGCGTTTCGGGTTAGCCGACGGCTGCATCTGAAACATGTTGAAACCGCCTTCGTCGACAAACTCCTCCCAGGTGAGAATCCCCGAGTCGAAGCCGGTCTGCAGCAATGGTCGGTACTTGGTTCCATTGGCGTCGCGATGTTCGACGGCGCCGGCGTAGATCGCGATCAATTCCTGAAGACCCTTGGTGATCTCGCTCCCCGAGTTAAACGAGTCGGGGTTTTCGCCGTCGCGGGTGACAAAGACGTACTCGGCCGGCAGCATCTCGAACTCGGGATGCGGATTCGACGTGTCGAAGGTGACGTTGTCGTACTCCCAGCGGAGGTCGAGCGCTTCCAGCAAGCGAGTGGCCCGCCCGCCATCGGCCTTGGGTGGCGGCTGCTGTTGTTGACCGAACATAGCCATCTGGCCGCCCGGTCGCGGCTTCGGTTGCTTGGGGGCGTTCGATACGCCGAACTGGCTGCTGAATGTCATCGGGAATGGGTCGTCGAAAATCAGCGCCGGTTTTCCGGAGGAAATGTACCTGACCAGGTTGTCCATCTCCGGATCCGTCAGCGACGACGGCATGCCGACGAGCAGTACATCGAAGCGTTCGGCGTCGATCGGCGTCGCCGGCGAGACCTCCTCGACTTCGTACTGCCGCTTGAGTTCGGTGACGATCTGCCACTCGCGTCCGCCGCTCAACAGCCCCGCGTCGGTAGTGAGAATGCCGACCGTGTGCCGCTCCTTGTTGGCGACCGTTTGCACGGACCGCGTCAGTTCGTACTCGATCGGCAAGGCCTTCCCGAAGAAGGGCACGACGACTTTGTCGTAGCTGCTGATCACGACGGCGCCGAGAAATACTTCCGCTTCAGAGCGGCGGCCATCGACTTCCGTCATCAGCCGCACCGGGCGAATCCCGAAGTGCTCGGCCTCCTCCGCTTGCTCGCTGAATTCGGTCGCTTCGACGTAACGCACTTCCAGATTCTTGCCGCCCAATTCGTCGAACTGGCGCAGCAAGCCGACCAGCCGCTTGCGCGTCTCGACGTACTCGCGAGGAACGTCTGGGCTAATGAACGCCTGGATCTCAATGGGGCGCTCCGACTCCAGGCCGCGCAAGATCGTGCGGGTTGAAGACGACAAGCTGAAGAGACGTTCGGATGTCGCGTCGACGCGAATGGCTGCGTAGCCGGCCCACGATGTCACGCAGATCAAGATCAGCGCCAAGCAGACGCTCCGCAGCGAATACTGCGCCCCCATCGCCGCACTGCGGCGCGCACTCCAATGGCGGCGAGTCATCATCACCATGTTGAGATAGAGCATGAAGACCGTGAAGGAAACGAAATAAAGGAGGCCCGTGAACGGAATCACTCCCATGCCGAAATCTCGAAACTGCTCGCGCAAACTGAGGCTTTCGAAAAAATCCCGCAGACCGGTGAACTCGCCGAGATAGCCGAGAAACACGGGAATGCAGCAAATCACGATGCCGATCACAAAAGCGACCGTCATGCTGCTGGTGAGGATGGAGGCCAGCATGCCGGCACTGATCAACGCCGCGCCGGCGATCCAATAGCCAAAGTAGGTCGTGAACAGCAGACCCCAGTCGGGATTGCCGAGCACGCTGAGCACGATGACGTGGGTCATCGAGAACAGCAGAGCGACTGAATAGACGGCCAACACCGAAAGGTATTTGCCGAGCAGGATTTCGATGTCGGTCGCGGGCAGAGTAAACAGCAACTCGTCCGTGCCCACCTTTCGCTCGTCGGCCCAGACTCCCATCGTGATGGCTGGCACGAAGAACAGCAGCAACAGCGGATACCATTCGGTCAGTTGATCCAGGCTCGGCTCATTCGCCGTGAAGAACCTCGCATTGAAGGCCATCGCGGCCCCGGCCGTGACAAACACGACGATGAACAGGTAGCCGAGCACGCCGGAAAAATAGCTGGAGAAATTGCGTCTGAATATTGGCAAAATGACTCTTGGTCGAGGCGCCACTTCGCTGCTCCTTGTATTTGAATTAAACGACTGTCGTCGTGAGTGAGCGGAACTTCTCTTCCATCGCCGAGCCCTCTTCGCCGAGTTCCTCGCGGCTGCCGTCAAAAACAAGCCTGCCTTCACTCACCAAGATGACGCGGCTGCAAACTGCGTGGACCTCTTGCAGAATGTGCGTCGACAGCAGAACGGTCTTGGTCTCGCCGAGGTGCATGATCAACTCGCGCACGCCGTGCACTTGATTCGGGTCCAGGCCACTCGTCGGCTCGTCCAAGATCAACACGTCCGGGTCGTGGAGCAGCGCTTGAGCCATTCCCACCCGTTGGCGGAAGCCGCGGGAGAGTTTCCCGATCGCTTTGCCCCAAACCTCGCCCAAGCCGCAGCTGTCGGCGACGTAGTCCAATCGAGCCGTCAGGTCGCCGGGCGACATCAGGCGAGTTTGTCCGGCGTACCGCAAAAATGTCTGCGGCGTCATCTCCATGTAGAGGGGCCCGTTCTCGGGCAGGTAGCCGAGCACTTCGGACGCCTTCAGCCGATTCGCGGCGACGTCGAAACCGGCGATCCGCGCATCGCCCTCGCTCGGAGCCAGGTAGCCGGTCAGCATCTTCATCGTGGTCGACTTGCCGGCCCCGTTGGGGCCCAGGAATGCGCAAACCTGGCCGCGGGGAACCGAGAATGTGACATCCCGCACTGCGGAGAAATCGCCGTAGAACTTGCTGAGACCGACGGACTCAATCATCGCCGAGCCCGCGTTTTGGTTATCTGCCATCGAAGACCTTCTCAACTAGTTGAATCGAAGTCTGTTGCCAAACGGATTGTCGGAACCTGCTGTGGGGCACGATGCGAGCCTGGAGTTCAGGAGTGAGGATTGTCGCCAGTGAGACGATGTCTCCAACTGTTCAACGTACGCCGGCGCTGGGCCAGCCGCCTCAGGTGATCGCCAATCGTTGTGCCGCAAGGACGCCGCGATTTGCACAGCCCACGTCTCGCAGGACGACGGCATTGCTGTTTCCCAGCGGTGGGGGCCGCCACCACGGATGACGATTCACCCGTCGCTGCGATGATACATGGTCCAAGCGGAGATTATGTCTATCCCGCCCGCCAATGTGCAATACCCGCCGGGTCAATTCTCCCAGTTTCGTGGTCCCGGCCGCCGGCCCCAGAGCCTCCCCGCCCACTCCCAAAGCCCCCGTTTCCGGATCGCGACGCTCGCGCCGATCTGGATGTTGGCAGTCCGTCGCGGCGAATGCGGGGCGTCGCTCAACCGATTCCAGCGACCGACAGAAGCGGGCGAACCGATGGCTCGGGGCAGCTCAAATCCAGCGTCGGTTGGCAAGATTGGAGCTTCCCTCACTTCGTGTGTGGCGCAACCACCCGTGCTGGCTTTCGCATTTGTCCAGTGCCGAACACAATCTGGGTAGTAACTACGCACGCGTGGGGGACCCGCCATGTGGTCGTCGCGATTGTTCTGGAAACTCGTTCTCGTCTATGGCGGATTCAACTTCGTCCTGGCCGCCACCTTCCCGCTGGCTCTGTCGAAGTGGGAGGAGTCGCAGGTGATTGATCAGGTGCGGGGCGGCCTGCGCGACATCGCTCTCCTCGTCCGCGGCCAGGTCGCACCGGCGATCGCCGCCGGCGACTCCAGCCAACTCGTCCGCCTGGTGAACGACGCGTCCCAGCTGACCGATGTCCGCGTGACGATCATCGCCGCCGATGGGGATGTGTTGGCCGAGTCCGACACGGATGTCGAGTCGATGCGGAACCACCGCGACCGCGAGGAGTTGGCGGAGGCTCGCAAGTCGGGTGGCGGAGACGCGATCCGACGCAGCTCGACACTGGGCGTTCCTTTTCTCTACTACGCCATCCCGCTCAAGATCGATGAAGGAATTGTCGCTTTCGTCCGCGTCGCCGAAGATGTCAAGACGATCGAGGACCAGGCGCGCGATCGACAGCGAAGCCTGTGGTGGTTCGCTGTCGCCGTGGCACTGTTGGCCGCACCCCTCACCTATGTGCTGGCGGGGCGTATCACCCGACCCTTGTCGGAATTGACGGCCAACGCGCAGGCGATCGCCGACGGTGACTACCGGCAGCCGATCACCAGCCGCAGCCGCGATGAGGTCGGGACGCTGGCGAGCGCCTTCTCGAAAATGCGCGATGAGCTGGCGCGGCGCGTCGCGGAACTCGAAGATCACAACCAGCGATTGTCCACCGTGCTCAGCAGCATGGTCGAGGGCGTGCTGGCGGTCGACTGCGATCGACGTGTGATGCTGGCCAATCAGACGTGCTGCGAAATGCTGGAGATCGGCGAGGCCGACGTCGCCGGGCGAGCTCTCCTCGAAGTCACCAGGAGTGTCGAGATCGACGAAGCGGTCAGCGCGGCAATGGCGAGCGACGCGCCCGCCCAGCGCGAAGTGACGCTGACTTCACCGTCGCAACGCGTGCTCCAACTGCTCGCCGCCCAGCTGCCCGCGGAACCCCGTCCCGGAGCTGTCATCGTTTTTCACGATGTCACCGAACTGCGCCGCTTGGAGAACATGAGACGCGATTTCGCCGCCAATGTCTCGCACGAACTCAAGACTCCGCTGACGTCCATCAAAGCCTACGCCGAGACGCTTCGCCTGGGAGCCGTCAACGATCGCGAAAACAATCTGGCGTTCGTCGATCGGATCTCCGAGCAGAGCGAGCATCTAGATCTGTTGATTACCGATCTGCTCCAATTGGCTCGTGTCGAAAGCGGACAGGAGGCGTTCCAATTCGCGCGCGTCGATCTGGCCGTCGCGGCTGAACAAGCGCTGACTCAATGCCGGCAACTGGCCGAACAGAAACGAATCCGTCTACATTGCGACCCGGCGAACGAGACTGTCGTCGCTTGGGCCGATTACGAAGGATTGTTCACCATCATCACCAATCTGCTGGTCAACGCGATCAATTACACGCCGCCCGAGGGCGACGTCACCTTCCGCTGGCGACAAGTCGAACAAACCGCTGTCATCGAGATTCAAGACAGTGGCATCGGCATCGCTCCGGAACACCACGAGCGCGTATTTGAGCGGTTCTTTCGAGTCGACAAGGCGCGATCGCGAGCGGCCGGCGGTACGGGCCTCGGTCTGGCTATCGTCAAACATCTCGCCCAAGCGTTCGGCGGAAGCGTCGAACTGGAGAGTGAACCCGGGCGGGGCAGCACGTTTCGCGTCCGACTGCCCACGGATGAACGGGACCCCGCCAAACATCTAACAAGCGCAGCTGTTCCTCGAGATAACGATGCCGAAAACAAAGATCCTCATCGTTGAAGACGACGCCCCGCTGGCCGAAGTGCTCAAGTACAACTTGCAAAACGAAGGCTACGAGGTCGTCGTCGCCCACGACGGTCAAGACGGACTCGATCAAGCCCAACTCAATTCACCTGATCTGGTGATTCTCGATATCATGCTGCCCGCCGTTGATGGACTCGAGGTCTGCCGCCGACTGCGCGCTGATTCCGCGACCAAGAGCATCCTCATCCTGATGCTGACGGCCAAGTCGGATGAGACCGATCAGGTCGTCGGATTCTCGCTCGGCGCCGACGATTTCGTCACCAAGCCGTTCAGCGTCAAAGTGTTGCTCGAACGCATCAAGGCGCTCACCCGCAGGGGCCGCGACGACTCAGCGGCGCGCGAAGATCAGGTTCGCTGCCACGGAGTGACGCTCGACCGCCATCGCCACCGGGCGACCGCCGATGACCGGCCGCTCGATTTGACGTACACCGAGTTTCGGATCCTGGAGACACTGATCCGCCAAGCCGGCCGCGTCTTCGAACGCGCTGAGTTGATCGATGTTGTGCTCGGCAAAGACACGGTCGTCATGGAACGAACGATCGATGTGCACATCCGTTCGCTCCGTCGCAAGCTGGAGGATAAGTCCGACGTCATCGAGACCGTCCGTGGCGTCGGTTATCGATTCCAAGATCCCGGCGGAAACAAGTAGGCGAGGTGTAGGACGGGTCTCCAGGCCCGTCGAAATGAACAAAACCACGGGCCTGGGCCTGGAAACGCCTGAAGATCCGTCGAAAGGAAAGACGACGGGCCTGGAGACCCGTCCTACGACCTGCGATTACCCACTTCAATGGGTCCTCGACACGCTTGTCGATGATCTTGGCGCCTTGGCCGCCGCGCACGACCAGGGGCGTTTACGCCCCATTCCGCCGCAGGCGGCATAGGCCGAGTTTGGAATGACTAATGACGAAGGACTAATGACTAAGGAATGACGAATGACCAATGACTAAGGAATGACTAAGGAGGCAGGACGCCGCCGCGCACGACCAGGGGCGTTTACGCCCCATTCCGCCGCAGGCGGCATAGGCCCGTGCTTGAGCACGGGTGAACCAGGCGTTCCAGCTGCAACCAACGCTCCATTC
>JASMLW010000306.1 GCA_030748485.1 Pirellulaceae bacterium
CTGGTGTGCGGGCTGGTGTGCGGGCTGGTGTGCGGGCTGGTGTGCGACGCCGTTCCGCTGGTGTGCAGTGGTTCGTTTACACCAGCCCGCAGCGCAAGCGAGGGGCGGCGGCTGTATCGAAGTTACGTCGAGTGCCTGGCGGTTGAAAACCCGTCGCGCTGCGATCCCTCGCTCGCGCGTCGGGCTGGTGTGCGGGCTGGCGTGCGGGCTGGTGTGCGGGCTGGTGTGCGACGCCGTTCCGCTGGTGTGCAGTGGTTCGTTTACACCAGCCCGCAGCGCAAGCGGCAACGCCCCAGGCTACGGTGAGTTTGGCCTACGGCCAAAATGGGATTGATTCGGCGCTCGGCGCGAAAATGTTGCCCTATTCTGTCAGGGGATTAGGCACTAGGAATTGGGCATTCGGCATTCATTAGTCACTAGTCACTAGTCATTAGTCATTTGTCACTCCTACCCCCGATCGCCGCGCCGTCCATTGTCCAGGCGACAGCGATGTGCAGCAGCGCGCCCAACCAGATCGAGCGGGTCTTGAGACTCATCAGCCCCAGGATGAGTCCGGCTCCGATTGAGCCGATTGTTTCCGGCAGCGGCTTGCCGAAGTGAATCATGCAATAGGGAATGGTCATCACGAGAATTGAGTAGGGGCCGAATCGGCGTCGCGTGCCGTGCAGCACGTAGCCGCGAAAAAAGAACTCGATCGAAACGAACTGCACGGCGTAAAGCAATTCCCAGACGAGGAATCGCGGCCAGAGTGGTTCGCTCGAGCGGAGGCGGTAGAAAGGATACGTTTGCTGGAACGACGACTCGCTCGACAGAAACAGAATGGGTCCCACCATCACCAGGAACATCACCGCATAGATCCACCAACCTTTCGTGGCGCCGCGAAGCTTGACGCCGTATTCGGTCAGTGGTCGGCGCAAGAAGATCTTGATCACCAGAATGGGCAGAATCAGGAAGCTGAGCGTTTGCGCGAGCGTCCAGGCGATCAGGCGTGCAATCTCTTGGTTCTCGATTGCCGTCGTCCAGGTCAATAGCTCCTGTCCCCATGCCGTGGGCATCACCGCCGCCAAGCTGCTGTAGAGCGACTCACCCAGATTGAGATACTCGCGCAGTGTGACGGCGAACGGTACGGAGAGCAGTACACACAGCGTTTCTCGATCGACACCGTCGGCGTCGGCGCAGTCGTCGCGATGCTGCTCTTCGCTCTCGCGGAGCGGTTCGATAATGAAGTTTCGCAACCAGGCGATCATGTGGCGATTGAAAACCGATCTCCGCCGACATGCAACCCGCCCATCATTCGCCACGACCGATACAGCCCGGCCCGGAATCGGTTGCCGGTGGCGATTTCGCAGCGATCGGGAGCCGCCGCGCGTTCAAGCGTCGTACCTATTGTGACAACAGAAACACCGTCGCTTTGGCGGCGACTTGCCATAGGTGAGAGAGCAACCTCGCGGCCCTGAGTGGGTCGCGAGGTTTTTTCATGGCAGCCGCCGCTCCGCGGAACGTCTTCTTCAAGCTGGCGGGGTTCATTCGAGATAGCAGAGGACGGAGCCGGAGTCGATTTCATTCTCGTCGCCGGCCAATCGCTGCGCCAGCACGCCATCGCGCGGGGCGGGGATCACCACGCTCGCTCCTTCCACCAACAATTCGACGAGCGGATCACCGGCGACGACGGGCTTGCCTTCGACCATGAACCACGTCAAGACGCGGGCCGGTTGGTCGAAGCCGAGATCGGGTAGTCGTACGGCGTGGCGGCTCATCGCGTCACTCGTGCTCAGCCATTTCACGAGCGTGATAGCTGCTGCGCACGAAGGGCCCACTCGCCACTTTGGCGAATCCCATCGACTCGGCCATTCGCCCCAGGTCGGCGAACTCCGCGGGCGGCACGTAGCGCGCGACCGGCAGCATCTTTGAGGTGGGCTGCAAGTATTGCCCGAGCGTCAAAAAGTCACATCCGTACTCGAGTAAGTCGGCGAGTCCGTCGAGCACTTCGTCGCGCGATTCACCCAAGCCGAGCATCAGTCCGCTCTTGGTCTTGACCGCCGGATTGAGGCGTTTGGTTTCGCGCAGCATCTGCAGTGTCCAGCCGTAGTCGGACTTCGGACCGCGCACCTGTCGGTAGAGACGTGGGACGGTCTCCATGTTGTGGTTAAACACGTCCGGAGCCGCTTCCACGACGCGTCGGAGTGCCTGCCGTTGTTCGATGAAGTCGGGCGTGAGCACTTCGATCGTGGCGTCAGTTCGCCGCCGAACGGCTTGGACGGTTTGGTGGAAGTGATCGGCTCCGCCGTCGGGCAAGTCATCTCGAGTCACCGACGTGATGACGACGTGCTCCAGCCCCAATCGCGCGGCCGCTTCGGCGACGCGCTCCGGCTCGTCCGCCGCCAACTCGTCCGGTCTTCCGCGCGACACACTGCAGAACCCGCAGGGTCGAGTGCAGACGTTGCCGAGAATCATGAAGGTCGCCGTCTTTTGAGCGTAGCACTCCATTCGATTCGGACACTTTGCGTTGTCGCAGACCGTTTCCAGGCCAAGTTCGTCGAGCAGCCGGCTGGTGAAGTGGTTGGCGTTGCCTCGAGGAACTTCGCGCTTCAGCCAGGTCGGCAATCGCGGTCCCGAACGCGTCGGGTGCGGCCGCTCGATGATGGGAAGGTCAAAAGCCGGAGGATTCATGGATGGCTCGAGTAATGGCCGCCAGTTGGGGGTGGCCGGTATGAACGTGATACCGGGGACAGTCGAGCGATTCGCCCAACTGCTCAATCAGTATTGCGCGAGTTTTGGCCATCTTACCAGCCTGCTTCCGTTCCGAAACCAAGCATCCCATCGTCCCTGGCAACTCGTCCGGATCGTCGTGGAGTGACTGGCCGACGTCCGCCGCCGTCTGGACGGCGGAGAAATCAGTCATCGAAGGATTCACGTTCAAATAGAAACCAAACCGAGTGATCCAATTTCGCACGGACACGCCGACGGCCGCCAGTTGTCCGGATCTGCCCCAAGCCCCGAACCGCCGGGGCGGCACGCGCGTCGGGATCTGCAGTTGGTCGAGCGTTTCGATCAGTCCCGTCTGAATTCGCCACAAGGCGTCGTTGACCGTCCAGTTCAAGGGCTGCAGAGGAGCCACGAAGTAGACAGCGATTTGGCCGGGTGCATGTAGCACGCAGCCGCCGCCCCGACTCACCCATCGAGGCGACAGTTGCCGTCGATTCAGTTGTTTGTCGGAGAGACCAATGTGGGCCCGCGACCCCTGCCTGCCAATCGTCAGGGAACGCGGATGTTCGGCGACCAGCACGACAATTCTACGCTCGGGAGTCGCGACCATCTCCCGCCAGAGCCGGTCCTGAAGTTCCAGGCAAGCTGGCAAGGCCGTCTCGCCAAGCAGTCGAAACTCGACGCTCGACGGTGATGCTGGCGAGGCGCTGTGCATTGAGATCCGTGCTGAGGGAGGAATAAACAGACGCGAGTCAATCTAGCACGAGCCCCAACGCAGCGGAAGATTGATGGCAACCGAGCTCGCCACCAGCACATTTCACGGCAATGAAATTTCGCGGCAATGATATTTCACGGCAATGACCCTCGGTGGCCCTGCCACCCCCACCGCTGGTACGATGGAAGACTTGTGGCGTTGAGGATGTGAGGCTTTGTGTGTGGACGCCCACTCGGGGCGTTGAGAGATGGGAAAGAAGAACAAGCAGAAGAAAAAGAAACTGACAGACGATGGTTCAAAGACCATCGCTGAGAATCGCAAAGCGCGGCATAAGTTCCAGATTCTCGAGACACTTGAATGCGGATTGGTGTTGCGCGGCAGCGAAGTAAAGAGCCTTCGTGACGGCAAGGTGTCATTGGACGAGGCGTACGGTCGAGTTCGGGAGGGTGAGTTGTGGCTTTGCGGCAGCGACATACCCGAATACCGTTGGGCGAATCTCTGGAATCACGAGCCGAAGCGGGAGCGAAAGCTCTTGCTCCACAAGCGCGAGCTAAATAAATTCGCCAATAAAGCGCACGAAAAGGGGCTGACGCTCGTACCGATGAGAATGTATTTCAACAGCCGGGGGATCGCCAAGATTCAGATGGCGCTGTGCCGCGGTAAGAAGCTGCACGACAAGCGCGAGGCGATGAAGAAAGCCGATGTCAAACGAGATCTCCAACGAGCGATGAGGAATGGCTGAGGACCGCGCCCGCCGATCTTCGCCCCGACATTCAAATGCTGAAAATCGAGGAACTCAAGAAGTCATTCGTACAGCGCAACGGTGAGCGGTTGCCGATCCTCCATATCCCCAAGTTCTCGGTGTCGGCTGGCGAGCAGGTCGTGTTGATCGGGCGGAGCGGATGCGGCAAGACGACTTTGCTGCACGTGATCGCCGGTATCCGCACCGCGGACGAGGGAGACGTGCGGATTGACAATGTTCGCGTGACTTCTCTGTCGGAGGCGGGCAGAGATCGGTTTCGCGCGGCGAAATTGGGGTATGTCTTTCAAACGTTTAATCTGCTCGATGGGTTCACTGCAGTCGAGAATGTCGTGCTGGGGATGACGTTCGCCCGCGGCAAGAAAGACATGGACCGAGCCAAGCGGCTGTTGGGCCGCGTCGGCTTGAGTCACCGCATGCACCACCGTCCGAGCGACTTGTCGGTCGGCGAACAGCAACGAGTCGCGGTGGCCCGGGCGCTGGCCAATCGCCCGCGACTGTTGTTGGCCGATGAACCGACCGCCAATGTCGACCCGGCCAACCAGCAGATGATTATCGACCTGATCCGCGAGACGTGCGTGGAGGAGCAGGTCGCCCTGCTGATGGTCACGCACGCGACGGAGGTCGCCGAACAGTTTCAGCGAGTCGACCGTTTGGAGAATATCAATCTCATCGGCTCAGAGCAGCAGGGTGAGCGGTCGATTGACCACGGATAACACGGATAGGCAGTATCGGATTCGGAAACGATGAGTCTTTGGAAGATAGCTTTACGCAGTGTTCTGCAACGCGGCGTCGCTTCGGTGCTGACGACTCTTTCGATGTCGTTGGGCGTGATGCTGGTGGTCGTCGTGCTGACCGTTCACGGTGTTGTAACCGAGCAGTTTCGCAGCAACGCCAGCCTCGGCTACAACATGCTGATCGGCGCCAAGGGCGGCAAGCTGCAGCTGACGCTCAATTCGGTTTTCTATTTGAGCCAGCCGATCGAGAACGTCGACTACTCGATATACCTCGAGTTCTTTGACCAAGAGACTCGACAAACTCAACTCAAGAACTCGTTCGCCTACGAATCCCACCAAGCGCTTTCCGACACACTGGCGCTGGAGGCGTTGGGCGGGGGACTAACTCCGGGCGTCGCTCCGTTGGGAATTTCCGCGCTGTCGGCGTCGCGCGAGTCGGAGCGGATGGAGACCTTCGAATTGGATCGCCGGGGGCAATTCGGCCGGCTCACCAAGTTCGCGATTCCCCTGTGTCTGGGCGATTACTTTGGCCGCTTTCGGGTCGTCGGAACGACGTCGGCCATGTTCAACGACTTGGTTGTCGACTTGGAGGACGAAGCGAAATTCGATTTTTCCGAGGGACGCAATTTTGAGGAGTGGACGCCCGAGCACGGGTACTTTGAGGCGGTGGTCGGCTCGATCGTAGCCCGCGAGATGGGTGTGGCGATTGGCGACGAAATCAATCCGGCCCACGGCGACCCGGAAGGTCACGGCCATGAGAACGCCTTCACGGTGGTCGGCATTCTCGCCCCTTCTGGAACTCCCAACGACCGCGCTGTGTTTGTCAACATGGAAGGCTTCTTCTTGATGGCCGACCACATCAAACCGTTGGAGACGCCAAAGACGGAAGACGACGAAGAGGATGCGAACGCCGGCGCGGAGGCTCCCGATCAACCGACTCCCGCCGAGTTAGCCGAGTTAGCCGAGTTAGCCGAACGCCGCGCTAAGACGCCCAAGTTGGAACTCACACCGTTGCCTTTGGAGCAGCGCGAAGTGACGGCGATTCTCGTCCGCACGGTCAATCCGTTCGTAGCCGCCGGGATGCACACAGTGATCAATGACGGCGGCGAGGCGCAAGCCGTCCAGCCGGTCAAGGAGATCTACGATCTACTCGACCTCATCGTCGCGCCCGTGCAGATGGCCCTGCTGGGAATGACCGTGATGATCTGCATTGTTTCCGGTGTCAGCATACTGGTGAGCATCTACAACTCGATGAACGACCGGCGGCATGAGATCGCCGTGATGCGATCGCTCGGCGCCAGCCGGAATACGGTGATGTCGGTAATCTTACTGGAGGCGATTTTCCTGTCGCTGGCCGGGGGCGTCGTCGGTTGGGTGCTGGGGCACAGCTTGAACGCGGGACTCAGTTCCGTGATCGAGGGCCGCACGGGCGTCACGATCGGTTTTTTCGATCTGGCTCCCGAGGTCGACGTATTGTCTTGGCTGGGGGTGGACTTTTCCCGCTTTCCGCTGCCGGCCTCGGTCGCTGTCTTATTGCCCGCCACCCTGGGGATGTTATTGCTGGCGACGGCGCACGTGGACCTCGTAAATGCAGCAATTCAGCGGCGAGAAACGAAATGGTGGACAGCGATGCTCATATTTCCCCCGCTGGCGGCCTGGTTTGGGTTGGCTCGAAAACGGGGCTCCACCGTTTGGTGGCTGGCCGGTTTTGTTCTTACACTGGCAGCGGCCGTGGCGTATAAAATGGAGGCCGACGACAAGATCTCCGCCGAACTATTGCTGGTTCCGGGGTTGATGTTGTTGGCGGTCGTCGTTGGCTTTTTCCCAGCAATCTCGGCATACCGAACCGACGTCGCTGAGTCGTTGGGGAAGTAGTTGTCGGGGAATTGGCCAGCACCCTTCCATTAGTCGCCCACCTCCTCATCGCAGACTCATCGCAGAACGAGGTAACGATGTTACTCCTCACCAAAACCACTTTAGCCTCGCCAGCTCGCAAATTTCGCGGCCTGATTCCCCTGATGATGGTGGCCGTTTTGTTCGCGGCGACCGGGGCGCTGGCCGCTTGCCCATTCTGCGCCGCTGTGTCGCAAACGTTCAGCGAGGAGATCGACACGATGGACACGGTCGTCGTCGCTCAACTCGTCAAGCTGCCGCCCAAGCCCAAGCCGGGAGACGACTCGGCTCCGAAGGCGACCTTCCGGATCTCCACCGTAATCAAGGGCGGGGAGCATGTGCCGAAGTCAAAGTTGATTCAGACGATCTACTTTGGTCGCGCCAAATTGAACAGCAGTTTTCTCGTCATGGGTGTTGATCCGCCGCAGGTCATGTGGTCGACGCCGTTGCCGATGAGCAAGCGCGGTTTGGCGTATGTGAGCAAGCTCAAAACTCTGCCCCAAGAGGGAGCCGCCCGGCTGGCCTTTTTCCAGGACTACCTCGAAGACAGTGATGAGATGTTAGCGCGCGATGCGTACGACGAGTTCGCCAAAGCGCCCTACGAGTCGGTGATCGCTCTAAAGTCGAAGATGGATCACGATCAACTGGTCGCCTGGATCAAGGACCAGAATGTTCCGGCCAGCCGACGCCGTCTCTACCTCACGATGCTCGGCGTCTGCGGCGGCAAGAACGACTTGCCGTTCCTGGAGTCGTTGTTGCGATCCAAGGACCGCCGCGCCAAGGCGGGGTTGGACGCCTTGATCGCCTGCTATCTGACGTTGAAGGGTCCCGACGGATTGGGTTTGGTCGAAGATCTCTACCTGAAGAACAAGAAGGCCGACTACGCCGACACGTATGCGGCGATCATGGCCGTTCGTTTTCACGGCAACAGCGCCGAGATCATTCCTCGCCAACGGCTCGTCAAGGCGTTGCATCATATGCTGGAGCGGCCGCAATTGGCCGACTTGGTGATTCCCGACTTGGCCCGCTGGGACGATTGGTCGCAGATCGATCGTCTGGTCAAGTTGTTCAAAGAGGCGGACGAAAAATCGAGTTGGGTGAAAGTGCCTGTGATCAATTACTTGCGGGCTTGCCCCAAACCCGAGGCGGCGGAGATCATCAAGGAACTGGAGAAACTGGATCCGGCGGCCGTCAAACGGGCCAACACGTTTTTTCCTTACAAGCCGGCCAAAGACGACACGAAGTCGAACGCCGAAAAAGTAAAAGCCTCGTAGTGCTCGGCCGCAGCCCGGCTTTGTCGCCGTCCGAACCATCGGTCGTTTGATCCCGTAGGTGTTCGCAGGCGCCAGCGCGAACGCCCGCGAATTCACCTGCCGCCAACGCCGGACGAATTCGGGTTGCCGGCCGCCGCCGCCGATTAGAATAGAGTTGGTTTCGTTTCTCGTTTCGATCGACGCACTTATGGCGACTGCATCTTCAACTCAACCTGACGACGGCGGATTCTCGGCGGAGTACTCTCACGAAATCGCTCCCTACCGCGCGGTGAGTAAAGCGGCCGTGCTGTCGCTGTTTTTCGGTTTGCTGGGCTTGTTGGCGATTCTCTTTCCGACATTGCTCTTTCTGCCGTTGGCCGGCTCCTTCCTCGGCGTCATCGGGCTCCGCATCATTGGCCGCTACCCCGATGAAGTCACCGGTTACATTCCCGGCCTGCTGGGCACGATGTTGTCACTCGGCGTTTTCATCGGCGGATCGATTACCCACACGGTGATCTATTTGACGGAAGTGCCGGAGGGTTACACGCGGATCTCGTTCTCGCAACTCCAGCCCAACGCGGACATTCCCGGCCAACAGATCCCCGTGGACGTCGACAGATTCAATGCTGAGCAGGTCTTCGTGAAGGGTTACGTGCACCCCTCGGTGTTGGGCATGGGGCCTGTCAATCAGTTCGTGCTGGTGCCCGACATGGGGACCTGTTGTTTTGGCGGACAACCCAAGCTGACCGATATGATCGAAGTCACAACGAACGGTCCGCTGACAGTCAAGTACTCGACGCGCCGGCGCAGGTTGGCCGGCACATTCGAAGTCGACGGTAAGATCAAACCCGTCAACGGCCTCGGCGGAGTCTACTACCGGCTCTCCGCGGACTACGTAAAGTAATCACAACGTCAAGGCTTGTGTTGAAAGACGCTGTGTTGAAAGACGCTGTGTTGAAAGACGTTGTGTTGAAAGACGTTGTGTTGAAAGACGTTGTGTTGAAAGACGTTGTGTTGAAAGACGTTGTGTTGAAAGACGTTGTGTTGAAAGACGTTGTGTCGGCGGGACGTCGCGCTGGCGATCAGCCCGGCGCGCACCAGCCTTCTTGGGGCGAGTCAAAGACTTTTGGTTTCACATCGCCTTGCAGTGCGGCGATCTCTTTTTCGCCCGCCTCGACCTCGGCCTGGTTGCGGTGAATCTTGAGGGCGAAGTCGAACGAGATCGAGCCGGCTCCGTCTAGTTTGGCGACCCGTCCCTGCTCGCCCTCGTACGTCCTCGGATTGGGGAAATTCGTGCCCGGTTCGAGCCCCGTGACGTATCCGTCCGGCGCGCTGGTCGTGTTCTTCCAGACCGAGAAACACGGCAACTGGCGTTTGTTGAAGTACATCGTCGCCGCTTTCATGCCGTGGGCGTCTTTGAGCATCGCTTGGGTGCGGCCGTTATCGTCGGCCAGCAACTCGAGGAAGTAGACCTGCTCTTCGTAGCCCGCGGCTTCGCCCGAGTAGGTGGGCCAGGCCTTGACGCCGCTGGCCGCGTGATCGTTGCGCGGCACGACCGTTTTTACGGGTGCGACGACCTGCGCGCCGGCCCCGAGCAACGGCAGTCCGAAGTTGCAGTGATAGAGCATCTGGATTTCGGCGGGCGATCCACTGATGTTGACCACCGTGTCCTCGATGCGGAATCCCGGTTCTCCCGGTTTGGTTCGCACGACCGAGTCGAGACGTACTTTGAGAAAATGGAATCGCGTCTCTTCGACCGATCCCCGCACGGCAATCTCGCCCGTATCGTCGTCGATCGAGACGCTCACGCGGTGAGCTGGTTTGTTGGCGATGCGGCCGTGCAACGGATACGCTACGCGACCCTCTTCGTCGAATTCCGGCGCGCCGTTGCTCTCCAACCCACAGCGAACAAGCAACTCGTCGAAACCGTCGAGCCAGCCGAGTCCGGTCGACTCGCCGACTGGAACGTGGGCCGGGTGCACGGGGCCGCGCACGGGGGAACGCCAGCCGATTTCGAGATCGCCGACCCACGCCCGCCAGATGCCCATGCCGCGCGTCGGCAGCACGTCAAAGCGACAAGCGCCGTTGTCGACGCGCACCACGTCCACCCCATCGCTCAACCCGCCGCGCAGTGTGCGTTTGGTCACAGTGCAGCCCGTGGCGGCCGGCGCGTCCTTGTCGGTAAGTGTGAGGTCGGTGACGTATTCGTTCGCGCTGTGGTCGGTGAGCACCCAGGACTTGGCCGCCATGTTGAACTCCCAATGACTCGACTTGTCGGGGGGCGCGCTGCGACGCCCCTGAATGGTTCGCAGCGATTAGTTAGCAATTTGACAATTTAGGGCCTGGCAGGCGCGATTGCCAGCGACCTCATCCGCGACGCGACGGAGCTGGCGGACGCGAGCAGCTGAAACTCGCCAGCGCGGGCGGTTGCTGTTACTTGTCAGCCGCTCGGAAAGCGACTACAAAACGGTTCCTTTTCTCTGGACCGACGAGCCCCGGTCGAGCGACCGGAACTGGTCGACCAAGCGGGTGTGTGGCCAGGCCGCCGGCGGAGCTGGCGCGTTATCGCGCGACCGACGTCAAGAATCCGCGGCCAATCCTCAATTCATTTCGATCTTAAACTCAGAGGCAGACATGATTTCGCCCAACGTATTACCAGGCGATAGCATCAGCAGTGCATTGGCGAGCGCTCTGGACGCTGGACAGGGCTTGCTGAGACTGACGCCGACTTGGGTGCCGCGCAGCTTTCTCCATCCCGGTCGCCGAATCAAACTCAACCCGGCTCACCTCTACGCCTACGGCGCCGAGCGCGGGGGAATTGACGAGCGCTGGTTTTCCAGCGCGACGGAAGCGGCCAACGAGGGCCGCGTGTGGCACGAGGGGCTCAGTTTCTGCTCCTTTGAGGGCAACCACTTCAGCCTCAAGGACGCCGTTAGCGAAGCTGGGGAACGGCTCATCGGCAAGGCGATGTGGGACAAGTATGAGCGGTGGCCCGTCTACTCGAAGTTCTTCGACAACATGGGGCCCATCCCGCATCACATGCACCAGAAGTTCGAACACGCCGCATTGACCGGCCAAGAGGGGAAGCCGGAAAGCTACTACTTCCCGCCCCAATACAACAACGTCGACAACAACTTCTGCTACACGTTCATGGGATTGGAGCCGGGCACGACCAAGGCTCAGATCCGCAAGTGCCTTGAGGATTGGAGCAAAGGCGACAACGGCATTCTCGATCTATCCAAGGCCTATCGACTGAAACGTGGTACGGGTTGGCTGATTCCGCCTGGCGTACTTCACGCGCCGGGATCGCTCTGCACGTACGAGCCGCAGTGGGGCAGCGACGTCTTCGGAATGTATCAGTCGATTGTCGAAGGCCGCGAAGTGCCGTGGTCGCTGCTGGTCAAGGACGTTCCCGAAGACAAACACCAGGACCTCGACTTCATTATCGAGCAACTGGACTGGGAGAAAAATGTCGATCCTTACTTCAAGGACAACAAC
>JASMLW010000307.1 GCA_030748485.1 Pirellulaceae bacterium
CCGTCGCGCTGCGATCCCTCGCTCGCGCGTCGGGCTGGTGTGCGGGCTGGTGTGCGACGCCGTTTCGCTGGTGTGCAGTGGTTCGTCTACACCAGCCCGCTGCGCAAGCAAGGGGCGGCGGCTGTATCGACGTTACGTCGAGTCCCTGGCGGTTGAAAACCCGTCGCGCTGCGATCCCTCGCTCGCGCGTGCGCAAGCAAGGGGCGGCGGCTCTGTCGGTGTCGCCGGATGTAGGCGGTTGAAACCCGATCGCACTCGATCCCCGTTCGTCTTCGTCGACGGGTTGTCTTCCGCGTACGAAGAACGGGCGGGCTAGCCGAAGGGCCACAGGCGGCCGAGCGACTTCTTTTGGACTTCCGTCAACTCGCGAATGCCTTTCTTGGCGAGTTTGAGCAGCGCCGCCAATTGCTTGTCGTCGAACGTCGCCTCTTCGCCCGTCCCTTGAATCTCGACAAACCGTCCACTCCCCGTCATCACCACGTTCATGTCGACGTCGGCGGCGGAATCGAGTTCGTAGTCGAGATCGAGGACGGCCTTATCTTTGAGCAGGCCGACGCTGATGGCGGCGACGCTGTCGCGGAGCGGAAAGCGGTCCGGATCGGGTAGTTCGTTCCTCACGCTCTTGATCGCGTCGACTAGCGCGATGAATCCGCCCGTGATGCTGGCCGTTCGAGTTCCTCCGTCAGCTTCCAAGACGTCGCAATCGACGGTGACCAGGCGCTCGCCCAACGCTTCGAGATCGGCGACGGCGCGGAGACTGCGGCCAATCAAGCGCTGAATCTCCGTCGTGCGGCCGTCGACTTTGGTGCGGTCGCGTTTTTTTCGCGGGCTCGTGCTGTTGGGCAACATGTTGTACTCGGCGGTGATCCACCCTTTCCCTTTTCCCTCCAGCCAGCGCGGCACGGAGGCGTCGACGGAGGCGGTGCAGAGCACGGCTGTGCCTCCCGCTTCGAAGAGAACGCTGCCGGGAGATGTCCGCGTGAAGCGGCGCTTTGCGCGAGTTGTCCGCAGTTGATTCGATCGGCGAGGCATCTGTTTGCTATGAGGAAGTGTTGCGGTGTTAGTTCAATGCTGCGACGCCAACAACCAGGCGAGAAGTCCTTTTTGCACGTGCATTCGGTTGGCCGCCTGCTGGACGACTGCGCTTTGCGGGCCGTCGATCACATCGTCGGTCACCTCTTCGCCGCGGCGGGCGGGCAGGCAGTGGAGAAAGCAGGCCTCGGGCGCGGCGCTCATCAAAACCGAGTTCACTTGGTAGTCGGCGAAATCAGCGGCGCGCCGCTCCTGTTCGGACTCCTGCCCCATGCTGGCCCACACATCGGTGTAGACCGCGTCGGCTCCGGCCACGGCTTCCCGCGGGTCCGTCGTCTCGATCAGCTCACCCGTCTCGGACTGCAGTTTCTCCACGAACTCGCGCTCGAATGAGTAGTTCGCGGGCGACGCGATGGCGAACGTCGCTCCCAGTTTCGCGCAGCCGATCGCCAAACTGCGAGCCACGTTGTTGGCGTCGCCGACATAAGCGACCTTGGAGTCGCCGACATCGCCGACGATTTCACGAACGGTGTAGAGATCGGCGAGCGCCTGGCATGGATGATAATAATCTGTCAGTCCATTGATCACGGCGCACTCGGCGAATTGAGCCAGTTCTTCGACTTTGGCGTGCGCCTTGGCGCGGCAGACAACGGCGTCGACGTATTGCCCGAGCACTTGGGCGAAGTCGCGAATCGACTCCCGTTCGCCCCACCCGACGTCCTGCCCGAGAAACAGGCTGACGCCGCCCAGGTGGCCGATCCCCGCCTCGAAACTCACCCGCGTCCGCAACGACGGCTTCTCAAACAGCAGGGCCAACACGCGGCCCGGCAGAATCGGTTCGCGGACGCCGGCGGTGAACTTGGTCTTGAGATCTTCGGTGACCGCGAAGACGCGCTCGATTTCGGCGGCCGTGAGATCGAATAGGCTGAGCATGTGACGCATGACGCAAATCCCGACAAGAGATGAGTCGATTGACGATGGCTAGTCGATGAGCGATTGGATCGCCGCGCAGACGACGTCGCAGCCGCGCTCCGCTTCGTCCGTGGTGAGGTTCATGGCGGGCAATAATCGAACGACATTGCCCTGTGTGCAATTGATCAGCACGTTGTCGTCGAGACACTTTTTGACGACCGCCGCGCCGTCCGCGTTGAGTTCGACGCCGATCATCATCCCGATGACTCGGACCTCACTGACCAGCTCGCATTCGGCGGCGAATTGCTCAAACCGACGCTGAAAGACGGCGCTCAATTCGGCGACGCGGTCGAGCAGGTTTTCATCTTCGATCATCTGCAGAGCGGCGATTCCCGCCGCCGCGGCGATCGGGTTGCCGCCGAATGTGGCGGCGTGCATGCCCGGTCGCAAACTGGGAGCCACGGCCTTGGTGGCCAGCAAGGCCCCCGCCGCCACCCCGCCACAAAGCGATTTGGCGAGCGTCATCAGGTCGGGCGTGACGCCGAAGTGCTGATAGCCGAACCAATGGCCGGTGCGGCCACAGCCGGTCTGCACTTCGTCGAAGATCAGCAGCAACTCGTTCTCGTCCGCCAGGCGCCGCAGCCCGGCGAGAAAACCGTCCGGCGGAATTCGCACGCCGCCCTCGCCTTGAACTGGTTCGACCAGGATCGCGCACGTCTCGTCGTCGATCTTCTCCCGCACCGAATCCAGATCACCGTACGGGCAGTAGACAAAGCCGGCGCAGATGGGACCGATTCCCTCGTGGTATTTGGGTTGGGCGGTCGCGGACAGCGAGCCCATGGTGCGGCCGTGGAAACCGCCCTCGAAGGTGATGATCTTGTAGCGGTCCTTCGCCGTGTGGAGTCGAGCCAACTTGATCGCCCCTTCGTTGGCCTCGGCTCCCGAGTTGCAGAAGAAGGCCTGGCCGCCGAAGCTGTGCCGATTGAGAAGCTCGGCCCAACGCCCTTGCAAGTCGATGTGCCACGTATTGGGGACGTGGATCAGTTTGGCCGCCTGCTCTTGAATGGCGGCGACCACCGGCGGCGGGCAGTGACCGAGCAGGTTACAACCCCATCCCGGGAACAGATCCAAGTACTCGCGCCCCTCCGCGTCCCAGACGCGCGACCCTTCGCCGCGAACCAGATTGACCGGGTAACGGCCGTAGTTGGGAATGACTTGCTCTACAAAAAGAGCCACCGTGTCCGCCGAGCTGAGGGGATCGCTCACGTGACTGGTCTCCGAGTTTTCTTTGTGAAAAGGTCTTGAAGGTCGTGTTTGCCTGTCGGGTCATCTCGCTGAAGTCGATGTGCTCACCCGCGCTCCCGGTGGAGCGGAAAGGTGAGGGACACTCGACAGGGTTGCAGGTTCGGCGGAACAGGAGGCTCCAGTCCGTGTCGCAGTTGGCGTGTCGAGTGATGATGTTGGTTTGATTATCGCTGTTCTGTCGGCGGCCGACGTCTGAGTCTCACCCGACCCGCGGCGACGGCCAAATACTCACTTTCGCTCGGGGACGATTTGCGTTCCGACGCCGGAGGTCGTGTAGATCTCGAGCAACAACGAGTGTCGCAGGCTGCCGTTGACGATGTGAACCTTGCCGACGCCGCGGTCCAGCGTCTCGAGGCAGGCTTCAACTTTGGGGATCATGCCCG
>JASMLW010000308.1 GCA_030748485.1 Pirellulaceae bacterium
GCTCTCGACGGCCTCGGAAGGCCATCGTACGTAAGTAGGTCCTGCCTGCCGGGCAGGACTTCGCGACGAAGTCGCGACAATGGGCGTCCCACTTCAAGACAACGCGGCGTTTTTCATACCGCGCTGAGCACAAATCCAACAGCTTTTCTTGCGCCAACCCGCTCTCGACGGCCTCGGAATGCCATCGTACGTAAGTAGGTCCTGCCTGCCGGGCAGGACTTCGCGACGAAGTCGCGACAATGGACGTTCCACTCGACACATCGCGGCGATCTCTTGGGCCGCTGAGCCCGAATCGGGAGGCTTCTCTTGAGACTGACCCGCATTCGACGGCCTCGGAAGGCCATCGTACGAGGACTTCGCGACGAAGTCGCGACCATGGACGCTCCACTTCCCAAACCGCGACAAAATGAATCCGGACGAAGTCGCGACAATGGACGCTCCACCTGCTACCTCGTAGTCCCACCGCGACTCAGCTACGCGACAACGCCTTCGACAACACGGGTTTCGAATTGGTGGGTCAATCGTTCACCGAGACCGTTGCGATCGTACACAAGATCCTGAGAGCGCATGCCGAGCAGGTGTAGCACGGTCGCGTGCCAGTCCTGAATGCTGACGCGGTCGTCGACTGCGGCGTAGCCGACATCGTCCGTTGAGCCGTAGACACAGCCCTGCTTGGCTCCGCCTCCGGCCATCCAGGCGGTGAAACCGTATGGCCCGTGATCGCGTCCGGCCGTTTTCAGCTGGGCGGCGTTCTGGACTTGCGCGGTGGGCAGACGACCGAACTCACCGCCCCACAACACGAGCGTTTCGTCCAGCAACCCGCGGCGTCGCAGATCGGCCAGCAATCCGGCGACCGGCTTGTCTGTTTGACGGCAGATCGCGGGGAGGGATTGGCGAATGTTCTTGTGGTTGTCCCACGCCTGTCCGCGCGGGAAGAGTTGCACGAAGCGCACTCCGCGCTCGATCAAGCGCCGCGCCAACAAGCAGCGGCGGCCGAAACTGTCAGTCTCTTTTGCGCCAATCCCGTACAGTTGGAGGGTCTCCGCCGTTTCGGTTTCCAAATCGAGCGTCTCCAGCGCTTCGACTTGCATCCGAGCGGCCATTTCGTAGTTGCTGATTCGCGCATCCAATACGTCCGCGGCCCGCTGCTCACGGTGGCGGCGGTCGAGCACACGAAGCAGATCGCGTTTGGCGCGAGTGACTCCCGCCGGCTCGTCGTAATCGGGTTTCAAGTTCAACAAAGGTGAACCCGACGAACGCATTGGGGCGCCTTGGTAGACGGGCGGCAGGTAGCCGGACATCCAGTTCTCTACGCCGTTGACCGGCAGATGATTCGACGGATCCGCCAGGACGACATAGGCGGGGAGGTTTTGATTTTCCGCCCCCAGCCCATAGACGATCCACGCTCCAAACGCCGGGTGACCGGGGAATGTCAGTCCCGACTGCAGTTTATAGATCGCCGGTTCGTGGTTGGGATGCACGTTGTACATCGACCGAATGATCGACATGGTGTCGACCAACTTCGCCGTATGGGGCAACAGTTCCGAGACCCACGCGCCGCAGCGACCGTGTCGAGCGAATTTCCACGGGCTCACCATCAGTTTGCCCTGCCGGTCTTTCTCAAAGATCGCGTTGCCGGTCAATTCGCGGGGAGCCGTCTGTCCGTCGTATTTTTGCAGAGCCGGTTTCGGATCGAATAAATCGACCTGGCTCGGGCCGCCCTGCATGCAAAGATGAATGACCGAACGAGCCGCCGGTCGGTGATGAGGTCTCTTGGGGAGCAGATTGGCCGTCTCGCCGCCCGCACGCGCGAGCCCTTCGCCTAATAGATAAGCCAACGCCGCTCCACATACGCCATCCGACATGCGACCAAAGAAGGAGCGGCGGGTCGCCCGCTCCTCGGACGAGCTTGAATGGAGATGCAACCGGCGTGTGGATTCATTCGGCATGAGACTAACTAATCGACGTACAGGAATTCGGCCGAGTTGAGCAGCATGTGGCAAAAGTCGCGGAGTGCGCGAGCGCCCGCCTCGTCGCTCGTCAGCGACTGCTGCTCCCAATTCTCTTGCAACTCGAGGTGGGCGTTGAGTGCGACTTGAAGTTCGTCTTTGCGGATGGGTCGACTGTAAGCGAGCCGCCAGGCTGCGGCGAGCTGCTCTGCAACTCGAGCGCCGCCGCCTCCGTGCTCCTGGATCCGTGCGGCGAACTGCCCGGCCAACTGATAAACGAACTTGCCGTGCAGCAATTGCAGGGGCTGAGACACGACGGTTGAACTTCGCCGTTCCAGGCAGTTCGGGTTCATCTGGGGCAGGTCGAATGTCTCTAACAGGCTGGGCATCTCTTTGCGCCGTTGGCGAACGTAGACACTGCGGCGAAAACCGAACACCGTCGGCTTCGCCGTGACGAGCCCATCGCCGCGGACCTCGACGTCGTCCGGCTTGCCGAAAGCTCGCTCGGAAAACTGCCCGCTGACCAGCAGCAATGAGTCGCGTAGCTGTTCGGCGTCCAATCGCCGCAGCGGCATCCTCGACAGCAAGCGGTTCTCCGGATCCTTCTCCTCCACATCCGAGGCAACCTGTGATCGCTGCCGATAGGTGCGGGATGTCGCGATCAAACGGTGAATGTGTTTGCGGGAGTACCCGCTCTCGCGGAATTCGACCGCCAGCCAATCGAGTAATTGCGGGTGCGACGGTTGCTCGCCCATCGCGCCGAACTCGTCCAAACTGCGGACAATCCCGGCGCCGAAGTGCTGAGCCCAGATTCGGTTGACGGCGACGCGAGCCGTCAGCGGATGCTCGGCGTGCGTCAGCCATTCGGCGAATCGCAAACGCCGACCGGTGCCGAGCGAGTTCGTCGGTTGCGGCTCGCCGTAGCGCAGGCTGGCGTTTTCGAGCACTTCAGGCACGCCCGGTTCGACGAAATGCGTCGGCTGCAATTCGTCTCCGCGACGATAGACATAGGTGGGTGAAGGTCGACCTCGATCCCACAACGCGCGGACCTTGGGAAGCTTCGGCCCCGCCGCCTGGACGTTCTTGAGTTTGGTTTGGAGTTGCTTGAGACGCTGCTTGTCGTTCTGGGTCGCTTTGATCTGTTTCTGTAAGTCGGCTACTCGTTTGTCCGCCGCCGACTTGGCAGCATCCCAATCGTCGCGCTCGGCCCGAGTTGCGACCTCGAGGTGGCGGCGCTTCGCCTTGTTCCACTGATTCCCAAATGGCTGGGGAGTGAGCCAATCGTACTCGTCGTACGCGCCGCGGAAGACGGCGACCAATCGATAGTAGTCGCGCTGCGGCAGCGGGTCGTACTTGTGGCTGTGGCAGCGGGAGCATTTCATGCTGAGCCCTAAGACACCTCGCGTCAGAATATCCAGTTCGTCGGCAATGACCTCCACGCGATCGCTGAATCGATTCACCGGATCGGCCGAGGTCCCGTCAGGAGCCATCCGCAGGAAACCCGTCGCGATCAGTTTCTGCAGGTCGCCGGCGCTGACGATTCCGCTGCTGTAGTCGACCATCTCGTCGCCGGCCAGCTGTTCCCGAAGAAACTCGTCGAAAGGCTGATCGTCGTTGTGCGATCGAATGACATAATCGCGATACCGATACGCGTAGGGTCGAACCAGGTCGGCGTGTCGCTTGCCCTCCGAATCGGCGTACCCCGCCAAGTCCAGCCAGAACCGGCTCCAGCGCTCGCCGTAACGAGGCGAGGCGAGTAGTTGATCAACCACGCGCTCCCAGGCTCCCGGCCGCGAGTCGGACAGAAATCGATCGACCAGCTCCTCGTCCGGCGGCAGCCCGGTCAAGTCGAAAGACACTCGGCGGATCAGTGTTAACCGGTCTGCGGGCGCGGCCCACGACAGCCCGGCGTCGGCGAGCTTGCGAAGGACGAACGCGTCGACGGCGTTGCGCATTTCGCTGCGCTGGTCTGCTTCAATCTGAGGTGTCGCCGAGCGCCGCGGCGGCTGGAACGCCCAGTGCCGCCGGTCGGCGGCTGCGACTTGCGATCGTTCCGTTTTCGCACGAAGCCCGGCGGGCGCGCCGGCGTCGATCCAGGCCTTGAGTTGGTCTAGTTCACCACGGGTCATCGGCTCAATGCCCGCTTCACCGATGTCGGCTTGTGGGGGGCAAAGGTTATCGACGACTCGGCGGACAATATGGCTCGCATGTGAGTCGCCGGCGATAAAGCCGGGTCCACCGCCGCCGCCGCGCAGCAAGGTCTCCCGTGTGCGCGCGTCGAGCCCGCCCTGCTGGTACTCGGGCCCGTGGCAAGCTGTGCAGCGGCGAAACAACAGGGGCGCGATCGTATAGAACGACTCTTGGCGCTCCGGCGATGCGGTGGGTGGTGAGCCGACACGAGCTCCGCCGGCGATCCAATCGCGAAGGACTTGCTTCTCTCGGTCGGTGAGTCGCTTGGCGTTCTCTGGCGGCATCTCCTCTGCGGCGACCAACTCCCACAACAGACTGTCGTTCGGTTTGCCCGCGACGACGACTCGTCCAGATTCTCCGCCGCGCAACAGAGAGGCGGCGTCGGTCAGTTTCAGTTCCGCCTTTTGAGCGCGGTCGCCGTGACACGAACCGCACTTCGAAACAAAGATCGCCCGCACATCGCTCTCGTAGACCAACGGCTTGGAAGCTTCGTCCGCGGGGGCATGCGAGAAGGTGAACAAGAGGGCGGCCAGCGCACAAAACGGCGGGGCCAGCAGTGACCGGGGAAGGCGAAATGGAGGGTAAACTCGCATCTCGCTAGGATACGGCAAACGCGACTCCGCCTCAACTTAGATCGATTTCAGCGCCCCAGCGGGAGCTGCCCAGTCGATCCGAGCGGCAACTCGCTTGGAAGTGAGCTCACCGCGTTGCCTAGCCGACGCTCGCCGCCTGCACGTTGATTGCCTGCCCCGTCGCCTTCATGTAGCAGCACAACGAAACGACCACCATGAAGGGCATGAACCAGATTACTCCGACACCAAGCCCGCAACACGTCGCGAAGAACAAGGCTCCCCAAACGATACTGGCGCCGAAAACGACCAACTTGTTGCCGCGCATGAAATGGGCCGATTGCGCCATCGCCTCGCCCAGCGAGAGGTTTCGATCGAGCAGAAATGCGTAGACAAGGTAGTAGCGGAAGAGGATCCAGAAAGCAAGGAAAATGTACGGGATA
>JASMLW010000309.1 GCA_030748485.1 Pirellulaceae bacterium
TGGCGATCGACTTGCACGGGGATTTCTTCCCCCTGCTCGCGCCCCAGCAGCGCGCGCTCGAAGTCCAGACTGCGGACAATTTCGCGGCGGTCCACTTCGACGACCACATCGCCCTTCTTCAATCCCGCCTTGGCCGCCGGACTGCCCGACTCAACCCGTTTGACGACGAATTTTGCCTCCGCCAACGTCCCCTCGCGAACCGTCTCGCCGATCACCCCGTGCGTCGTGTCGTCGATTCGCCGAGTGGTAAGCAGCTTCGCCGCCACCTGCATCGCGTCGTCGACCGGAAGGGCGAAACCGATGCCCTGAGCGCCAACGCGGACGGCCACGTTGATTCCAATCATCTCGCCGTCAATGTTCAGCAGCGGACCGCCCGAGTTGCCCGGGTTGATGCTGGCGTTTGTCTGAATCAAGTTGCGGTATTCCTGCGTGTCGCTGATCTTCACGCTGCGATGCAGAGCGCTGATGATTCCATTGGAGACAGTGTGCGTGTAGCCGAACGCGTTGCCGATGGCGATGACCGGTTCGCCTCGCATCAGGTCGTGCGAGGTCCCCACCGGAATCGCGGGAAACTTGCGGTCGAGATTGATCTTGATGACCGCCAAATCGCTGGCCGGGTCGTTCGCCACCAGCCTGGCCGTCGTACTCGTTTCGTCCACGAAGCTGACCTGGATGTTGGCAACTCCATCGACGACATGCGAGTTGGTGAGAATGTAGCCGCGTTCGTCGATGACGACGCCCGTCCCCATACCGTTGACCTGCCGAAAGTCCTCCGCTGAAACGATCGTGTCGGCCGGCAGTCGCTTGCGTCCGTGGATGTTCACCACCGCGTGGCTAACCCGCTCGTACGCTTCGACGATCGGAGTTCGTCGCTTGGGAGAGGCTTGCAGGCGTGTTTCGACCAGACATGTCACGACCACCGTGGCAACAAGCAGTAGGTGCCCGGGGTGAAAACGATTCTCGGTCAAACGCATAAGTAGCTCGTCATGTTGGGGACACCGCTAGCGGTGGACGCTAGCGGCGAGGGTCGTAATGACGCGGAGAGGGCGCGGGTCCGCGAAAAGAAGATCGGCGTCCGTGTAGACCAAGCCTTAGAACGCGGATAAACGGACCGCAAACCCCACCCAGTTTGCCAGATATTGGGCCATTTTCGTCATAACTGCACGACGTAAGGGAGATGGGTAGTTGAGGCGGAGGCACGCTGCCTGGGGAGCCGTGTCGGTTGCCTAAGCCAGGGAATCAGCCCGGCAAGCGGTGTTCTTGAAAAGCAGCGGAGGTAGTCAAAGTTTGCCGATTGGGTCAAGTTTTCGGGTTCGAATCGCCGACGTTGGATGACGAAGAATCGTTTCTCGGTCGGACAATGAATGCGATGTCAAAACTTGGGAACTGGACAGCCGCGACTTTGATTGCCATCGTCGTCACGGCGACGGGCTGCTGCGGAGGCGGGTTTTGTTCGACCCGTTTCCACGGTTCGCCGCCGCCGATCGATGGGCCGATGCCTCGCGCGGACCACGAGATGCCCAAGGGGTTTACGACCTGGCACGATCGTCATGCGCCGGCGGAGCCTCTGCTGCGTCCCCCTTCGCGATTCCTACCCGTTCCCACGAAGCCCGTGTTTGCTCCCCAGCCAACTCGGCTCGAGCCGACGCCGGCTCAGCGGCCGGTAAACCGTGGCGAGGGGCCAGCGCCGGTGGAAGCGCCGGCGGACACGTACGACGGGGCTGCGCCGGCGACAACCCAGGCCGATCGATCGGTCGACTCGCACGTGGCGCAATCCTCTCCAGCGCGTCCACGCCTCGCCTCAGCCGTACGGCAAACATCGACTCGGGATCGATCCGGTAAGCGATCCGCAAGGCCTGTGCGGCACGCTGAAGAATGGGGACGCGTGTCGACGCGGATCCCGAGCGGACGTACGACGATCCGTTTCCTGCGGTGAGTTGCGTCAACCACTGGCGTCGATCGGTTGATCACTCGACTCGCCGCCTGTCTTCGCCGATACATCGTCTGCTTGCTCGTTCTCCGGCCGGACGATCAGCTTGAGCGATTGCAGGAGCAAAAAGATCGCGAAGGGATAGACGGGCCAAAGTCGCAGCCACAAGGGCCATGCGGGTTTGGATTTCGCCGAGTCGTCCTCAACGACGTCGCCGGTCGCCGCGGCCACTTCGCGACTTGCCATTTCAGCCCGCATCGCCGATCGCTTCTCGGGCAGACGGATTCCTTCGATGACGCCCCAAACGACGATCACGGCAAGCGCGATCATCAGGAGCAGGCAACCGCTGGCCGCCATGACGCCCTTGAATGTCGCTTCCTCTGTGTGCGGCTCGTTGTACAGCTCAAACGTCTTTCCTTTGCGAACGCTGCGTTCAGCCGTTTCGGCGATTTCCATGTGACGGCAGACTTCGGGCCAACTCGGCGAAGGCGCGCGGACTCCTTCAATGGCTTCGCGAAGTTGCTCAACGGCGGCGCGGCTGGAATCCCATTGGCTCGGGTCCGGACCGCCGTCGATACGCCATTCCGCCTCCTCCGCGTTCAACACGATTCCGAGTTGCCCTCGGTCTCCAACAATCGACACATTCGCGTCGGCGCGCGCTGTTCCCGGTGAAACGGACCAGCGGAAGATGGCGCCGCCGGCAGCGGACATGTTGACGCTCAGATTGGACAGATCCGATTCACGACCAGCGCCTCCGAGTGCGGAAACTTGTTTGATTTCGCCCACGATGGGTTGGATCAGCGCGACGTCTTGGCTGAGTTGCCGGATGACGGTCGCCGCATCCCGTTCTCGCAGCCGCCGTTCAAACACGATCTGCTGCAGTTGTCCGATCGGGCAGTCCGGACTGCTGACAACTTGGCGGAGATGTTCGAGTGTCGGGTGGCTCCAGCCCGGATAGTGTGACGCGATCAAGCAATTCGTGTCGCGTTGGATCATCTCGATTTCGAAGCCGACGATCGCTTCGCAAGCCGGCTGAAGTACGAGCATCGGGATGGCCGCTTGCGCCAACTTGCGGATCTGATCGGCTCGCCGCTCGCTTCCCTCGCGACCCACAATCACGGCGTCGACGAGCGAATCGTCGAGCAGCGATTCCCAGTCGAGATCAACCGCGTCGGGGAACCGGTCAGCGGCGCAAGCCGAATCGCAATCGAGCAGCGCCACGACTTGATGTCCCGACCGCGCAACTCGCTCGGCGATGCGAAGCGCATCGCGGTCGTCACCCAAGACGGCTAGTTGCATGAAGGGCCTCGCACGATTTCCGTTGGTGCGACATTTATACCCTCGACCGCCGGTCGGGTCAGTGCCCGTGACGATTTGTCGGCGACAGAGTCCAGCGGGACGTCAACAAAAAATCGCCCCGCGAATTCCTCCGCGGGGCGATTCTTGTCGTGTCTTTCTCTTCAACGGCGAGACTATTCAATCTCGGCGAACGTCGCCTCCTGGGGGTGACCGGAGACGGTGTGAATCGCCTGCCACACGTTGCCGAAGCGGCCTCGCGAGTCCCGCCAGCCTCCACCGCGACCGCCCATTTCAACCGTT
>JASMLW010000310.1 GCA_030748485.1 Pirellulaceae bacterium
AATCGCCATATGTCGACAAACCGTTCCAGCTCGACGGCGACGATGTTGGCGGACGAACTATTCCAGGGCGCTGTCGACGCGATTGAGCAACTCAAGGGTGAAGAGGGCCAGTGTTCGGCGCGGTGTCACGAGATGATTGGAGTGACTGCGCCCGAAGTGCTGGCGGTCGCCGACAGCATTCAGCAGCTGAGCGCAACCGAACTCAACCGCATCAGCCAACTCGCGGACGCCAACGCGGCGCGAACGGAGACGATGAGTCGCGGCGAATACGAGGGAGCGGGCGTTACGTGTCCACTGCTGGGCGGGGACGACACCTGCGCCGTTTACTCGCGGCGCCCATTGTCGTGCCGCGCCGATTGCGCCGAGTGCGCCAGCGAAGGCGGCGCCGATACACAACGTGGCGTCTCATCACTCGCGCAGGGGATCTACTCAGGGCTCGCCAATGCGTTGGAGGAAGGCGGTGTCGACGCCGGCCGCTACGAATTGAACAGCGCGTTGGCTTCGGCCCTCCACGCAACCGATCTCTCAAAACGGTGGGCCAACGGCGAGCACGTTTTCGCCAGTTGCAAGCAGTTTCCGGCCTGACCGCCTCGCGCCGCCTTCGCTGACTCCCTTTCAGCCTGACTGTCTTTCAGCCTGACTCGTTACTCGGCAGTGTGAATCTCCTCGTTCTTGATCGTGTACTTCTCGACCAAGCGATAGATTTTCCGGCGGTCGACCCCCAGCACTCGCGCGGCGCGCGTCTTATTGCCGTTCTCGCGGCGCAGCACTTCGAGCACTTTGGCTCGCTCGATTGAGGCGAGATCGTCGCAGTCGCACCGGGACGTGTGGACGACGTCGCTGGACGTGTCGCAGATCTCGCGGGGCAGATCCGTCAACCGTACGGTGCATCCCTCCGACATGATTTTGCCGCGTTCCAGCGAATTCAGCAGTTGTCGAATGTTGCCCGGCCAGCGGTAACGCTCCAGCGCCTGCATCGCATCCAGTTCGATCTCCCAACCCGGTCCGAGGAAATGGGCGACCAGCAGCGGGATGTCGCCGGTCCGCTCGCGAATTGGCGGCAGCTCGAGCGACATCACATTGATGCGGTAAAACAGATCTTCGCGGAAGTGACCCACCTCGACTTCTTCCGCCAGGTTGCGATTGGTCGCGCAGAGAATGCGGACATTCACCTTGCGTTCCTTGATCGACCCCACGCGACGCATCGAGCCGTCCTCCAAGACTCGCAGCAACTTGGCTTGCAGCGGGCCGGGCATCTCGCCAATCTCGTCGATGAAGAGCGTGCCCCCGTCGGCAACTTCAAACAGACCCTGCTTCGACGCGACCGCGCCGGTGAACGCCCCCTTCTCGTGTCCGAACAACTCGCTCTCCAGAAGTGTTTCCGGCAGCGCCGCGCAGTTGATCACGACGAGCGGTTTGTCGGACCGATCGCTGTGCTGGTGGAGCGCTCTGGCGACGAGCTCTTTACCTGTGCCGCTCTCGCCCTGGATCAAGATCGCCTTGTCGCTCGGGCCGGCCCGCTCGATCAAGCGGAAGACTTCCTGCATCGGCGGCGATTCGCCGACCATCTCAGATTCGGGCTGAGCGCGCTTCAGCAACGCCCGCAGTTGACGGTTCTCTTTGCGCAACAGGCGACGCTCGTGAGCTCGGCGGACAACCGTCTCCAGCTCTTTCAGCGGAAAGGGCTTTTGGATGTAGTCGAACGCGCCGAGTTTCATCGCCTGAACGGCCGTCTCGACGGTCCCCTTGCCCGTCAACAGAATCACTTCGCAATCGACGTGGCTCTCCTTGAACTTGTCGAGGAGCTCCACCCCCGAAAGCCCAGGCATCATCATGTCGAATACGGCGACGTCGAATTCCCTGCGCTGCACCATCCCGAGCGCCTGTTCGCCGTCCGCCGCGTCGGACACCTGAAATCCGACACGAGCAAATCGGCGTACGAGTGTGTCGCGAAACTCGTCGTCATCATCGACCACCAGCATCTCGATCTCTTGAGAGTCCGCCATTAATTCTTTCCCTCCGAGCGGCAATCCGCCTCGCTAGATTAGCGCGTACGCAATCAGGAACCCATTGTCAGGTGGGCAAGTGCGGCGATACCTGGGCAAAATTCGCGCCACCCGATGATTCATTGCCCCAACCACGGTTCTCGGTGGCTGACCGTGCATTATCGCACGATAGTGCGAATTCGCATACTCGCGCCCGCTCGCGGGCGAACTCCTCGAGGTCGCTCTCGCGTCGAGGCCAAGTCGGGCGCCGTCAAGCGGCAGGTCGCTCGTGTGTCGCATCTCCCTAACGACGTTGAGGATTTGGGCTTTCCCGGTTGGATTCGAGCGACCGGTGGGAGCGGGCGAATGAGAACGGAGCGGTAGCTCGCTTTGTGTGGGCAGAGCCGCTTGTGGCCTGCCAGTTGCATCAAAGATCTGGTGATACACTTGCTGGGATCGTCCGCGGAGACACTGTCATGCGCCTCAAGAAGATCGTGTTCGCCACCGACTTTTCAACCAATTGCGAACCCGCTCGCGAGCTAGCCACGTCGCTGGCGCGCGACGGAGGGGCGATGATGTTCATTGTCCACGTGGTGGATCGTCCCTTTGAGGACTTGGCCGCCTGTGGCGATCAGTCAGCCGAAGCGACCGACGCCGGCCGACAGCTGAGTCGCACGCAGCCCACCGATCCTGATGTGGGTTACGCCCAACGATTGCTGACTGGCCCGCCACCTGACGCGATCGCGCGATTCGCCGACGAGCACGACGCGGATTTGATCGTGATCGGATCGCACGGGCGAACGGGTGGTATGCGGGTGCTGCTCGGCAGCGTCGCAGAGACATTAATGCGGCGGGCCAAGTGCTCTGTTCTGACCGTCAAGCCGGCGAGCCCGGTTGTGCTCGCATGACCCTTGGACTTCGACAACTCACAGAAGGGAGCATGTCATGTTCTCAGCAATCGACCGCTTGAGGAGGCTACGAGTTGCTGACGTGATGGCGAAGGACGTCGTCGTTGTCTCGGTGAACGAGACGATGGCGAACGCCGCGCAGCGATTCGAGTCGAACGAGATATCGTCGGCGCCGGTGGTGAACGAGCACGGGCATTGCGTGGGGATGTTGAGCGCGGCCGATTTTCTCAGACGGGACGGTCCCGTGTGCGACGAAGGCAAGATCCCAGCGGGGCCTGTCGAGCATTCGGTTGCGCCCGGCGAGGCGGGCCGGCCGCTCAGCATCATCGCCGATTGCGACACGGTCGACAGTTATATGGCGCACGCCGTGCAGTCGGTCGCAGGTGAGACTTCGTTGCTGGACGCCGCTCGCATCATGGGCGAATCCCACATTCACCGGCTCCCTGTTCTCGACGGCGACTGCGTGGTGGGCGTGATCAGCACGATGGACGTCGTCGCCGCCATCTTGAACGCGTTCGACGAGATGGACGCCAGCCGGGATCGGCAGCGCGAGGAGTCTTAAACTCTTCGTCCCCAGGGTAGTCCGCTGATGGCGCCTCGCGCGCGATTCGGCACGACTGAGTGCGCGTCTGCGGGCGGCCAGGTCCATTGAGCGACGTCGATATGGGATGCCCACGACCTCTTTTACGGCGACTGCGGAGGGCGGCGTGGCGCGATTGGCCCGGCACTTGCATTGCCAATGGTTGGGAGTTACCTAACAAGCGGAGGAGGGAACGATGGACGTCAAGAAGATCTTAGTTCCAGTGGACTTTTCCCACGCTGGCGACGCCGCACTGGGGTTGGCGACGGCGCTGGCGCGCGACACGGGAGCCAAACTCGTGTTCGTTCACGCTCAGGAGCCGGCGACGGCGTACGGCGGCGGAGAGCTCTACTACGGCGCCTTGGATCCGTCGACGGACGAATTGCAGAAGATGTTGGCGCGGATCGAGCCGACCGACTCAACCGTTCCGCACGAGCACCGCCTGATCAGCGGCGATCCGGCCCATGCGATTGTCCGGCTGGCGGAGGAGGAGTCGTGCGACATGATCGTGATGGGAACGCATGGGCGAACCGGTCTGTCACGCATGTTGATGGGGAGCGTCGCGGAGGCGGTTGTGAGGCGGGCCGGCTGTCCCGTGCTCACCTACAAGCAGCCCGCCGCGAAATCCGCCGGATTGGTGTAACGGCGTCGTGTAATCGTCTATTCGCGACACCATTACCCTGAAGCGAGGTGTGAAATGGGCGACCTCTTCAATCTTCACGCGCTCATCGAGCGTCAGCGGACGAGTCACGACGGAATCCGCAAAGCGTTTTCCGCCGTCGAACGGGAGATCTTCAACAGCGAATCGCGCGGCAACGGCAGCCTGATTCGCACGGCCCTGGTTCACCTGGAAACGACGCTCAACGCGCACTTCGCGGAAGAACTGCAAGGCGGATGCCTTGAGGAGGCTGTGTGTCTCGTTCCCCGTCTGTCCAAAGAGCTCTCCAGGATTGAGAAGGAGCGAGCGACGATTTCGGAGCGGATTGAGCAGTTGATCGAACGGGCGGGAGGATACGCCGCGGAGGACTTTCAGTCGTCCTTTCGTCGATTCGCCGTGCTGCTTCGCGGTCACGAGGCGGCCGAGAACTGGATCATCCAATCGGCCTTCGGTGGTGACGACGTGGGAACGGCCAACCGGCAAACAGCGAGTGAATTCGAATGATTCCCATGTTGACGTGTCGACGATTCGCACGGGGGGTATGCGACACTCGAGGCTCAACTCAATGTGAGTCGTGATTTGCGAAAGGAGCTCAACATGAATTGGCTGCCCAGGAAGAGAGCGCTTGTGCCGGTCGATTTCTCGGACAAGTCGTTTACAGCGGTCGATGTGGCGCGGGACTTGGTCGAACAAGCGGCCGATATCCACGTCGTTCACGTTCTTCAGGAGCTTTCCGCGATGGAGCCCAGTGAAGTATGGCGGACGATCGATGAAGAGACGCGCATCCGGCATGCGACAAAGGCGCTGATCGATCGGCTCGAGGAGGACGGGGCCGGCGATGTCTCGGCAAGTGTGTTTGTCGGCGATCCCGCCAGGCGGCTCGCCACCTTGGCCAGTGAAGAGAACTTTGATCTGATCGTGCTCACTTCGCACGGTCGCACGGGATTCCAACGATTGATGCTGGGCTCGGTCGCCGAGCGGCTCGTTCGATTGGCGCACTGTCCCGTCATCGTTCTCCGCGATTGATCCGGCTTGAGCATCCGTGAACTGGAGATCGCATGGACCTCAACGAGAGCATTAGCGACATTCTCGATTCCAATCTCCTGTTCGGCAGGACGTTCTACGAGAACTTATTCGCCCTGTATCCGGAAGCAAAGACGCATTTTCGCGGCGTCAACATGCACCGCCAAGCAGCCACCCTGACGATGACATTGCTCGTGATTGAGAACTACCGCGCGGCCGAACGGCCCGCGATGACAACGTATCTCCGCGAACTCGGCGCGCAACACCAGGAGCGCGGGATTCCGACCGAGATGTACAGCCCGTTTCGTCGCGTCTTGTTGGAAACGCTCGCCGCGTTCCACGGGGACCGATGGAGTGACGAGCTATCGTTGCAGTGGAGCACGGCCGTCGATCACACGATCAAAGAAATGGCCAAGGGGTATCAGCCGGAGCGTGAAGCCGAGTAAGGCGAGTAAGGGAGGTGCGCTTCGCCCAGTCGACATCCATTCACGACACGAACGAGCAAAGGGAGTTGCCGTGGATTTCTCACAGAGTGTTCGCTCGGTCATGGCCGGCGACGTTTTGCTTGGGGACTCGATCTACGACATTTCTCTTAACCAGTATCCGCGAGTCAGACTGTTTTTCGAGACCGCGAACGTCGACCGGCAGGCCGCGCTACTGGCGATGGTGTTGCTGGTTGTCGACGAGTTCTCTACGGGAGATTCGCCTTCCGCCGACTCCCAACTCACCGAACTCGGCGCGGTGCACCGGCGGTGGCGAGCTCCCTCGGATCTTTACTCCTACTTTCGCGAAGCGATGCTCGACGCCCTGGCTCGACGTCACGCCGACGACTGGGACGCGAAACTGGAGCTCGACTGGCAGGCGGCAATCGATGCGGCGACAGAGCAGATGAGAGTCGGATACGAGAATCGGCTGAACGGCTCAACACGCCAAGGCAGCGAGTGAACAGGCAACCGGCGCGCATTCCAACGCCGCATCGGTGAGCCGGTCGTTGGAATTGATCGAGACAAACCCCGCATCTTATCTGTTCCACTCTGTTCCACGACGAGTGACAGGGTGTTGGAGGGCGACAAGCGGACGGACTGCGAGTACCATGTTGCGGACTGGTCGTTGGGTCGACAGTGGCCGTGATCGACTAACCAAGGACCTCCAACTCAGCATCATGAAGACAGCGAATGAACAGTTTATAGAGGCGTTTGCGGCGGGCGACGTGGCCGCCGCGGAGGCGCTGGCGCCTTCCCTGCCAGCCCCTTCAGGCTTCCGAGCTCATCCCCTGTTGCTCGATTGCGTGAACGCCAACGACGGGCAGTGTCACACGCGTCGTCATCTGCAGATCGCCGATTTGCTCCTCCCGTCCGAAGTCCGCAGGTTTCGCGACTCTGTGATCGCCGACGAGGTTGAGGAAGTGCGAGCGCAGTTGGAGGCTGCGCCGGATATCGTCGCGGCCGAATTCACCGCTGGTCGCGGAATCTCTCAGGCGATTCACCACTGGCGGAGTGTGGAGGTTGGGGAATTGCTGCTCGCCGGCGGAGCCGACATCGACGCGCTGACGACCGTTCACGACCAGGGCGATACGCCGCTGGGCATGCAGGTTCGGGCCGGCAACATCGAGAATGCGCGGTTCTTGTTGGAACGCGGCGCCGATCCGCATCTTCGCCCGCAAATGCACATGCCGAGCAAAACCATGTGTGAACTGATCGATCTGCTCATCAGCCACGGTTGGGATGTTCAGCGAGGTTCGCAACTGATGCATGACGCCAATCACGGCCATGGAGCTCGCGTCGTCACCTGGTTGAAGTACGGCGCGGACGCCAATGTGCAGAACGACGGCGGGCAATCCGCGCTCCACCTGTTCGCGATGCGGGGGACGGGTGCGGAGGCGATTCGAGCCCTCGTCAAGGCGGGGGCCGATATCAACCTCAGAGATCACTACGGCGATCGGCCAATCGATCTCGCTCGGGGAGCCGTGCGGCAGGCGGCGGCGAGGGAACTGATTTCACTCGGCGCACGAGGTTGACATTCGCGCGACTTCAACTCGGCGCTTGCTCCCAGCGGCGTATCGGTATCAAATGACCTCATCCAAGAGGCTCTCTCGAAAACCATGCACGAGGAATCAGGAAATGAACCGGCTCGCACTCTTAACATTACTCGTCGTGCTCAACGCCAACTTGCTCGCCCAGGAGAAAGCTCCCAAGGCGGGTGCGCAGAAAGTCGATCTGCAAGAACTGGCGGCCCAACTAAAGAAAGCTGTCGCAGCGGGAGAGTTGAGTAAGGAGGATGCGGTTGCCAAGTTCAAGGCGGCCAGAGGCAAATCGCCGACCAAGAATGCGAAGAAGCCGATTCTCCCCAAGGCGACGTCGAAGAAGGCGATTCCCCTCAAGGCGACGTCGAAGAAAGCGGTTGTGAAGCCATCCCAGAAGGTCGACCTGCAGGAGCTGGCCGCCAAGTTGAAGCAAGCCGTCGCCGCGGGGAAGTTGAGCGCAAAAGAGGCGGACGCCAAATACCGGGCGGCGGCGGGCGGAGCGAAAGCCGGCAAAGCGCCGACCAAGAATGCGAAGAAGCCGATTCCCCCCAAGGCGACGTCGAAGAAAGCGGTTAAGAAGCCACCCCAGAAGGTCGACCTGAAGGAGCTGGCCGCCAAGTTGAAGCAAGCCGTCGCCGCGGGGAAGTTGACCGCAAAAGAGGCGGACGCCAAATACCAGGCGGCGGTCGGCGGAGCGAAAGCCGGCAAAGCGCCGACCAAGGTCGACTTGGTGGCCCTCGGAGCTCAGTTGAAGCAGGCGGTCGCCGACGGCAAGATCTCCGCGGAAGTCGCGCTGGAAAGGTACCACGAAGCCGTGCGGGCCGCCCACGGTAAAGTCCGCCAGAAGACCCCAGCCAAAACGCCCGCAAAAACACCAGCCAAAACACGAGCCAAAACGCCCGCCAAGTAGATTGCGCGCAGCTGTTCGGTGTCTACGGCGAAACGGACGACTTCAGTTACAACATCACGAAGAATCCCGTCCACATCCGCGACTTGAAGGCGACGATGCTGTACTGCCTGGGCATCAATCACGAGCGTCTCACGTTTAGGCGCCAAGGTCGCGATTTCCGCTTGACCGACGTGCACGGCATCGTCGTCAAGGACGTGTTGGCCTAGGTCGACGCCGACCCGCAATATGAACCAAGGTCAACTAGAGAATCGCCTGAGGCAACTTGTCAAACGCGGGCGCGTGCTGACGTCGCGAGTGCAGTTAGCTGGTTACGACGCCGACGCTTTGGGCTACAAGTCCTATCAGCCCGATGCGGTCGTCATTCCAGCGGACGCCGACGAGCTGGTGGAGGTCGTGCAGGGCTCGCAAACTCTCGACGCGCCAATTTGCCTCCGCGGCGCGGGAACGTCGTTGTCCGGCGGCCCGGTCGCCGCTCAGGGCGGAGTTGTCGTACACACTTCGGCGTTACAGAGCGTGCGCGAGATCAATCCCGCCGGCTTGTGGTGCGAAGTGGAATGCGGCGTCGCTCTCAATCGACTCGACGCGGAGCTGCAGCCACACGGCCTCTTCTACCCGCCGGATCCGTCCAGCGGACCGGTCTGCACGTTGGGGGGCAATGTGGCGATGAACGCCGGCGGGGCGCACTGCTTCCGCTACGGCGTCACCAGCAACTACGTGTTGGGAGTCGAGGTGGTCCTGGCCGACGGCGGAGTTCACCGCTTCGGTGGACCGGCCGGCGGAAACGGCCCGTGGCGAGAGGACTGGAAGCGACTGATGGTCGGCTCAGAGGGAACGCTCGGCGCATTCACGCGTTTCTGGCTGCGCGTCTTGCCGCGACCTGAGAAAGCCTGGACGTTGCGGGCGACTTTCGCCGATCTGGTTTCGGCCGAGCGAGCCATTCACGCGCTCGTGGTGCATCCCGCATTTCCGGTGGCGATCGAGCTGATGGACCCGCGCTGCGTGGCGATGGTCGAGAACAGTCCGATGGCCGTCGGGCTGCCCAAAGACTCATTCATGATTCTGACGGAGATCGACGGACCGAAGGAGTTGGTCGATTCGCGAGTTGAGTCGGTGGCCGACGTACTCCGCGACGCCGGGTCGCGTGACGTCGTCTATAGCGACGAGGCGGAGCAACGCAACAAGTTGTGGCGGGCTCGCAAGGCGGCCGGCGGTCTGGCCGGACAAATCAGTCCCGATTTTCTGGTGCAGGACGCGGTGATTCCCAAGCGCGCATTGGCCGAGTTGCTGCAGTTCGTTTACGACGAGGCCGATGAGGCTGGGTTGCCGGCCGTCAATGTCTTTCACGCTGGCGACGGCAATCTGCACCCCAACTTTCTCTTCGACTCCCGCCGGCCGGGCGAACTTGAGCGAGTGGAACTGATCAGCAAGAGACTGATGCAGCGCGTGGTCGAAGTGGGCGGCACTTTGTCGGGCGAGCACGGAATTGGCAACGACAAGGCGGCTTACATGCCGTTGATCTTTGGCCCCGACGCGGTTCGACTGCAACTGGCCGTACCCGCGGCTTTCAATCCTCGCCACCAGCTCAATCCACTCAAGGTGTTTACCGACCGCCGTTTTGTGGCTTCCGTCGAGAACGGCGAACGCTGTCGAGCTAAGGATGGAGAACAGGAAACGGTCGACGAATCGAGCCGCCCGCGCCGGAGCCGTGATCCGCGCTGCTTCGAGCCGTTTATCGACTTGATCGACGGCGTCGTCTGCGTGTCCGCGGAGGTGACAGCGGACGAATTGGCGGAGCAGCTGAGTCCGCACGGCTGGCGGTTTCCGTTGCTGAGTGACAGAGACGCGCCGCTGCGCGAACAGGTGGCGGCCAGCGGCTTTGCGGCCGCGTCTTCTCGCTTCGGCCCGCTGTGCGACAATATCGTGGGAATGAACTGGCGACTGCCGGACGACAACGTCATTCGACTCGGCGAGCGCGTGGTCAAGACGACGACCGGCTACGACCTGTTTCGGTTCATGTTGGCGACAACAGGACGATTCGGTTCACCGGTCGACTACGTCCTGCGATTGCGAATCGACAGCGGCCCGACGAAGACGCGATTGCTGTCCGGGCCGTTCGCCGATCTGGCAACGGCCATCTCAGCCATGATGCAGAGTTGTTGGATGCATTGGTTTGACGCGGTCGACTTGATCGCCGACTCTTCGACAGAGCGTCTGCGAGTGGCGATCAACTGTCCCGACGCGGAGTGGACGCTGGCGGAGTCGTTCTTGGCGTCGGTCGCCGCCGCGCACGATCTGACGATGTCGCCCGTTGCCGATGGCGTATTCTTCGACGGCCGTCCGGACATCGCATTCAAGACGACCCCCGAGTGCGTAGTCGAGTTGGCCCGCGAGGTGGCCGGGTCGGGCGCGTTCACCTGTGTAGCGTCGTGCGCGACGGGCGCCGTGAACGCTTACCTTCTCGACCGACAGCACGGCTCGAACGTCGAGATGAGCAACGACGATCTCGATCGGATCCGCCAACTCGTCGAAAGCTGTGAGCAGGCGCTGCACGAGCGCGGCGGTGATTGGCGGTCGCGACACTTGCCGCCGCCTCCGCTGGCGGACGCCGAACGGGAGTGGGTGGGCGTGCTGGAGCGGGAGTTCGGCGGATGACGGAATCTCCGGCCTCTGTCGAAGAACAAAAGTCGTGTCGCTCTCCATTGCTCGAAGGCGACCTGCTGGCCGGCTGTGTGCACTGCGGCTTTTGCCTGGAAGTCTGCCCGACATACGCGCTGACCGGCGACGAAAACAACTCGCCGCGCGGTCGCCTGCGGCTCTGGCGCCACGAAGCGGAGGGGCGGTTGCCCCCCGATGATTGGACTGATTACTACACGGCCGAGTGCGTTGGCTGCCTGGCTTGCGAGCCGGCGTGCCCGGCGAATGTTCCCTACGGTGAGATTCTCGAACACGTCCGCCGCGAGCAGACTGCGGCGAATCGCCAGCGGCCGGGGATGCTGATCCGACTGGCGTCAGGACTTGCCGCGCGGCCCCGTCTTTTCAATTGGGCGATGCTGCCGGCGCGCTTGTTGCGACGGCTCGGAGCCGTTCGGCATCGACTGGCTTTCGCCGGCTCGCCGTCCGCGATTCAGTCTACGGCCAGTTACGCCAGGAAGTTGATGAGGCGACACGAGCCGAACGGTCCGCGCGTGGCGCTATTGGTCGGCTGCTTGATGGAATCCGTGTTTCGCGAGATCAACTTCGCAACCGTCCGCGTACTCATCGAGAACAACATTCGGGTCGTCGTCCCGGAAAATCAGACATGCTGCGGAGCCTTGCACGAGCACACGGGAGGGAGCGGCGTCGAGCAGCTTCGCGATCAGAACCGCGCGGCGTTCGACGCGTTGGATGTCGACGCGGTTGTCGCCAATTCTTCCGGGTGTGGCTTGGCGTTGGAGAAGACGTTGGCCGGCGCCACATGCGTGGAGAGTTCGGGAGCCCTCTCGATCGACGCCAGCGACCCACGGGAGCCAAGCAACGCGAGCCGAGCGGTAGGTCGCTCTGTGACCGTTCGCGACGTGTTGGAGTTTCTCGGCGAGATCGGACCTGTCGCTCGGTCGCCCGCCACCGCCGGAACTCGGGTCTACGTCGACCTGCCGTGCCATCTGATTCACGGGCGACGAATTGCCGGGATTCCCACTAGCGTGCTCGACGCCACCGGGCTCGCCTGGGAGCTGGCGCCGCGAGCTCGCGACTGCTGCGGATCGGGCGGCGCTTACAACTTGGAAAAACCCGAGAACGCACGCGAGATACTAAGAGGCAAAGCTCAGTTTCTCGACGCCGCCGAAGGCGATCCCGTCGTGCTCGCCACCTCGAACCATGTCTGCATGATGCAGTGGCATTCAGCTCTCGCCGATCGACTCGTGAATCGCGACTTCCAAGTGCGGCACGTCATTCAGCTACTCGATCCCGGAGAAGATTTCTCCATCGCGACACCAGCCCGCCGCGCCAGCAAGGGGCAGCAGCTGTATAGATCCAGCAGCGCGAAGCCGCGCTGAGCACGAATCTCGCGATCGATTCTGGGTCAACCCGCATTCGACGGCCTCGGAAGGCCATCGTACATGGACCTCGCGACCGGCGAAGCTCCATTCACCAGCGCGCGGCAATGATAAGCCCCGATGTCGTGCTGCGGCGGTGATCGGCTAGAATAACTGTCCACTTCTACACTCGCGTATCTCAATC
>JASMLW010000311.1 GCA_030748485.1 Pirellulaceae bacterium
AATCGCGAAGAAAGGCTGGCCGGGCTTGCGGTTTTTGTAATGAGCCTTGCGCGACGATTCGTCCCAGCCGGTCGGCGACGCCGCCTTCACGTTGTAGTCGGTCTTCGAGTTGTTGGTGCAGTAATACCCCTGAGTCCGCAAATACGTCGGATAGAAGGCGACACTCTCCGGCAACCGCACCATACTGCGCATATGCTGACCGCCCACTGACGGCGGATACATCCCCGTGATGATCGTGGTGCGAGCCGGAGCGCAGACGGGCGCGCACGACCAGGCCAGCTTAAACAACATCCCTCTCTTGGCGAGCGCATCGACGTTGGGCGTCGTGGCGAACGAGTCGCCATAGCAGCCCATCTCCGGCCCGTGGTCTTCGCTCGTGATCCACAGAATGTTGGGGCGTTCGGCCGCCAGTGTGGAGGTAGCCAGGATCACCATGATCGCCGATGTGATGATCCAGTTCAGCAGTGTGCGCTTCAGGCGTTGTGTCATCGTAGGTGGCATCCCGTCTTGTTGAAAGTAGTCAATCCTTGCGGCGTTTTTTCTTTCGCATCGGCTGGCTCGCGGATCCGGAACTTGTGTCTCTGCGGAAGTTCAGCTCTTTCTTCCCGGGCGATGCTGGGGCGAGCGCCTGACCTTTCAAGCGGTCGACGTCCTTCGCCAGGCGGAACCATTCCTTCGCCATCGCCTCGACCCGTTCAGGATGCTTGCTGGCCAGATCTTTCATCTCCGTGCGATCGTCGATCAGATTGTACAGTTCCCACCGACCGCGTTTTGCCGAGACCAGTTTCCAGTCACCCTGCCGCAGCGCGCGGTCCGTGCCGAAATGGAAGTAGAGTTGGTCGTGGCCGCCGCGCTGCTCGCCGCGGAACACCGGCGCGAGCGACTTGCCCTGCAGCGGATCAATCGTCCGCTCCGCAACTCGACTCGGGTAAGACGCTTCACCCAGATCGACAAACGTCGCCATCAAATCGATCAGATGTCCGGGCTGTCGATGAACGCTTCCGGGCTTCGTCTTGAGTCCGTCCGGCCAGTGAACGATCAGCGGCGACGAGATTCCGCCTTCGTGTTGGTTCTGCTTATAGAGGCGGAAGGGCGTGTTGCCGGCGTGCGCCCAACTCGCATCGTAGGTCCAGTACGACTCAGGGTCCCAAGGTTTCTTGTAACGTCCGCGAGTTCGTTCAAACGGGCACGCGCCGTTGTCCGAGCAAAACAGCACCAGCGTGTTGTCCAGCACGCCCTGCTTTTCCAGCTTCTCGATCAGCCGTCCGATATTCTGATCGAGCACGTCGACCATGGCGGCGAACACTTCCATGCGATCGGCTTCCCATTGCCTCTCCTTTGCGCTCAACGAATCCCAAGCGGGCACATGGTTGGGTCGCGAACTCAACTTCCACTTGGCCGGCAGCAGTCCCGACTTGAGTTGCTTCGCGTGACGCGTTCGCCGCAGTTCATCCCAGCCGCGGTCGTATCGGCCGTTGTACTTGCGAACGTCCTTTTCGGGAGCCTGCAATGGATAGTGAGGCGCGTTGTAAGCTGCGTAGAGGAGGAACGGTTTTTTTGACGCGGCCGCTTCGTCGAGGAACTCCAGCGCGAAATCCGTGATCGCATGGGTCGTGTAGAAAGGGCGGCCATGAAGCGTCCGCGGCACTTTCCAGTTCTCACCGTTGAGCCGAAACGTGTTATCGCCGGTGAAGAAGTTGGTCGCGCCGGAGAGATGTCCCCAATAGCGATCGAACCCAAAGTCGGTCGGTTGTTTTGACAAATGCCACTTGCCCACCATGGCGGTGAAGTACCCCGCCTCGCTCAACACCTCGGCGATCGTCGCTCCGCGCGACAACTTGGCGCCGCCCGCCTGGTCGCAATAGAGTCCGGTGAGCAGTGAGACTCGCGAGGAGTGGCACTTGGCCGTGTTGTAGAACTGTGAAAACCGCAAGCCGCGGGCCGCGAGCGAATCGAGATTGGGCGTCTCAATCTCCGAACCGTAGCAGCCGAGATCGGCGAATCCCAAGTCGTCCGCCATGATCAAGACGATGTTCGGCCGATCGTTCGCCTCCGCTCGAAGTGGACTCGCGACGGTCGCCTGAATCAGCGCAGTCGTGGCGAGACAAAACGTCAACAGCGTGGACGTCCTGCTCAATTGACCAGGAATTAACCGGTCGCGACCGGCCCTATTTGGGGCGAGAAGTAAGCGCATTGTCGCGTCTCCGAATGGGTGTCATTCTGGGTTCAATCAAGGGCTGCGGCTGGCGGCGTGCAACCGCTCGGCAATAGTATCTTTCGCTTCTCTTCCTCGGTCAATTCCCGCCGCCGATTCGCCCACCGCGCTCCGCGACTGCGGCCAGGGCAAAACTCGCCCGTCAGTCTCGAATCGTCCGTTCGAAAAGGTCGTGCCGTCCGCCGCGCTCGGATACGTAGACGATTCGCTTGCTGTCGGGACTCCACGATGGAAAATCGTCCCGTTCGTCGTGTCGCGTCAGCCGACGAACATTCGAACCGTCGGCGCGCACGAGATAGAGCTCGTAGTTTTGATCGCGATTGCTCGTGAAGCAGATCTGCTCTCCGTCCGGAGACCACGCTGGGCGCATGTCCAGTCCGCGCGACTTCGTCAACTGCCGGATCGTCTCGCCCTCGCGGCTCGTAACAAACAAATCGAAGTCGCCGTTGCGGCTCGAGGCAAAGACGATCTGTTTGTTATCGGGAGACCAAACCGGCCAGTCGTTGCGGCCGCTCGAATGTGCGAGTTTTAGCTCTTTTCCGCTGGAGACGTTCTGGCGATACAGTTGACCCGACAGGTTGTAGACCAACTCACTTCCATCGGGCGACAGCGCCGCGTTGTACGACGTTTTTTTGCCGGTCGAGATGGCGCGCTCGTCGCCCGAAGCGAGGTCCGCTAGATAGAGGCTGCAGACGTCGTTTCCGGTCATTCGCTGGAAGGCGAGCGACAGACCGTTGGCTGACAGAGTCGGCCGGAATTCGACGAGATTCGATTGCTTGTGATAGCGCGACGTCTCACCTGTCTGCAGATCGAGGCGCATGAGCACCAACCGCGGCGACGGAGCGCGGACGGCGTACAGGATGGCGCGACCGGACTCGATGTAGATCGGATCGCGTTTGAGCAGACCGTCCTTTGTCAGTTGCCGCGCATCAGTTGGAGGAGGCTCCACCGCGATGGCGGAAGACGTCATGACGAGCAGTGCGAATTTCGCCGCGGCGAGCCGACACGGGAGACGGCTCGCACTTGTCGCGAGCTCTCTATGCCAATCCTTCAACGGGTGTCCCTCCGTCGAGTACGCGGAGTTCCGCCCGCTGATCGGTCGTGATTCCCATCAGTTCCAGTATGGTCGCGCCGACCATTTCAGGCGAGATCGGGTTGGAGGTTGGGTCGCCCGCCCACTTGTCGCTGGCTCCAATGACTTGTCCGCCCGGTACGCCACCGCCGGCCCAGAGCGAACTCTGGCAGCGTTGCCAATGGTCGCGTCCGCCGTTCGCCGAGATCTTTGGCGTCCGCCCGAACTCACCCATCGCCACGACGAGCGTCGACTTCAATAACCCGCGTTCGTCCAAGTCGTCGAGCAGCGCCGCCATGGCTCGATCGAAGATAGGGCCATGGCGGTCGGCCATGTGTTCGAAATTCAACCAGTGCGTATCCCAACCGAAATCGGTCCGCGTGTCGTAAATGTTCTCGACCCACTGGCTCCAGTTGACTTGGATGTAGGGCACGTGAGCTTCGACCAGTCGCCGAGCCAACAGACAGCTCTGTCCGAATTGCGTGAAGCCGTATCGGCCCCGCGATGCGTCACTCTCTTGCCTGAGATCGAACGTGCGGTGGTTCTCCTTCAAGGTCAACAGGTCCAGTGCGCGACGCGCATCGTGATTCCAACCGGCGACGTTGGCCGTGTCGGTCGACTTGATTTGCTGCAGCCGCTTGAGCAGTGCATGCCGGTCCGCCAACCGGCCGACACTCAGTCCCTCGGCGAGTCTCAGCGTGGGCAGCTCGACGTCGGCCAGTTCGCTGCAATGAACGGGAAACGGATCGTAGGCCGATCCCCAAACCCCGCCGCCGAATCCCTTCAGCTCGCCGATCGCAGTTCTCATCTTGCCAGGTCCGATGGCGACGAAGGGCGGCAGCTTGCTGCGGCGTTCGAGCACGCGGTGCACGATCGAACCGAAGTTGGGCTGGTAGTCGGCGTCGACATCGTTACGGCCCTTGCCGCCGGTCAACGCGATCGATCCAGCGATTCGATGCGCGTTGTCGTAGTTGATTTGCGAGCGAACGACCGACATCTTGTCCGTACGGCGGGCGAGCCGCGGAAAGAGCTCGCAGAATTGCAGACCGGGCGTTCGGGTTTGGATCGAGGTAAACGGCCCACGGATTTCGGCCGGAGCGGCCGGCTTGGGATCGAACGTGTCGAGCTGGCTGGGTCCTCCCCACATCCACAGCAACACAACCGACTTGGCTCGCGCTGTTACGGGCTCACGTTCGTCGCCAACGGCGTCACAGACGCCCGCTAACAAAGCCGGCAGTCCCGCACACGACGCCTGCAGAAAGCGACGCCGACTCGGCTGCGCTGGTTGGCAAGTTTCGTGCGAACGCATGGTGCAACTACGGGAGAGAGACAATGCTGACTGCCCATTATGCAATGATGTGAGATCTTTTGGAAATCTCGCCAACTCTTCGCCCGGTGTCGGCACAATGCTCTGAGCGCGTGCATTTCCCGCGCACGCGGCTTGTTGAGTCGTTCTTGGATCTCATATCATGACTCGCCTAACGGCGAAAACCGCATGCGAGCGATGACAAAACAAGCACGACAACCTGTGGTGTCGTTGAGGAATACGTGCTCCCATGGGCCTGCATTGGATTGACGCGATCATCGTCGTTGCCTACGCCGTTGGCGTCATCCTTGTCGGCGCCTATGCGGGGTATCGACAGCGAACGTCGGACGAGTACTTCGTCGGCAACAGAGCGATGAGTCCGTTGCTGATCGGAGTGTCGATTTTCGCGACGCTGTTTAGCACGATCAGTTATCTCTCCACACCAGGTGAGATCATCCTGCACGGGCCGGTAGTCCTCACCGGCGCGCTGGCCATTCCGTTGACATACTGCATCGTCGGCTACGTGATGGCGCCGGTGTACATGCGGCGACAAGTCACCAGCGCGTACGAACTGCTGGAAACGCAGCTCGGACTGGCGGCTCGACTCTTCGGCGCGACGCTCTTCGTCGTGATGAGATTGGTGTGGATGGCGACGCTCATCTACTTTGCCTCCGAGGCGATGATGACGATGCTCGGGCTGGAACCTAAATGGTTGCCGGCGGTGACTGCCGCGACGGGCGCCGTCGCCGTCGGTTACTCGTCCGTCGGCGGCATGCGGGCCGTGGTGGTCACCGATCTAATCCAATTCCTGTTGCTCTTCGGAGGAGCTTTGCTGGTCGTCGCCACGGTCACCTATCGCCTCGGCGGCTTGTCCTGGTTTCCGCTGAGCTGGAACTCGGCTTGGGATACGCAGCCTTGGATCGGACCGCCGACGGTTCGCGTGACTGTGTTCGGTTCCGTCATGTTCGGTACGTTGTGGTGGGTCTGCACGGCGGGCAGCGATCAGACAGCCATCCAGCGATTCATGGCGACGGGAAGTGTGCGGGCTGCGCGGCGTTCGTTCTTGATTAACTCGATCGCCGGAGTCGCCGTGAGCCTGGTTCTGGCGCTCGTCGGTCTTTCGCTGCTCGCCTTCTACCAAGCCGACTCGGCCAACCTGGAGCCGGGCATGATGATCTCGACTGATGCGGATCGGTTGTTTCCGTACTTCATTTCCCACCACCTTCCCGTGGGCGCGTCGGGGCTGGTGGTTTCGGGCATGTTCGCGGCCGCCATGTCCAGTCTCGATTCGGGGATCAACTCCATCACCGCCGTCGTGATGACCGATTTCGTCAACCGCCCACGCAGCAAACCGCTCGCCGAAACGACACAGGCCAAGCTGTCCCGATTCGTGGCGTTGTCGATCGGGGTGGCCGTGGTCGCCGCAAGTTCTCTGATGCAATACGTGCCGGGCAACTTCCTGGAGATATCCCAACGAACGGTCGGGCTATTCGTGACTCCCCTGTTCACGCTGTTTCTCCTGGCGTTGTTCGTACGCGGCGCGACGGAAGTTGGCGCGATTGTCGGTTCGTTAGTCGGCTTGGTGACCGCCTCGCTGGTTGCGTTCTGGCCGGACACCGATGGCTCGACGTTGATCAGTTTCCAATACATCATTCCCGCTTCGCTGGCCGCGGGAGTCGCCGCCGGTTGGTCTGTCAGTGCGCTCTGGAAACAAAGGAAACAGGAGTAGCCCGCGTCACGACCTGTTCTGCAACTGCGGAATTGTAGTGTAGGATGCGCCACTTCCAAAAACTCACAGCAGGCGGAGAGGGCGCCATGTTGTCAACGGAACAACTCAGTCGAGTGCTTCAGCGTGACGGTTATTGCGTCCTGGAAGGCGTGATTCCGGTAGACCGTTGCGAGGTGATTCGCGCCAGCGTCATCGAGACCGTGCGGCGAGAGTACATCCACTACGAAATCAGCCGGGCAACAAACGCGGCGACTGGCACGCCGACTGGCCGTTCAACCAGAAGAACGCGGGACATCTTCCGGCACCCTACCCCGATGTCGTGATGCATCGCACAACGCTGTGGATGCTTTCGCCTTTCGGCGAAGCGAATGGCGGGACACTGGTAGTTCCCGGCAGCCATCGCCGCCCGACGAATCCAACGGCTCCCGGCGGTTTGGACCCGAGCTCCGCATTGCCTGACGAAATAAATGCGACCGGGACCACCGGCAGCATCCTCGTGATGGACAGCCGGCTCTGGCACTCTACGGCGCCGAACCTAACCGACCAACCGCGCGTCGCGTTGGCCGTTCGGTTCGCTCCGTGGTGGCTTCATCTCGACGTGCTGCGCCCGGAATCGTCCGAGCGCAAACGCATGTGCGAGGAATCCGGAGCAAGTGAGAACATCGTGCCCTCGATTCGCCCCGACGCGTTCGACCGCTTGCCGTCCACTGTCCAGCCTCTCTATCAACATTGGGTCGCCGATAAGTGAGGCCGTCGCCAATCGATCCAACGTGGGTATGAGGTTCGCCTACTCTTCCGCCGCGCCGAGAATGGATCTGATCCAGGTGAACGCGACCAGGCCGTAGATCATCGTGTCGCGCGCCGTGTCGAGCAGTTGTTTGTTGTTGGTGAGAATGGCGAAGATCGTCACCGGGTACGCGGCCGTGGTGAGTACGATGCAGGCCAGGATCGAGATGTTGCGACCGCGGCCGGGTGGTGAAGCGAACGCCGAACTCACCGGAATCAGCAGCATCGCGTAGATCAATCCCAACAACGCGATGTTGGCGATCGTCGCGGCGTCCAGTCCGGTTCCTCCCAGAGCCACCAAGGACAGCAGCGCGGCTGTCATCGCACCAGCGCCACACAAGTAGATGACGCTGAACACGGTCGCCCACCTCTGCGCAACGGTCAACAAGTGTCGTCCCAGCGGATGAATGCGGAGCAGCAGATTCGTCAAGGGTCCGCTCGTCCAGACCAGAAAAACGAAGAGCATATACGCCACGCCGATACCCAGCGCCAGGTACTGTTGAGACGGAGGCCCTTCGCTGAGAAAAGAGCGGAAGTAGTTCATGCCGATGATCAAGACGACGAACGCGATCAGTTGAACTCGACCCGAGAAGCGATTCATCCAGAGCAAGAATGAGAACCACTGCCGATAGACGAAATTCTGCGTCTTGATCGCCTCGATCATTCCTTGACGAGCCGTGTCGGAATCTGGGTTCAACCGCAGCGCTTCGGTGAAATGCCAGCTCGCTCCCGCCGAGTCGCCACGGGCGAGGCACGTCCATCCCGACTGGGCGTGCGTATATTCGTTGAGCGGGTTTTTTGAGAGCGAGTAGTCGAGCACGGCTTTCGCTTCGGCCAGTCGACCGGAACGCTGCAGGGCGAGCGCGCGGAAGTGCAGGCAAGCGGTGTTCTCCGGGTCGAGCTGCAGTCCCGCATCGCAACTTCCCAACGCTCCTTTCCAGTCGCGGCGGTGGATGAGCAGCACGGCTTGAATCGCATGGCAGAATGGATCGTAGGGAGCCAGTTGGAGCGATTCAGTTATGGCCGCTTGCGCATCGCCGCGTCGTTTGGGATCGTCGCACAGCGCGCGGGCCAGCGTCAGGTAGCCTCCGTAGTCGCCGGGGTCACAGCGAATGGCCTCCTTCGCCGCCTCTTCCGCTTTCTCGGTGCGATCCTGTTGGATGTGACATTCGGCGAGCATCTGGTGGGCGTCGCTGCTGTCGGGGTCTCTCGCCAGCACGGCCGCCAACTCGGCCTCCGCCTGAGCGAAGCGATCCATCTCAATCAGCATCGCCGCCCGCTTCAATTCATGTTCCGCGTTCATGCTTCCCCGAGGTATTTCAAGACGTCGTCGTAGAGGCCACTGGCGTTGGCGAACCGGGCGTAATTGCGGGCGGAGGCGAACCATTCTCTTGTCGACGGCTTTAGACTCTTCGCAGCGGCGATGATGTCGCGTGTCGTGATCGGCTCGGGGCGGCCCTTCTTCATGGCGATTTGTAGTTTCTCTTCAATCGTCAAATCGACCACGGCCATGATGTCCGCGCCCGAGAAGCCTTCCATTTTCTGGGCCGCCATCTCGTGGTCGACATTGTCGCACGGTTTTCCTTTGAGCATGATGCGGGTGATCGCGGCGCGAGCCGGCGAATCGGGAGGCGGCACGAAAAGGATTCTGTCGAAGCGACCCGGACGGCGAAACGCGGAGTCGACGCTCCACGGAGCGTTGGTGGCGGCCAACACGAGCACTCCTTCGTTCGATGATTGGGCTCCGTCCAACTCGGCGAGGAACTGGTTGATCATCTGCCGGCCGGCGCTCGTCCGCATGTCCGTTCGGCTGGCTCCGAGCGCGTCGACTTCGTCAAAGAACAGCACGCAGGGGGATCGCCGCCGCGCCGTTTCAAAATACTCGTGCAAGTTGTGCTCGCTCTGACCGATCCACATGTCGAGCACTTCGTTGATGCCGACGGAAATGAAGTCGGCGTTGATCTCACCCGCCGTCGCGCGGGCGAGATGAGTTTTTCCGCAACCGGGCGGGCCGTACATCATGATCCCGCCGCCGATGGTCTTGCCGTAAGCTTCGTACATGTCGACGTGCTGCAGCGGATAGATGATCTTCAATCGGATCTCTTCCTTGAGCTCGTCCATGCCTCCGACTCCGGTGAAGTCGATCGTTGGCTTCTCGCTGGCGTCGATTGGCGAGCCCGCCGCGCCGCCGGCCCGCAACCGCCCGTCGACCAGCTCTTCGTTCGACGTCGACTCGTCGTCCGGAGCAATGCCCAAGTGATTCTCCAACGCCTCGTCGCGCAGGCTTTCATCCATATCGATCGCCTGCTCGTACTCGGCCACCGCAAACTTGATGTCGTTGCGGCGGATCAGCAACCGCGCGTGCAGCAGGTGGGCCGCCGCGGGAGTGTCGCGAGAACTGATGAGGTCTTCGACGATGACCATTGCGTGGCTGTTCTTGCTTTGCTGGAAATAACAGTTGGCCAGCCCGATCAGCAACTCGGTGGACCCCGGAGACAATTTCAGCGCGTCGCGAAACTGAGCCTCGGCCTCTTCACCGTAGCCCGCTTGCAGCAAGGTCTCAGCCAAGTGCTGACGAAGCGCGATGTTGTCGGGAGAAGCGCTGAGAGCGGCCCGTAATTGCTCAATCGTCTTATCTAAAGAGCTCATCTGGTAACACTCTTGATTGTGATGGCAGCGAAGCTTCTATCATCCCCAATTCAGACCGGACGGCAACACGTCCCGCGGCTCAATTCGTCTTTCACGAACGGGCCTCGTAAACAAAACGTTCTTCGGCCGGCCGCAGGAAGAGCTGCGATGAGTCGCCGACTAGAGCAATTCGGGGATTGGCTCGCCGTCGCTCAGGATCGGCACGGGGCGTCCGGAGTTGTCGTAGTAGACGTGCGACGAATCGACGCCAAACTTCTTATAGATCGTTGCGAGTAGGCAATTGCTGTCCATCACTCGCTCGATCGGGTGTTCTCCCCGCGGGTTGGTGGAGCCAATGGCTTGCCCCATCCGCAGACCGCCGCCCGACAGGAAAATGCTCATCGCTTTCGACCAATGGTCGCGTCCGGGCCGTTTGGTGGCTTTGTCTTGGCGCCTCACCAACGGCGTGCGTCCGAATTCGCCACAGAAGATGAACAACACTCGCTTATCGAGCCCACGGTTGCAGAGGTCTTCGATCAGCGCTGGGACGGCGACGTCGAAGACGGGCATCCGTTCGCGATACGCTCGGAACGTGTGTGTGTTGACGGAGTGGTCGTCCCAATTGCTGACTCGACCGGCTTCTTTGCTCAACTTGAAACTGGCTTGCAGTTGCACGAGGCGGACACCGGATTCGACGAGCCGGCGGGCCAACAGCAGACCTTGGCCCCAGGTAGTGCGGCCGTAGCGGTCGCGCGTCTGATCCGACTCCTGCGACAGGTCGAACGCTTTCGCTGTCCGCGGACTCGTCAGCATGGCCAGCGCTCGGCGGTTGAATTTGTCGAGCGCCGTCATCGTCTTCGTGCGATCGACGTCGCGGCGGAATCGGTCGAACGTCGCCAGCAGATCGCGCCTCGTCTGCAGTTGCTTAATGGCGTCCTGCGTGATGTTGAGGTTGCCGACGTTGAAACTTCCGCTGTTCGGGTCGCCGCGAAACATGAATGGACTGTAGGCGGCTCCCAGGTAGGCGGGTCCGCCGCCATAGAATTTTGTGTTGGCGACAAACAAGGGAATGTCGCGGGCTGTCTTGTCCAACTGATGGGCCACCACCGACGCCATTTCAGGATACTCGGCGTCCGATGGATTGGCGGCCGTCGCGCTGTAGCCGGAAAGGAAACGGCACGTGCCCCCCGAGTGCTCGTTGCGGTTGTGGTGCAGGCTGCGGACGATCGAATACTTGTCGGCCATCTTGGCGAGATTCGGGAGGAGCTCGCAGATATCCACGCCGGGAACGTTCGTGTGGATCGGCTTGAATTCACCGCGGTATTCGGCCGGCGCTTCCGGCTTCATGTCGAACGTTTCCAAGTGGCTGGGACCGCCGTTGGCCCACAGCAAGATGACAGAGAAATCTTGATTCGGTTGCTGGCCGGCCTCGTCCGCTGCGAACAACTGCCCCAATCCGGGACTCAAACCGCTCGTCAGAGCTCCCAATCCGAGCCCGCCGATCGACATCATCGTGCGCCGATCGATGGGACCCGCACATCGCGACGGTGTGTGTGAAGTCGTGCTGTTCATGCTTGACCTGTGGTCGGCTCGTTGTTCGTTGGCTGACTCGGCTAGTGGCTGTTTTAAAACCTTGTACGATGGCCTTCCAAGGCCGTCGAATTTGGAAATCCTCGCGAAACGATGCCCATCGTACGGCAAGACATCGGTTTTGAAATGCGCTCTAGTGAATGTAGTAGAACTCTTTGGTGTTCAAAAGCGCCCAATACAGATTGGCGTACGCTTTCTTCGCATCGGCTTCGGACCGTAAGTACTTGAGTGCATTGCCGGATTCCTCAGCGGTCGGCGGGCGGCTGAAGACGCGGCGAAAAAGAGAATCGAGATTCGTCCGGTGGTCCGACTGTTTGACGTATTGAGCTGCGAAGCCGCCGCCACCGGTCAACTTGCCGTCAATGAACGAGCTGTTCATGACAAATAAGGACTGAGACAGGCTGGGCTCGGCGGTGCGCTCACACTCGCAGGCGCTCTCGCGAGTTGGTCGGCCGAAGAGTCGGAGAAAATCGTTCGAGTAACCCTCGTCGGGCAACTGCACGGCTCGTGTGCCCTTGGGCAGCCCGCCGTAGGACGACGGTGAACCCGTCGCGACGTCGACCGCGTCGAGCAGAACTTCAGCCGTCAGACGCTGTGGGTAAAATCGCGAGTGGTGTTGAGTATCGGCCAAGTTTTCCGGCAGCGGTTGGGAGCTGAGTTGGTACGTGTGGCTATTGGCGATCAGGCGGACAACTTGCTTCATGTCGAATCCGGACTGTACAAACTCGTTCGCCAACGCGTCGAGCAGCGCGTCATTGGAGCTCGGGTTGGTGACGCGTAAATCGTCGAGCGGATCGACGAGTCCCCGTCCAAAGAAGTGCGACCACATGCGATTGACGAACGCTCGAGCGAAGTAGGGGTTATCCGACTCGGACATCCAGTCGACGAGCGCATGGCGCGGGTCGTCGTAAATGGCGATCTCGACAGGCGGTCCGCCGAGGCCGCGGGGCTGGACGACTTGGCCCGTCACCGGGTGTTTCACTTCGCCAGTCGCCTTGACGTAGATCGCCTCGTTCGCGCGACGCTCGGCGACGCCGGCTCCGCCTTTGCGGGCGACGCGACCGAAGAACGCCGCCAAACCAAAATAGTCGTCCTGACTGATTTTTTCGAATGGGTGATGATGACACCGCGCGCAGCCGATTCGCGTGCCGAGAAACACTTGCGCCGTATCGTCGACGTATCTGTCCAGGTACCGCACTTCGGCGTACCACTGTGCCGTCGGGTTCACTTTTACATCGCCCGTCGCCGTGATGATCTCACGCACAAATTGATCGTAGGGCATGTTGCCGGCCAAAGCGTTGCGCACCCAGCGGTGAAAAGCGAGTGTCCCGGGAATGCGATCCTTTTGACCTCGTCGTTTAATGCGCAGAACGTCGCACCACTTTTGCGCGAAGTGATCGGCGTAGTCGCCGCTCATCAACAGACGCTCGATCAGCGCGGACCGTTTCGTTGGCGACGCGTCGTCGATGAACTGTGTTACTTCCTTCAGCGACGGCAGACGACCGGCGATCTGTAGCGTGGCGCGACGCAAGAAGTCGCTGTCAGTGGATAGATCCGAGGGTGGAATGTTCAGTGATTTCAGTTTGGCCGCGACGTGCTCATCGATGAAATTGCGGCGTGTGAATTGATCTATCCTGGTTGACGACTTGGGGGAGAGAGCCGCATTCGGGACGGCCACGCGACTCAGCGCCGAGAGAGCCTGGTACTGAATGATAATGACCGATTCTCCGACGCGATCGTGGGTTGTCACCACGCCCCAGCGGTCCACCGACGCTACGGAGCCATCCGACTCCTTGTATCGGGCGAGCCGCGTCACGTCTCGCTCCGAGTCGTCGGAGTAACGCGCGACGACGCGCATTTGAGTCGATTCGTGCGGGGTCAATTGCTGAGCCGACGGCTCAACTCGCAACTCGGTCAGTTTGACGTCGAGCGAATCGTCCCCCGGCGCGCTGGCGGATATCCAATTCAGCAGAACTTCATATTCCGGGTCCGTTTCAGCGAGTCTGCGACCGCCGCCGTGGGGCGTCGCCATGGTGGCTTTCCGCAATAGCAACGATGACGCCGGAGCACCGGGAAAAATCCGCCGACCGCGCGATCCGCGGCTAATCGTGTCGTAGTCATTTTGGGGCGAAAACCCAAACAACGACAACTGAAAACCGCCTCGCCCGGTCGACTTGCCGTGACAGCTGCCGCCATTGCAGCCGAGCTTGGTGAGAATCGGCGTGATGTCGCGTCGAAAACTTATCTCGTCCGCGACAGCTACACGGTTGCTTAGCGTCCAGACGGCGGACACAAGCGTCACCACAGCGCAAATAGGGATTATCCTGCGGCCGTTCATTTCGCCTCCGCTTTCGTATCGGCGACCAGAAGCGGGATCGTGCTCAGCGTGACGACACGAGCATTTTCTCCGGCGCGCAGCGCAGCGGGCGCCGAAACATTGCGCACCAACGGCTCTTCATCCGCCTTTTCTTTGGCGACAACTTGCAGTTGATGCAGGCCGAGCACAGCGTCGGCCGCGATGTTGAGATTCAACTTCGCTTCGATTTTTTTGGTCTCGATGACGCCGGGCTCGGCGCTGACTCCTGCGGGAGGATTGAGTAACTCGATCTCGACCGCGCCGGCGAATCCGTGCTTTCGGTGCACGGCAATGCTCAACTCGACAGCGCCTTCCCGCCGCGCATGCAGACCGCGGGGGGACGCTCTCGACGGCAGTAAGGCGGCGGCCTCAAAAGAAGGTTGCGCCTCGCGCAGCGACAACTCGTAAATGCGATGGGGACCGAACACACTGCCACTGTGCAGATCGCGAACGGCAATCGAGTAGACACCGTCCGCGGGTGATTGCCAATCGCCCCGCGCGTCCAAGGAGGCGAGGTTCCACGCGGCCGGCACGCCTTTTGGCTGCGTGGCGTCGGTGAGCGATTTGAGCAGTTTTCCGTCTGCTGCGTGAACGGCGACATCGATGTCCATCCGCTGGCCCAACTGTTCGCCGGCCGTTTCGATCGCAACAGATTGGCCTTTCCTCAATTCGAACTGAAACCAATCCGTGTCGCCGCGCCCAAACTGGCCGATCAGTCGAGTGGGAAGCGTGATCGTCTGCGCGCGTTGCTGTCGCTCGTTCGGTTCGCTCGACTCAATCGCCACGTGTTCGCTATCCACGACATTGGCCGAGAACGTCAGGCCGGCCGCCTTGAACGTTCGAGCAACTCCCAGTCGTCGCGCGGCGCCGACGATCGCCACGCCGGCGCGCTCGGCCGTTCCTTCAGCTTCAACTCGTTGCAGTGGGCCGCCATCGATCGAGGAGCCGCCGGGAAGTCCGTAGCCAAATGCTTGCACCGAAGTTTTGGCGCCCAGCGGGAGGATGTGTGGATGAATATGTCGAATCACCGGGCCGGAGAGTACGCGGAGTCGATAGAAAGCGTAGTCGCTCACCGCATACGAACGGTCTGTCACGCGCAGATTGTAAACGCCTGCTGTGAGGATCTGCGCGTGTACGATAGGTTCGAGCGCACGGCCGTCGGTGTGAGCGATCTCTCGGCCGTTGGGGTCGATCAGAGTCATCGACACGATCGCGTCGCTCCCCAATGAAACGGAACGGGCGGCGACGGTGAGCAGTGAGTTGGCCTGACAAGTCACGCGATACCAGTCGACGTCCGCGGCTCCATCGAACCGGGCGTCCACCGCGGACTGAGTTGCCAACTCCATTCCTTCATCGGGAGTGTTGATCGTCGAACTCTTCGTCAGACTATTGACGAAGTCGACGTCGATGATGCGGGGTCCGAGCAGTTCGTTTTCAGTTTCCAGCCACACGAGTCGCGGGCCCGGCGCCGCGTTCTCGTTCGCGGTGACGCGAAATTTCTGCGCGGCCGTCTTCTCCGCCGCCAGCGCGTCGTCGGCGAAATGCAACGCTTTAGCCGTTTTCAAATCGTCACCGACGACTTCGACTTCGGCCGTTGTCCCGCGGCGGATTCCCGCAGGCGATATTCGCTTCCAAACGCTGTCCGCCAGCGCGGACGCAGCGATCAGGAGAGTGGCGACGAAAGGGGCGGCTCGAAAAAGGAGCCAGCCCGGAGATAAGGAGGGGGAGTTTTGCATGGAGGGATTCTGGGGTGGGACGTCCTTATCATAGCGAAAACGGGCGCCTCGATCCACAGAATGTGAACCGGTCAGCAATGAAGGCGCTCGCGGTTAACCGCAGAAATCGCCAAGAGATAAGTCCGCCTGCACACAGTCTGCGCTCCCGCTCGCCGCGCAAAAACGAGGCTAGAGGATCTCGTCGATCACCCGGCCACGGCTAATCCGGATCGGGCGGTTGAACTGGTCGCGTACTTCGGCGTTGGGCTCGTAGCCCAAGCAATGGAAGACCGTCGCGATCACGTCTCGCGGCGCGACTTGTCCATCGATCGGGAACGCGGCTTGCTGATCACTGACGCCGTGAACCGAGCCGCCGCGAACGCCGCCGCCCGCCAAGGCGATCGAGAAACAGTTGCCCCAATGGTCGCGGCCAGCGTTGCGATTAACTTTTGGCGTATGCCCGAATTCGCCGTACCACAGGACGAGTGTTTCATCGAGCAGACCGCGCTGCTCCAGATCTTCGAGCAGGGCCGTGTAGATCTGGTCGAGCGCCGGCATCAAGTGAGTCTTCAGCGAGTGCGCATGTTTTTTGTGCGTATCCCAACCGCCCTGGTTTTCATATCCCTTGATCCGCGACCAATTGACTTGGACGAGCGACACTCCAGCCTCGACCAGGCGGCGGGCGAGCAGAGCGCTTTGCCCGTATCGTGTCATGCCGTAGCGCTCGCGCACCCGCTGTGGTTCTTCGCTCATCTTGAACGCGCGACGAGCGGCTCCTCCGGTCAACAGGTCAAACGCCTTTTGCGTGTAGGTGTCGAGGTGTTGGACGGAGCGACTCCGCACCAATCGATCGAGCTGCCCGTTCATCTGGTCGACCAGCCGTTGTCGCTGCTGCAGACGCGCGGTCGACATGTCGTCCAGCAACTTCAGGCCGGGAACGTCGAAGCGGTCTTCTTGAGGCTGGCAGTGGATCAGCCACGGATCGACATGTCTCCCCAGCAGTCCGGCGTCTTGTCCAGGCCAGGGGAAGTTGCCGTCGTTCCAGATGTGTTCGGGAAGCGTTACGGCGGCCGGCAATTGGCCCCGGTCGTCGATCAATGCGCGAACCACACCGCCCATGCTCGGCCAGTTGTTTGGCGGCTTGGGAATGGCGCTTTCGCGGTTGAGCGGCAGGTGAGGAATCCCCGTCAACATTTGATAGCCGCTGGATGAATGGGCGTTGTCGCCCGTCACAACCGCCCGCAGCACGGCGATCCGATCGGTCCACTGCGCCGTGCGAGGCATCAGCTCGCCAACTTTCAGCCCCGGCGTCTTACTCGAAATCGCACCGAACTCGCCGCGCACTTCCGCCGGAGCCTCCGGCTTGGGATCCCACGACTCGTGCTGAGGTGGGCCGCCATTGAGCATCAGGACGATGACTGACTTGGCTTTGCCGCCACGCCGCTGCTCCGCAGCGCTCAACAGCGACGCCAGAGAGAGGCCACCGAGACCGAGACCGCCGATGCGCAACCAGTCGCGCCGCGTGATTCCGTCGCAGAGTGAAACGCCCCTATCTTGCAACCGCAGCATCATCTTCCTCCGCCGGTGGTGAGTTCACATAGTCTCGCCAAACATTACATCGACCGCAACCGAATTACCTCGCGGCGACGACTGGCCGGCTTCACTTGAACCTTGAGGCAACGAATGGACTCGTACCACCCCGCGCCACCGCGTTCCAAAAGCCGAGGGCGTTTACGCCCTCCTCCGCCGCAGGCCCGTGCTTGAGCACGGGTGAACCCGCCTTCATTCGGTGTGCGACCATCGAGCGTCGTGTGAGGTCGATGCTCGTTGAACCAAGCGACGTAACGGCTGACGTCTCGGCGGAAGTCGGCTTCATGCATGGGAATCGTCACTCGCCGCGCGAATTCCGATTTGAATGTGCGGAAGAATCGCTCGATGACGGCGATGCTGTGGTGCTTCCCGATCGCGCCGTAGCGTGGAGGCTTGATGCCGTTGCGCTTCACCCATGCTCGAAAGGCGCCGCAGTCGAAGATGGCGTCGCGATCACAGATGATGTACTTGGGCCTGCGCTGGCGGAATGACCGGCCGAGGAACTGACATGCGGTTCGACAGTCTGGCTTGTTGGCGAAGACGCCGGCCGCGACGACCTGACGCGAATAGTGATCGACCGCGGCCAGCACTGCCAACAGAATGGCCAACATTGCGGGAGCGAGCTGGGAAACCACGCCGTCCAGAATCCGGATTTGATCGGGACGGCGGTCAAGTCGATGTGGTAAACGTGATCGGGATACTCGGCGACGATTTTGGTGTCGGCGCGCTGAGTCGCAGCGTTTTGAGTTTGCCGCTTCGGCCGCTTATTGAGCATGCGTGCCACGGTCGTCGACCCCAAGTGCAGCCCGGCGCGAGCAAGCGTCTGAGCGATCTTCACTTTGCCCATCGACGGACAGAGCCAATCTGCAGCAAGGCGTCGGGGCCTTGCTCATCGACACGCTGCACCCACGACGCGATCGTGGCGGGCGTCAAGAGAAACGCGTCGGCCGTTTGTTGGAGCGACCAGCAGCGCGCCGCTCTCAACTCGATGGGGTCGTGATCACCCCCATCAATGAGGATTGCAGTTCCACATTGACTCCTCGGCAGTTGCTCAGAATAAAGTGTGACCGCAATCGCACACTTTGCGCCTGACGTGCGACTCGTTTTTACACTTCGGGCACTTCTTGCTTCGCCATGTGGAAGGCGTCGTTTCCGCAACTTCCAGCTTCCGGGTAGCCTTCAGTTTCTCGCAACGAGCCGCGTCAGCTTGGTGTACGGCACATTGCGGGTGAATGCCTCCCTGCGAGTACGTTCGATTGCCGCACACGGGACATACCTTGCCGCTAGGCTGCGATACCAATGGAGTAGGCTTCTTTTCACTCATCCGCCAACACCTCCAGCCGAGGGCGCACACGACAACCTCACACCACGAGCGCATCAGCGCTCACCAACTTGTCTTGCACGACTACATACAAATCTTCAGAAGACTCGCGTCGAGATCGGTGCGGAAAATACCGAACGAGATAACGCTACTCCGCGCGATAAGCACCAGCTGAAACTGAGAACAATCTTCCCCAACGCTCAACTACCATCCTACGGTGCAAATGGCACAGAGTCTACGGAGACGTAATCTGGGATTGCATATCCGCAAGTAAACCGGTAATAATTGTACCTGCAAGATCTGTAGCTGATCGCGAGCGCAGCAGACAGGAGTAGGGAATGGCCAAGGTACGCATGACGCGAAAACACTTTCTGGATGATCGACAAGGCAAGACCTTCGCTGATGTGTTGAACGATGCGAATCAGCCGTTTGATGTCGTTTTGGAGTTCTTCAACGATCCGGATCGCCAGCGGCGGATGGAGGAATCCGAGCTTCATCACGACCGGTCCCCTTTGGCGGGAGTAGTTCGCGAACTTGAGTCTTTGCCCGCGGTCGACAAGTTTCTGGGCGACGCTCACATTCGACGCAACACACGATTCCGACAGGCGATCGGCGTGTTGGTCCGTATCATCATGGAACGCCGCGGCTGGCAAAAGACGGGTCGAAAGGGGTCGCTGGGCGTGCGCGCATCACGAGAGGAGAACACAGCGGCACACAATACGGGAGGTCTGGCGTTCTGGTTCCTGCGTTCCGAGCGGTACGAGCGTACGGAAGGTATGCCGTTTCGCTCCGTGCGAGAACGCGGCCAGGATTTCGCATCTGCCGCGGCGCAACAGCCGCGGAAGAGAGACCGTGGCATCCGTTCCAAGACTTAACACGAAACGAGTAAAGCATTGTGAGCATGGAAAGCAGTGAAGCCAATCGCGTAACGACTGCAGTACTGCTTGCCGCTGGGACCGGCAGTCGGCTTCAGCCACTGACGAACGACGCTCCCAAGTGTCTCACCGAGGTCAACGGGATAGCTATCCTTGAACGCCTCGTTGGCTGCTTACGCAGCAACGGATTCACGCGCCTCGTTGTTGTGGTTGGCTATCTGGACTGTCGCGTCCGCGAGTTTCTCGAACAATGGAAAGATGACCTGACGATCGAGTACGTCATCAATCCTCGGTATGCCTCCACCAACAACCTTTACTCGCTCTGGCTTGCCAGGACGAACATCAACCGGCCATTTTTGCTCGTGGAAAGCGATGTTGTCTTCGACGAGGCGCTGTTGGAAGGAATGCTGCAGCCAGACAAGATTGCTACATCGAGGATGGAGGATTGGATGCACGGGACGACCGTTAGCATCGATCTCTTTGGGCGGGTTTTCGCCTTCCAGGCTGGCGCTGACGATGCACTGGCTGGGTTCCCCCCACAAGACCGTCAACATGTATAGCCTCACTCTTGCCACATGGCGACGTGTGGCGGAACGTCTATCGCAGCACGTTACTGCGGGGATGGTGAATGAGTATTACGAGACGGTTTTTGCGGAGATGGTCGGCGATGGCACGCTCTCGCTGGACGCCGTGGATTTCGACAGCGGGCGTTGGTACGAAATCGACACGTTAGAAGACCTCCACGAAGCCGAGCGGATCTTCCCAGGAGCGGAGTACGGTAACTCCATCCCAGTGGTCCCGTGAGGCAACGATGATGTCTCCTGAACGCGCACCCCAGTGTTGGAAACAGGCAAGTCACGAATGCGAAAGCCAAGCAGTTTCATCTACAGGAATCTGGCAAACGCCGTATCTATCCTGGGCGTGCTTCCGCTTTGCATTCTCTTTGGGGAAGGCGGCTATCAATTCCTGATTCCGCTAATCATCTACAACAACATGATGGACGATTTGGACGGTGTGCTGGCTGCCAAACTGAACATCAGGAGTGAATTCGGCGCGATCCTGGACAACGTCTGCGACTCGATCGCGCACACCATCATTGTGATGATCGTAGGAGTGCACTTCGGTGGCGTGTGTGCTGTTGCCAGCTTGGTCGGCGTGACGGCAATGGTGTTGCGTGGCGTTACCCGGCTCGATCCAGGGCAAGCCACAGGAACGGGCTCCCCAACCAACGAGATGATCCGGCATGTGTTCTTCATCCTTGTCTTGGCGCAGATCTTTGAATTCAGCGCCGCTCCGTATCTAACTGCGGCTTTCCTGCTGCACACGGTCTCGATGCTCATTCCCTACAAGTTGCCGTATCTGATCCGCGGCATGACAAAGTCGGCCCTTGCGATCGGGCTAGTGAACGTCGCGCTGATTGTGGCTTGGTTAGTCCCCAGCACGGCACCAGTGATCGCGGCCTGCTTTGTTGTTTCCTATCTCTACTCGCTATTGACGGCGATCATCCAGCGACGTCGCGTCGATGAGCAACCTGCAACTCGATCGTTGGAAACAGAAACTATGGAATCGGATGCGGTCGCGGCCGAGCTATGAAGAACTCGCCTCCGGGATACTGCGACGACCGAGCCGTGAGTCGCGACGTGTAACTAGGGTATTTTTTGCGAGGATCGATGATGACAGTTGGAGAAAAAGCACGGTGGAAGAACTGGGCGGACGGTTTGCGTCAGCAGATGATGACCAGCCTGAAGGCGGAGGTCACGAAGTCGGTGGAAGCCATTACTACCGAGACCGCCACAACCAAAGCCAAGAGTTCACTGCGGAGCGCACGATTTTGGCGAGCTTGCCAATTGGGTGAAGTTCCGAACGACGTCTTATCGACTGCTGGGTTTGAAATCGATTTTCAACAAGACGAACGTGGGAATGTGGGAGAAGTGACTTTACGACTCAATCAAACCTGGAGGACGATCCAGGACCATGTGCTTGCACGAAAGCAAGCGTAGCGCGCCCGTAGTGTCAAAAAACTGCAACGAAGCATTCGTTCGCCTGATAGGTGAGCAAATCGACGATCGGTTCGCGGCGATACGAAGCGGTAAACAGAGGACCCAAACGCTGGCAGACACGACTTGCGCAGCGCAAGCAGCCACGACGCTGGATTCCCTTGTCGCGCCAACGAGGCTCAAAAGCCGCGCGCGTTCACGAAAAAGAGAAGCGGCAAATGACGGCGGGCCACACTCGCGTCGCCCCGCGCCACCGCGTTCCAAAAGCCGAGGGCGTTTACGCCCTCCTCCGCCGCAGGCGGGCTAGGCCCGTGCTTGAGCACGGGTGAACCAGCCGTTCCGGCTGCAACCAACGATCCAATCCGACGTCGCATCTCGTTGACCCGTTCCAACAACCGACGCCGCGCCAGAATCGACGTCGCATCGAGTCCAGCAACACCAGCCCCAACAACACCAGCCCCAACAACACCAGCGCGAGCGAGGGACACCAGCTGCATCGACTTCACGTCGCATTCCTTTGTTGGAAAAACCGTTAGAGCTGTTGTCCCTCGCTGGCCTTTCTTTGCCCCGCAGGCCCGAAGGGGCCGCAACATGTC
>JASMLW010000312.1 GCA_030748485.1 Pirellulaceae bacterium
GTCTCGTCGAATGCACGGTCGATCAGTCCAGCGCAGTGGGTCCTGTTGATCTGGGGAGCGGGTGTCTTGTTGATCGCTGGGCGGTTCGCGCTCAGTCAAGTCGTTCTCCACCGTCTGGCCGCGAAGTGCACCGAGGTGGAAGATCGCGCGGTGATCTCGATGTCGGACAGCCTGCGCGAGCTGCTGGGAATTGGCGAGCCGGTCAGGATTCTGGTGAGCGATCGGCGGACGATGCCGATGACGTGGGGCGTCGTGCGGCCGCAACTCTTGTTGCCGGCTGAGGCCGCCGATTGGCCGGATTCCAGAATGCGGTCGGTATTGCTGCATGAGCTGGGGCACATCCAACGCCGTGATTCTTTGATTCAAGTGATTGTCGAGTCGGCGCGTGCGATTCATTGGCTCAACCCCTTGGTGTGGGTGGCGGCGTGGAGATTGTCGGTCGAGCGCGAGGCGGCCTGCGACGACCTGGTGTTGCGCAGCGGCGTCAAACCTTCGGAATACGCAGCCGATGTTCTCGACATCGCGATCGGCTGTGGCGCCTCGGGCACGGCAGGGGCGGCGCCGATGGCCAGGACGACGCGAATTCAATCGCGGATTCGCGCGATCTTAAGTGAGCGGATCGTTCGCACAACCGCGTCGCGGCGAGTTCTCTTGCTGACCGGATGCAGCTGCCTGTTGTTGTCGACTCCACTCGCCATGATGCGCGCCGGCGACGAACGGGCGGAACTCAAGAAGAACGATGAGCCCAAGAAGAACGACGAACGGGCGGAATCCCAGAAGAACGCGGCGGCGGTCGTCAGCGCCGGCAACGGGTTTGCGAAAGTCGTCACACAGGAGTTGGAAGTGGGTGGGAGGACCGCGCGCTTGAGTCTCGATTCAGGCAAGTTGCTGCCGGCCACCGGCGACTTGAAACCAACGTCGGAAACATGGCGTGACGAAGATGGCAAGCAAGTTGAGTTGGTGCCCGCCGGCGACGGCCTCGCCTTGGCTTTCTACAACATCTCAGCTTTGCAGACGGGCAAGCCCTGGAGCAAGTTGAGCCCACTACAGTTGTGGGGAGCGTTGGGCGGAAGATTTGACGTCTTCAGGGGAAACAAGTTCGCCGTCCATCGATTGGATTTCGAGAAGCTGCCGTACACTTTTCTTCTCGACAGTGGAAAGTTGCAGGTGGACAAGTCGGCTGTCGACGACGCGGCGAAGCTCAAGGTCAGTTTCACATTCATCGCCCGCGAGGGTCGCTCGATCGTCGTGCAGGGGGCGGCGCCGGGCGATCGCAAAGGGCGGCCGTTGAAATGGGGGCAACCGTTGGGAGGTTTGGTCGCCGCTCATGAGATCGTCGCCCCGGATGGCGGTGTCGAGTACGGCGAAGAGGTAAAGGTCCGGCACTATATAAGAAATGTCGGTAAGTCGACCGAGTGGTTCGACTACCACCCCGTGCAGTATGCGGGGCTGTGGTTGGTGGACGAGAAAGGCAAGTGGCGGCCTCACGCTGTGTACTCGAAGACAACGCGAGCTCCCATGTACAAAGTCGTTTTGGATCCAGGTGAGCAGTGGGTTATCGGTGGGCCGGGCGAGTTAGAGGATTTCGGGTTCGGGCGTTACATTCTGGCCGTCGGGGCTGACAACGACGCGCCGAGGCCCTACCGGTTGGCGGCTCGGCCAGTGCTCCAGCCCGGCAAACATCGGGTCAGGTTTACGCTGCCGTTGCGAAAGGAGCCGCCGAGCGACCCCAACGTTTTCTTCGAAATCGCCGAGCGGCAGCCGGGAGCGACGGCTCCAACGACCTTGCTGGTCAAGGAGAACAACGTCGATCGGTAGCGTCCCGAGGACCGCGAGGCTCTTGAAATGGCCGAAGCTCTCGACGCGCAGCCCAAACCAACGCGAAAAGGAGGAGTTCACCTCCGCATGCCACCCGTCGGGCTCGACCCGCGTCACGCGATGCGGGACAATTGACGCCCATCGGATGGAGTGGTCATGACTTCCACGTCTCTCGAACAAGCTCGGCACTATTCGCGGCGTTCATTTCTGCGCGCCGGGTCGATTTCGGCGCTCGGGCTGGGGATTCCGCACTGTTTGAGTCTGCGTGCAACCGCAGTCGGATCGCAGTCACATCGGCCGACAGCGAAAGCGTGCATCCTGCTCTACATGATCGGCGGCCCGCCGCAGCATGAAACATATGACATGAAGCCCGCGGGTGACTCGGCGATGCGCGGTGAGTTCTCACCGATTCCCACCGCCGTACCGGGCACGAACATCTGCGAGCATTTACCGAAGATGGCTCGACTCGCGGATCAGTTCACCATCGTGCGGTCATTGCACCACGATGGCGGCGGGTTTCACGCGGCGGGCGTTCACTACAATCTCACCGGTCGCATGCACGCGCCGCGCGGGGGTCAGCCGCTGTTGGACCGTCGTGACTCGCCGTCGGTGGGAGCCGTGTTACAACAACTGGAACCGCATGACGCCGGTGAGTTGCCGACGTCGGTGCAATTGCCGATGTGGATCACGCAGGACGGTCCCGGTCAGGAGTGGGCCGGACAGGACGCCGGGTTCCTCGGGCCGCGTTTCGATCCGTTGATTCTCGATTACAAAGGCCAGCCGCCGGGGACGCTGCCCGATGGTTTTACGCCGCGCGAGCAGAACGCCGGGCGGCGCCTGGAACAGCGGCGCGACTTGCTGCGCAACCTCGACCGGTCGAACTGGTCGGGACTGACGCCGCTCGATCGCCGGTGGAGCGCGGTGCAGCGCGAAAGTCTCGACGTGCTGCGGTCGCCGGAAAAATGGTGGGCGTTTTGTCTCGACGACGAAGCTCCCCGAGTACGGGATCGATACGGCGATCATCACTATGGCCGCAGTTGCCTGATCGCTCGCCGGTTGGTCGAAGCAGGCGTGCGGCTGGTGACGGTCGCTTGGCCGATCACGCCGGACACGTCACACTTTGACACGCACGCCGGCAACTTCCCGACGATGAAGAAGTTGTCGCCTGTGATGGATCAAGGGACCTCGGCGTTGCTTGCCGACCTGGGCGACCGCGGAATGCTCGACGAGACGCTCGTCGTGCAAGTGGGTGAGTTCGGTCGCACGCCGGTCATCAATCCCAACGGCGGCCGCGACCATTGGCCGTCGGTCTACTCCGGGCTGCTCGCCGGCGGCGGTATTCGTGGCGGGCGGGTTTACGGCAGCAGCGACAAGAACGGGGCGGAGCCCAAAGACAATCCGGTCCATGCCCGCGATTTCGTGGCGACCATCTATCACGCGCTCGGCTACGACGCCAACACCCGAGTCGTCGATTTTCAGGGGCGTCCATCTTTCATCGTCGCCGGTCGTCCCGTGCGGGCCCTGTTTGCATAAGACCGATCCGGCGGTGATGTGAATCTGTTGCGACTTCACGGGGTCTGTGTTTCTCCGCGCACCGAAACGCAGCCGTGGGGGCCGTAGACGCCGCGTCCCCATTTGATGTCCTTCAATTTGAGTGGGCGGCCGAGTTCATTCGCCAAGCGACCGGTCAGCGCGGTGGTCGCTAGGAGATCACCGTCCTGGTGGATCGTGACTCGCTCACCCTGAATGCTGAACTCGAGCTTCGTGGGTCCGAGCGTCCATTTGGTGGATGCGGACAAGTGCCCCGGCATGGTGACGCGATAGACTTTGCCGTACGACTTCCACTTGTCGCGCGCCAAGAACGGGTATCGTTCCGGCTTCCATTCAAAGGGCGCTTTTGCCGATGTTGAGACAAAGAGGTCGGGGCCGTGTGGCACGAGGCTGGTGACGCGCTGGCCCCAGAGATTTTGTGGTGAGTTTTCGCGGTTCTCGACATCGTAGGGATGGGTGATTTTTGCGGAGAGCTGGGGGTGGTCGAACATTCGCCGCACGAACACCCAGCGTCGACTGTCCGCGTTGTACCGCCAGACTTCGCCCCACGGCCAGACGCCGACGATCAAGTCGCCACCGTAGATGGCCGTCGTCTGCGCCTCGCGCGCGCTGGACGACACACCGGCGAGCACCGGCGGCCAACCCTGAAGATCTCGAATCTTCTCGCCGTCGTATTCGAACACGCGGCCCGTTGGATACTGCCCCATCAGCAGGCGGTCGTGAAAGGCGAGAGTCGAGTACAGTTGATAGCTGACGCCGATGTTCGGCTCCAACAGCATCTTCCACTTGCCGTTTTCAAACACGTAAAACCCGCCGATGTTGGAGCCGGTGACGATCTGGTCGCCCAGTTGCCCCCAAGCAAATGTCGTCTCGCCAACAACCGGCAGTCGCATCACGACTGCGGACGACAAGTCGACTTCGCGTTGCTTTGGCGTCCACGGACACGCGTAGAGGCGACTGAACCCATCGTCGTCGCTCTTGTACGACCGGTACGGCTTGTCGTTGCGGCGCACGTGGTAGAAGCAGAGAAATCCATTGGCGTAGAAGAACAGCTGATAGCTTCCCTTGTCGGGTGGCTCGAGGATGGAACGCTGGTTGTATTCGACTCTGCTGTCGCCGAACGAGAGGAAACCAGACCCGAGTCGCATCGTTTCGTGTGTCCCTCCCGCGGCGGCCGCATCAGCCCACCGCTCGGACTTCGCATCCCACGTTTTCACGCCGCCGTACGTGGAATAGATCGCGCCATCGCGAGAGAAAAGGTACGAGCCGGTGAAGGTTTGATTGGGGCGCGGCAGCTCGACCGTCGACACGGCCCGCTCACCGTCAGTCGGTCGAATGTAAAACTGAACAGCGTGCCGGTCGCCGCGATAGCGGGTGTTGTAGGCGTTCTGAAAACCGGCTCCAATCACGAGCGAGCCGTCCGCACTCCGCGCCTCGAACAGCGACCCGAAGCTTTGCCCCACGTCGGCGCCGCGGTCAATCGTAACGGTGATTCGCGTCGCGGCGAGTTTCGACTCGTCCGCGGCCAGGGCGTGATGGATGGAAAGGCAGGCAATGGTGAGAGCGAGAACCGGGCGAGTTTTCGAGCGCCGTGTCATGAATCTGTTCCAAAATGAATGCGATTGAGTTCTCTGCTGAGTTCTCTGCGTTGCCTCGACGCGGCGTATTGTACTTGGCTGCGGATCACCAGGCGCGGAACGGATCGTCGGATTCGCATCCTGATCGAGTGTCAGACTGGTGCTCGTCTGCTGGACTTGCGTCCCGCCGACCGCGTTCTGTTATCCTAAGGGGACGAATCGTCTGGCGGTTTGGAGGTCCTCCATGTTGGTGCTGTTGATTAGTGCTCTGCTTGGCGCCGAAGATCCGGCCGTGAGCGCCCCGTCCGCGCAGCAACTCCGTTTCTTCGAAAACAACGTTCGCCCCGTGCTCGTCGAGCACTGCATTGGCTGCCACGGCGATAAGAAACAATGGGGCGGACTGCGGCTCGATTCGCGAGCGGCCCTGATGAAGGGCGGCGAGTCCGGAGTGGCGGTCGCGCCTGGCGAGCCGGATAAGAGTCTGCTCATTCAAGCGATTCGCGAACCGGACGACGAGCTGAGAATGCCGCGAGATGGTCGTCTAACCAAGCGGCAGATTTCGGCGCTGTCGAAATGGGTCGAGATGGGGGCTCCGTATCCTCGTGGAGCCGCGAGTTCGAAGCGAGCGCGGGACCCGAACCACTGGGCCTTTCAGCCGCTGGTCGACAGGCGGCTACCGAAGGTCTCTGACCAGCAGTGGCCCCTCTCGGGAATAGACTACTTCGTACTCGCCAAACTCGACGCGATAGGCCTAGAGCCGGCTCCGATCGCGCAGCGGCGAACATTGATCCGTCGCGTGACCTTTGACTTGATCGGGCTGCCACCGACGCCCGCTGAGATCGACGAGTTTCTTTCTGATTCATCGCCATCCGCATTCGTTCGGGTTGTCGATCGACTGCTCGCCTCACCGCGTTACGGCGAGCGCTGGGGCCGGCATTGGCTCGACGTCGCTCGATACGCCGACTCCAACGGCTTCGACGAGAACGTCGCGCACGGCAACGCGTGGCGGTATCGCGACTATGTGGTCGCGGCGATGAATTCCGATAAACCGTTCGATCGTTTCACAACCGAGCAGCTGGCGGGCGACTTGCTGCCCTTCGCCGGCCAATCACAACAACACGAGCAACTGATCGCGACGGGGTTTCTCAGTATTGGCCCAAAGGTGCTCGCCGAAACCGACCAAGCCAAAATGCGGATGGATATTATCGACGAACAGCTCGGCACCACCGGCCGCGCGTTTCTCGCCCTGACGTTCGGTTGCGCACGCTGCCACGACCACAAGTTCGACCCGATCGACACGGCCGACTACTACGGTCTGGCCGGTGTGTTCAAGAGCACGCTGACCATGCGGAAATACACGAAGGTGGCCGAGTGGCACGAGCATCTGCTACCCTCCTCCGCCGCCACCAGGTTAAAAGCTGATTTCGACGCGGAGGTCGCCGCAAAGAAAGCAGCCATCGCGAAGCTAGAAAGCGAACAGGCGGATTCGCAGCCGAACGACGATGAGAAGGCGACATTGAAGAAGTTGCGGGACGAACTGGCGGCGTTCGAGAAAGCCGGCCCCGACTTGCCAGCCGCGATGGGGGTCACCGAAGACAAGGTTGTCGACGTCGCGGTCCATCTGCGCGGCGATCCGCTCAAGTTGGGAGAAGTCGTTCCGCGGCGAACGCCCGCCGTGTTGCGAGGTCCGCCCACAGTTGAATTCACCGCGCGGCAGAGCGGTCGCCGTGAGTTGGCCGCCTGGCTGGTCGATCCGCGAAACCCGCTGACGGCGCGAGTCATGGTGAATCGCATCTGGCGCTGGCACTTTGGCAGAGGGCTCGTGCGGTCGACCGACAACTTCGGGTTGCTCGGCGAGCGTCCGTCGCACCCGCATCTGCTCGACTGGTTGGCGCGACGCTTCATCGCCGACGGTTGGTCGATAAAGTCTTTGCATCGTTTGATTGTCCTTTCCAGCACCTATCAACAGGCGAACGTGGCGACCGCGGAAGCGCTGCGGCGCGACCCCGAGAATCGCCTGTTGGGCCGCAGCAGTGTGCGGCGACTGGAAGCGGAGGCTATTCGCGACGCGCTGCTCGCCGCCAGCGGTCAGCTCGATTCGCGGATGGGTGGCTCACTATTGAAACTCAAGAACCGGGCCTACTTTTTTGATCACACGTCGAAAGACCTGACGACCTACGCCAGTCGGCGGAGGTCGCTGTATCTGCCGGTGGTCCGCAACCATGTCTACGAAGTGCTACAGGTGCTCGACTTCCCCGACCCTGCGGTGACGACGGGCAGTCGGGCGACTACGGTTGTCGCGTCCCAGGCGCTGCTGATGCTCAACAGCGAACTGGTGATGGACGCCGCCGAGGCGCTGGCCACTCGATTGCACGAGGAGTCAATCGAGTCAACCGGGTCAGACGAGGACGAACGCCTGACGAACTTGTACCAGATTGCCTTTGGCCGCCACCCCACGCCGGACGAGAGGCGAGCTGATCGCGCGTTGTTGGACGAAGTGGAGCGTAGTCAGTCGGCCGAGTTGAATGATGGCGAACGGCGACGCCGAGCCTGGGCGACACTGTGTCACATCGCACTGGCCGCCAACGAATTTGTTTACGTGAAGTAAGAGATTGGCACACGAGCGTGCACGATGAGTATTGATTCACCTTCAGTCAGTCGTCGAGCTTTGCTCAAGCGAACCGCCGTTGGATTCGGTTCGTTGGCTCTGGCGTCGATATTGGCTGACGAGGCGGCCGCGGCGAAGAACCCGCTCGCTCCAAAGTCGCCGCACATGGCTCCGCGGGCCAAGCGAGTTATTTTCCTGTTGATGTCGGGTGGCCCTTCGCAGGTCGACACGTTTGATCCAAAACCGTTACTGACGCGAGATCACGGTAAGCCGCTGCCTTTCGCTAAGCCGCGCGTGCAATTCAACGCGACAAAAAACTTGCTCAAGTCCCCTTGGAAGTTTCGGCAGTACGGAGAGAGCGGGCTGTGGGTCAGCGAGTTGTTTCCGCACCTGGCCGAGCGCGTCGACGACCTCTGCATGGTTCACTCCGTCCACGGCACGAATCCGGCGCACGGCGGAGCGATGATGAAGCTGCACACGGGCAGCGACAATTTCATTCGACCGAGCATCGGATCTTGGGTCAGCTATGGGCTGGGCTCCGAGAACGCCAACCTGCCCGCGTTTGTCACCATCTGCCCTACCCTGGCGTTTGGCGGCGTGAACAACTGGAGTTCCGCATTCCTGCCGGCGGCGCACAACGGTACTGCGATCGGAGACGCCAGCGTGCCGGCGGACAAGGCTCGCGTGAAGTTCATTCAGAATTCGAAACTGCCGCCCGCGATCCAGCGGTTGCAACTCGATCGACTCAAAGCGATGAACCAACAACACCTGGCTCGAACGGGAGTGGACGCATCGCTCGAGGCGCGAATCGAGTCGTTTGAACTCGCGTTCCGCATGCAGACCGAGATGCCCAAGGTGGAAGAGATCGGTGGCGAGTCGGCGGCGACGCTGAGAATGTACGGCATGGACGATCCGGTCACCGCCAACTTTGGCCGCATGTGCCTGCTGGCTCGCCGCTTTGCCGAGGCGGGCGTACGCTTCATTCAAATCACGCACAACGACGACAAGGTGCAATGGGATCAGCACGCCAACCTGAAGCGCGACCACGAGAAGAACGCTCGCGAAGTCGATCTGCCGATCGCCGGATTGCTGCGGGACTTGAAGCAGCGCGGCCTGTTGGAGGATACGCTCATCTGGTGGGGCGGTGAGTTTGGCCGCACACCGACGGCCGAGACGGCGGACGGTCGCGACCACAATCCAGAAGGCTTCACCATGTGGCTCGCCGGTGGCGGTGTGAAAGGCGGCTATCGGTACGGCTCAACCGATGACTACGGCTACTACGCGGCGGAGGACAAAGTCCACATTCACGATTTCCACGCCACGATGTTGCACGCGCTGGGTCTCGACCACGAACGTCTCACCTACCGTCACGCCGGCCGCGAATTTCGACTCACCGACATCGCTGGAAACGTCGTCGACGAGTTGTTCGCCTAGCGGGATGCGGTCGAAAGCTGACGACGGACAGCGCGTCGCGGCGTCGCGTTCACTTGAAGGTCAGGGCGAATCTGGCGGCTTCACCTCCGCGATCAGCTTCTTCACAGCGCCGTCGATCGTGTACTCGCCCGGATGGCCGATCCACTTGTGCCGAATCACGCCCTTGTCGTCGAGCAGATAGAACGCGGGCGTCGGCGGCGAGTTCCACTGGCGGCTGATGTCGTCACTGCCGACAAATGACCGCCAAGTGATCTTCTCTTTCTCCATGATTTGTTTGAGTTCCGCCGGTTTGCGCGGCATGACGTTGACGCCAATCAGCGCGAAAGGCTTACCGTTAAGCTTCTTGACGAGCGACCGCTCGTGAGGCCAATGGGCCCGTCACGTCGGTCAGAACTCCAGCCAGAAGTAGAGCAGCACGACTTTGCCGCGGTAATCGCTCAGCTGAAACTCTTTGGCGTCCTGGTCCAGGCCCTTCAGATCCGGAGCCAGCTTGCCGATCGACAAGTGGCGGAGTTCGTTCAGTTCCTGGGTGGCTCGGTCGGCCACTGTCGTTGGGAAGGGAATGTTGGTGACGTCATCGAATTCGGCGGCAGCTTCGTACAGGCTCTCGATCTGGGCAGCCAACGCGGCGCGCTGCGGCTCCTCGAGCGCCTGTAAGTACCCTTTGCCCAAGATCGTGTCGTAGCGAGCGATCAAGCCGGGACGGTCTCGCGCCAGCTCGACCATTCGCAAGTAGGTGTGTAGCAACTGAGCCTTTGCCAGCGACGCCATGCCCAACACGTTGCGATTCGAATTCTCATCCAGCGCCGCGTCGAGAAACTTGTGAAACTCCTGGCGGACGCCGAACCGCATGCGGTCGCAAATCGGCGCGAGCTCGCTGCTGGTGATGTGGTCGCGGAGCAGGAGGGCGACGATCCGGTTGGCCGAATCGTTGCGACTGCCGACGGGGAAATCGCCCCGGCTGATCTCCCACGCGTGCAGCGCCGCCGAGTCGACGGAGATGACGGCTTGCGTCGCTTGCCGCAATGCTTGCAGGGCGATCGGATCGTCCGGATTCGCGGCGGCCAAATCGAGAAACCTGTCCGGAAACGTGTCGAGTTGCTCGACGGCCCGTTTTCGCTGCAGGTCGTTCTCCGCTTTCCGAAACGCTCCGGCGGCGACACGGTACGCTTTCATGTGCGCCTGGTACTGCTGCGCCGGTGTCGCGTCTTGGCCCGCGGCCACGGTGACCGCGAAAGTCGCCGCGACAAACAAGACGGGGAGAAAGACGGTGAGAAGAGGTGAGAGCGGCCGTCTCATCGTGACTCCTCCGACCATTATTGAATGCGGACGGGACTGCCGAGGCCGGCGCATTCTACCCGCCGACGGTGGCGCCGTGTGGCAAAAAACACTGGCGTCCGCGACGGTTTCATGACGGTCGGCTTGGTGGGCGCCCAGGGCGGATGGAAGGCGGGCTGCCGGGGCGGTATCCTGGCGGCTTCTCCGCAGTTGCCTCTTTCATGGTGAGAAACGCATGGAGCCCACGGACAGCCCACAAGCGGATCTGGCGAGCGAGCCAAACTTCATGCATATCGACGAGACCGACTTTTCTTCGTTGAGTCGCGGGGAGCAGATTCGGCGACTCGAAGTTGAAGGTTACTTGGTCCTCCCAGGGATCTTGGACGCCGCATTGGTCGCCAAATTGAAGGAGGAGCTTCGCGACGCCGAAATGACGCACGCCAGTTACAGCGTCCATCAGGCGCGGGGAGTCATTCAGCCACAGTGGCATAGTCGCACAGCGGCCGAGTTGATCGGTTATCCGCCGATGGTTGAGTTTCTCAGGGACTTGATGGGCCCCGACATTGTTTTCACGCGCGGCTTCTTTCAGCGGACGCATCCGGGCTGCCCCGGCATCTCGATGCACACCGATGGCCAGCCTCACGGCTCGGATCTGTTCGGTTTCGAGGGCAGCTGTCCGCGGTTAATCCGCGTGCTCTACTACCTCGACGAACTGACGCCTGAGCGGGCTCCCTTCCGGCTCATTCCCCGATCGCACATTTCCTTTCACGCTGAGGCGAGCCCGTACATACGGTACAAGTCCCATCCGGAGGAGATCTCGCTGATCGTGCCTGCGGGCTCGGCTGTGCTCGTCCCGTCGCTGTTGCTGCACGGCAGCCATCCGAACCGAGACTCGCAGCAGCGCGAGTTGCTACAGCTCGGTTACCGACCCGCTTGGGCGGGCCCGATTCAGCCGGTGGACGAATGGGACGAGGAGTTGGTGGCCAATGCGCCGGAAATCGCCAAGCCTTTTCTCAAAAGCCTGAACACAACCGGCTTCCAATGGGTCCAACCCCACAAGCCCGAAGGCATGAAGTCGGAAGCTCCCGGCATCAACCCGAGCCGTTGGGACGATATGTAACGTCGTCACTTGGACGGGGCGAATCGGTGTCGCATGGAAACAGAATGAGCGAAGCGAAAGAAAGCTTGCCATCTACATTTGACGACGGCGAGGTCTACGACCTGGTGGGCGACGCCGTCCCCTACGGGCTCGACTTCTATGTCGACTTGGCCCGCAACGCGAGCGGTCCCGTCTTGGACGTCGCTTGCGGCACGGGCAGAATTCTGTTGCCTTGCCAACAGGCGGGAGTCGACATTGAAGGGCTCGATCTGTACGGGCCGATGCTCAAGACGCTGCGATCCAAAGCCGATTCTCTGAACCTGGAGCCGCGGGTCCATCAGTGCGATATGAGCGAGTTCAGTTTGGAGCGCCAATTCGCGTTGATCATGATCCCCTTCAACGCATTCATTCACAACATGACTCAGCAAGCGCAGATCTCCTGCCTGCGGTGCGCCCGCGAACACCTCTTGCCTGAGGGCGCGGTTGTCTTCGACACCTTCTTCCCGTCGCTGGAGGTGGTCGGTGCGGCGGAGAACACGCGCGTGCTCGAGGGCGAACTCGATCACCCCAGCACCGGGTTGCCGATGCGGTTGTACGATACGCGCAGCTTTGATCGCGTCGCCCAGGTGCAGCATTCGGTGAATGAAATCGAGTTGCTCGACGCCGCCGGCGAAGTGCGGCAAACGCATCGCTCGCAGATCAGCAGCCGATACATCTTTAAGCACGAGATGGAGTTGCTGTTGCGGGTCGCCGGCTATTCCCGCTGGGAAATCCACGGCGACTTCGAGGGCCGCCCACTGACTCAGGAAAACGACGCGATGGTCGTCTGGGCGTGGAACGAGTAGCAACGGCTAGACGCCCCCATCCAACGATTCCAACGCGAGTAGTTGGGCGCTGACGCCCAGCCGGTCGAGTTCATTGGCGATCTCGGTCGAGTAGATCGAGTTCATCGGCACGACGACGTCGGGGGGATCCGATCGCAAGTCCTCGGGCGAAACGACTCGATGCCCTGTTCCGGGCAGGAATTTCCCCTGCTTGTGGGGATTGATGTCGATGACGCAGGCGATTTGATCCGAGGCGGGAAGTGTCGCGCAGAACGAGACGCACTTGGACCCCGCGCCCCAGAGTGCAACTTTCTTCCCTCCGCCGGACAACTCGCCCAGGCGCGCCCGCCAGACGGCGATCGATCGCGGATGTCTGTCCGCGAAGTCGTCCACGTCCCGCAGAGTATCGTCAAGGTCGTGCTCGATCTGCAAACGCGGCGGCGTCGGACCGGTGGTTGGCGTGGCCGCCAAAATCAAATACTGATCGCCGTAAACTCGATCGATGTCGATTACATCAAAGCTGGCGGCTCGGAACAGTCTCGCCAGCGAACCGGCCGTGAAATACGAGCAGTGTTCGTAGTAAATGTCCCAAAACGCAGTCTCGCGCAGAACGCGAGTCACGTCGGGCAGTTCGAACAGCACGGTGACGTCTCTGCGATCTCCGATCGAGCGGCGAAGTTGGTCCACAAAACCAGCTGTTGCGGCGATGTGTTCAAGCGTGTGTCGGCAGCAGATCACATCCGCATCGAGGCGTGCGTGTGCGGCCGTGTAGTATTCCGGAATGAACTCGATCCTGTTCCGCGTGTGGGCGGGGATGCGTTTTGGAATGACGGAGGGATCGACGCCAATTCCGCGGTTGTCGCCGAGCTCGCACAGCAGCGCCAGAAACTCACCCTTTCCGCAGCCAATCTCGAGGACGCGTTTTCCGCGAATGTCGTATTCGTCGATCCACCGCTGGGCGAGTTCGGTGGCGAAGCGATGGAAGGTGTCGGAAAAGTGCTGCGTCTCCTCGTAACTGTTGGCGTATGCGACGAGGGTCTCATCCCACAGCGTATTTGCGATGAAACCACATTGCCGGCAGACGGCGAGTTGCAGGTCGCCCCGCGGGAACGAAGTCGCCTCGTCGAACGTGTTCATCAGCAGGCAACTATGGGACGGGATCTGCTCGGTTCGATAAAAGTCGCGGAGACCGCCGTTTCCGCAGCAGGGGCATTCGAGCGCCGGTTGTTCGTCCGCCATGTCAAATGACCGTCGGTGATGGGATGGCCGAGCGCGTTAAGTGCGACCGCGCCGGCGAGCCACGCGGCGAGTTGATACTCACCCACCGCGGCCGCCACGACCGCTGCGACGGTTGATCCGAGCTGGGTGGCTCCGGCGAAGAAAGCGTAGCCCGACACCAGCCGCCAACCTGGATGGTAGAGACGCGTCCAGGTCAGTTGTCGTTGAAAAAAGTTGTGGCAGAATCCGAGCCGGCACTCTTCGTAG
>JASMLW010000313.1 GCA_030748485.1 Pirellulaceae bacterium
GTCAATCCAGGCAATCGTCAAACACATCCGCAGCCACAAAAAAGCTCCGCTACCAACCAATCCGAATCAGAAAACCCTGTTCTTTTAGCCACTTTCGAAAGAGTGCATCAATGTCCGACGCTCGCCAGAGCGTGGAATCGACTCACCACTTCGCAAGGTCGTCCGCAATTCCCCACCGTCTGGCGACGGTGTGACATTCGACGGTAGCTATAGCTACGTTTGACGGTCGTTGCGTTGTCGATCGTGGTTCGTTCGCCAGAATGTGGAGGCGGTTCGCGGTCAATCGACAAATCGCGGCTCGGGCAGAACGACTCGTTCGTACAAAGGCCGGTTGCCATCGGCCCGAAAGATCGGCTTCCAGCAGGCGACAATGCGGTCGTCAAACACGTGGTAGACCTGGTAGGCGCAGTACTCGCCCCAACAGAGGTCGTCGCAGAGCACGTGCGCGGTGCCATCGTGGATTTTGTAGCCGTAGCGATGGCGGTGCCCTGCCAGGTACGCGGCGACTCTGTACTTCCGCAACAGCATCAGAATCTCTTCGGCTTCCGGTCCCTGCACGTTACCGCCAAAAGCGCTCAGCACGGGATAATGCCCGAGCACAAAGACGTGTTTGGCGAGTTTGGTCCGTTCCAGCTCTTGGCGAAACCAGGCCATCTGTTTTTCGTCTACGGACGCCACACCCGTGTAGAGGCAGATGAACGCGCAGCCGTTCTTTTCCACCGTGTAGTAAGGCTCTCTCTTGGTGAAGTGTCGATAGAGGGCCGTGCGGTCGGTCGCTTTGCCGCCGAAAAGCTGATCGGCGAGTTGCCAGTTCTTGACGCCGGAATCGAACAGATCGCCAAAGTCGTCTCGGCTCAACTTGGCTCGCTCGTAAAGCGTGTCGTGATTTCCTGGTACGGGATAGAAGGGCATCTTTAGTTTGGAGTAGATCCGATTGAACGTCTCCCATTCGGTTTTCGTGTTCTTGTTGGTGAGGTCACCCGTCATGAAAGCCAGCGCCGGTTTGAACCGGTTGACCTGTCCGACGGCCAGTTCATTCATCTTCTCGTCCATCGCGTACCGCGCGCCGTATCGAGGCACGCTGCCGTCGTCGAACTGCGAGTCAGACAATTGCACGAAGGTAAGATCCGGTTTCAACTTCAAGTCTTCGGAAAACGTCGGCGCGCCGAACGGATCGTCCGCCACAGAAACAAAGCGGGGAGCCTTGACGGGATTGGGAACGACGAGTCGCTGCAGGGGCTGCCCGGGTTCGCGCACAAGATCCAATTCGATCTTTTTCTCATAGACCGAAATCAGCGCGATCGACCATTTGGGCGAGTAGCTCCAGCCCGAGGATGGAATGCTCCAGACCGGCAGCCGATCGCTCATTCGCACGCTGTGCGCGTGGCCGCCGGTGAACCGCGCGGCGACGTGGAAGTCGTTGATCAGTTTCCAGTACTCGGCTTGGAGCGGCGGGGCGTTCGGCGCGGTCGGCGGACGAATGTCCGCACCGCCGAACAGCAACACGGCTCGCGCGTCGCGCGCCGACGACAACCCGGCCCTCATTTGCTCGACAATCCGCCGCTGACCGTCTCCCGTATTCGCGCCGGTCAGCGCAGTGAATTGCAAATGGACGCCTTTCACATTGATTGACTTACCTACCACGTTCTTGTCACCAAAGATTTTCTCAAACGCGGCGGATCCGTTGGCCACATCCCTCTCACCGGGAGCCACATGGAGAGGCGCGGCGATCTTGTCCAGAAAACTCTTCGCCCGCAGCAGATCGGCCTCCGAGCCGCTCCAGGTCAGCGGCCCGAGCACAATCATGGCGTCGGGTTTGGCGGCGTTGGCCGCGGCGATCGAATTCTCGAGCCCCGCAGGCGCGATCTTTTCAATCCAACTCCGCTCACCTAGCTCCTTGGCCGACAACGTCGTGATGTACGGACTCGAGATGGCGGCGATGCGGCAAATCGGCTCCTCGGCGCAAGCGCTCGGCAGGAGTATCGACGCCGCGATCCAACTCAGCAGACTCGCCTGTCTGATCTTCATCTTTGTACGATGGCCTTCCGAGGCGCCTTCCGAGGCCGTCGAGAGCGGGCTAGCCCCCATGTTCACGTCCTGATTCGTGCTCATCGTCAAATCAACTCGCCGCGTTGAAGTAATGGAACGTGCTCTGTCGTGACTTCGTCGCGAAATCCTACTTCTCAAACACCTGTCGATGTGGTCGATGTCTTCGGCAAGGGGAGCCGGCGTTCGGCAAGCCGCAGGTAGTCTAGACGTTCTCCAAGTGAAAGTCACCGCGCTCCGCAGCGAGCGATCGGCCTGCACTCCCTTTCGACTGGAACGCAAGACAAATGCTGTTAGAATCGCACGGTGTCAATTCACGGAATGCCGCGACAACGACGAGGACAACATGCGAGCGAATCTTGTTGGGCACGGCGCGACGCTGATCCTGGCGGCGTTCGTTGCCACCACTGCCGTGGCGCAAGGGACGCCTGCGCGGATTGCCGTGTGGGATACGGCAAGTGTTTCGGCGGATCGATTGTCGCCGGGCCATTTTTCAAGAAGCGGCGCGTGGAAGAAGTTCTCGCGCAATCAGAAAGCCGTGTCTTTCGAAGGAGATGCGGTGATGACCAACGGCCGCATCATTGCCGTGTTGCGAAAGAAGGGGGCGGCCGTCGACCTCTATTCCGCCGGCGGCGACGCGCCCGTTTGGCGAGTGCAGGGGCGGCTGGAATCGCCGAGCGGCGAGCCGGCCGTTCGTCTTGAGAATGTGGCCCTGACGGAAAACACGCGGGCGGCGGCGCGCGTGAAGGCCGTCTATCAGACGGCCAACGGAGATTCCATCACGGCCACGTTTCGCATCAAGCGCGGCGGCATCGCCCTTGAAGCGGCGCCGGGGCCAGGGGCCGGACAGCTTCGCGTGGAAGCTGCGGGGCGGTATGTTGTGCTGCCCGACTTCTTTGCCGACGACATACTGATCGACGCCACCCAGATCCCGGTCCCGACAGCCGAGATTCCCAGCGAGAACTTTCTGCTGCACTTGATGGACCAAGGGCGCGCGATCGCCATGTGCGTGTTCGAGAACAGCGATCAGGATGTGCGAGTGACGTTTGCGGGAAGTGGAGATCGCCGCGTGGCCACCGGCTCGGTGATCCGCTTCGGTAAAGACCGCCGCGTTTGGATCGCGCTGATGGAAGGAGCCGGCATCTGGCACGGCTTTGACGTGAAGAACGAAGATGCCGGCCGGATCATGCCCTTGAATTGGAAGATCCCCTTCGCGGCTCAATGGCGCACCGATTTCACCCGCCGCAACGAACTGACCGACAGTTGGGAAATGCTGTATCCGGCCAAGGACGGCGACGGCTACATCAAACCTTCGTGGCTGCCGAGCGGGCCGCGAGGTGGGAAGCCCAGCCTGACGGCGACTGGCAAGATCGACATCGACGCCTACAAGGTCGGTGGCCCCGCGTCAAACCGCTTGGGACCCGAACGCAAGCGCTGGATCACCGTCCTTGGACGGTATCTGTATCCGTGCTGGACCGACGAGCAGCAGATGGGATTCGTCCAGCCGCTCAAGCACAAGCGCGACGAGCTGATGTTCCGCGGTCCGGCGGTGATCTATCCAATCAACCGTTTGCCGGAAACGCCCCTCGACACTTACACAACGGTCGATGTTGTCCGCAGCACGCTGGGCGTTGGGCCGTGCGAATACATCTTGAGCGTCGAAGGCCAGCGGCAAGATCATGTGGGCCGCGCTACGTGCCACGTCCGCCGTTTGTTGAACGAGATCTATCAGGCCAATCAACAAAAGTCGAAGCAAGAGGAGATCGAAATCTACCTCGGCGACGCGCTTGATTTCGTCAAGCACATTCGCGACCGCATCGAACTGTACGTCGAGTTCGGACGCGAAATGCGCGAGTACCTCGCCGCGCAGAAGAAGGCTCACCCCGAGCTAGAGAAGCCCCTTACCGAGATGGAGGGAATCGTTGCCGAACTGGACGATCGGCTGGCCGCTCGACGCAATGGAATCAAGTCACCCGCGTACGTCATCGCGCTCAACAATGGCTTTCGCAAGAACCTGCTCACCTACGACGGTGCGGATTCACTCGACCGGCTAAAGACCTACACCGACGCCTTGACCGGCGTTGGCGGCAGTCAGGACGGTCTGGTGGGCGAATGCCGTTGGATCGTGCGGACACTGCGGCAGCGTGCAGCGCTGGCGATGGCCGTGGACCCCAAGTTCGCGGAGATCGCCAAGGAAATCCGCGGACGCACACAAAAAGTGCTGCTCAAGCCATCGGCCTATGAAGGGGCGCGGCATTAGGAACTGAATATCGAATGTCGAATGTCGAAGTGAAGAGGAACGTCGCACGATATTCGTCCCGAAGGGCCTTCGGGGCGGTTTTCCGAATCATCTTCCTCTCCGTCGCGACGTTGCCCGTTTTGTCCGGCTGCGCCAAAGACGACTCGTCCCGGCGTTCGGAAACTGACATCGCGATCACCGTCGCGCAAGCCGAATCGGGTGGCGAGTTAGTTTTGATCCAGGGCGGGCAGTTTGTCATGGGCGACGCGGGCGGTGCGGCTGACGAGACGCCTCACGACGTGTACGTCGATGCGTTCTACATCGACAGGCATCCCGTGTCGCAATCGTTGTTCGAGGGAGTCATGGGCGTGAATCCATCCAAGCGAAAGGGATCTGACAACCCGGTCGAGCGCGTGCAGTGGACCGCCGCCGCGCGTTTTTGCAACAAGTGTTCCGAATTGGAAGGCCTGACGCCCTGCTACGACCTGGCGACTTGGGAGTGCGACTCTGAAGCCAGCGGATATCGGCTGCCGACCGAGGCGGAGTGGGAATACGCTTGCCGCGCCGGCTCGCAGAGCAAGTACTCCTTTGGCGACGATGCGAGCCAACTGGCTAGGCATGCCTGGTGCAAACCGCATTCGCTGGGCCGCACCTGGCCCGTTGGCGAGAAGTTGCCCAACGCCTGGGGCTTGCACGACATGCACGGCAACGTCTGGGAGTGGTGCAACGACTTCTACAGCGACTCCTACTACTCACAAAGCCCTCGCGAGAATCCGCGCGGTCCCGACGGCGGAAAGAAGCGGGTGCTGCGCGGCGGCGCGTGGAGTTCGACGGCCGGCGCGTGCCGCGCCGCTCATCGGTTTAGCGAGTTCCAGGTCTTCACTGACGCCTGCTTCGGTTCGGACAGCTATGGATTCCGCCGCGTCAGGAACGGCAAATCAACACCTGCCGAAGAGCCCTCGCTGGCCGAACTGCGTCCCGATCGGGCTGCGGAAACCAAACAGCCGGTGGTCGCCCAGCCAGTTCCTTCTGAAACACCGCCGCCGGTCATCGCGGCCGATGGAAAGATTGATCCAGAACGTCTGCAGGGCACGATTGTCTTCGTAAGTGACCGCGGCGGGCCGCTCGACATCTGGAAGATGAACGCTAATGGGCGGAACTTGAAGCAGGTCACCGCCGACGCTCACGCCGACGCCGATCCGCGGTTTTCGCCGTCCGGCGACCGCATCATGTACACATCAGCCCGCGAGGGTTTTCCGCACGTCTGGATGATGAACGCGGATGGATCGAATCCCCAGCACGTCACCGAGGGCTCGCAAGCGGCGTGGTCGCCCGATGGCAAGTCGATCGTTCTCATCCGTGACGATCAGGCCCACATCCGAGAACTGGCAAGCGGCGACGAGCGGCGAGTGACTCCCGAACAATGGCGGCGCTGCGGCGTGCCGGCCTGGCGCCCCGATGGAAAACAAGTCGCCGTGGCCAGCCGTCACTTGGAACGGATCGGCATTTTCTTACTCAGCACCGATGGCATCCTCAACCAGCAATTGAAAACCGAAGACGCCTGCTGCACACCGCAGTGGTCAGCCGATGGCGGCCAGATCGTGTTTCAAACGGACAAAGGGCATATTCACCTGCTTTACACAGAAGACGGCACTGAAGAGCAAGTGACATTCGGCGCGGACATTCAGCACGACGCGCGTTTCTCGCCCGACGGATCGATGATTGTCTTCTGCCGCGCCCCAAGTGAAGATGGACCCTGGCAGATTTGGGTCACCGATTTGGGCAGTGACGATCTGGAGTCGATTCCGATCACGAACGAGGGATCCAACCGGCTGCCGGACTGGCATCAGAGCGCGGATTGAGCCATGGGACAATTGGCGTTGGCCACGTCCATTCTCAATGGTTAGTGTAGAATCCGCGGATGCTGTTTCACACTTGGCCCTTCCTGCTTTTCTTTCTCATCGTCTACGCGGTCTATCTTCCCCTGCGAAGAACTTCGCTTTGGCTGCATTGGCTGTTGGCGGCGTCTTACTTCTTTTACGGCTGGTGGAACCCGCTCTATCTGCTGCTGGTCGTCTACTCGACGGCGCTCGACTTCTTCGTCGTCATCGCCATGGAACGGACGCGGTGGAAAGGGCCGTGGTTGTGGGTCAGCCTGCTCAACAACCTTCTTCTGCTGGGCTTCTTCAAATACGGCGCGTTCGTTACCGAGAACATCAACAGTGGATTGACGGCTGTTGGCGTTGACTACGCTCTGCCGTCTCCCGGCGTCCTCCTGCCCGTGGGGATTTCGTTTTATACATTCCAGTCGATGAGCTACACGATCGACTTCTACCGGGGCAAGATCGATCGCGAACGCAACTTCATTCGATTCGCCGCCTTTGTGTCGCTGTTTCCGCAACTTGTCGCCGGGCCGATCGAGCGAGCCTCCCAGTTGTTGCCGCAACTCCGCGAAGTGCCCCGCGTCAAAACGCAGGACATCACCGACGGGCTGTCGCTGTTCGTCGTCGGGCTATTCAAGAAGGTAGCGCTGGCCGACTACCTGGCGATGTACGTCGACCCGGTCTACGCGATCCCCGACCGCCACGGAGCGCCGGCCCTCGTGCTGGCCACGTTCGCCTTTGCGTGGCAGATCTACTTCGACTTCAGCGGCTACACCGATATGGCCCGCGGCTTGGCCCGAATCATGGGCATCGATCTGATGGAGAACTTTCGGTCGCCCTATATGGCCAGAGGCATGCGGGACTTCTGGCATCGTTG
>JASMLW010000314.1 GCA_030748485.1 Pirellulaceae bacterium
TTGGCCTACACGTCGGTAATGACCGTCATGGGAATCATGGAACAGAAACGGTACGTGAAGCGGAAGAAGTCAGGCAAGACGTTCATCTACTCGCCTCGCATAACCGAGGCGGTCACGAAGAAGCGGATGCTCAAAGACGTAGTGGACCGTGTCTACGAGGGCTCGACCATGTCCGTCGTGGTCAATCTGCTTGAATCGGCCGATATCGATCCCGAAGAACTGAAGCAGTTGCGTGAATTGATCAAGCAGAGATCAGAGAAATAGCGTGCATGACTGTTGAAGCCAACTAAGGCTGTGGGTCTTCACTACACCAATCGACTCGCCCGCAACAAGAGGAATGATGGCATGAGTGATTTCTTCTCTGGCTGGTTGGATTCGTCGCTGACAGTCCGCGTTGCGATCGCACTGGGCCACTTCTTGTGGCAAGGTGCGCTGATTGCGATTGTTGCCTGGGGGTTGGGAATCGCTTTGCGCGGCGCCTCGGCCACGCTCCGGTACTCAGTCTACCTCAGCAGTCTGCTGGCTATGGTCTTGTGTGCCTGTGTAACGATCTGCTTAGTCGACCAGCCCGTAGTGGATGGTCGGGCACATGCGATGTCCAGTGGAAAACGGGAAGCAGATCACACGCAAATACTGCAGAGCGGTGTGGCGACGGTTGCTCCCGTTGCTGATTCCGTTGAGGGTCCCGTTGCGGCGGAACCTGTGGCGGAATCGGACAATAGGAAGGAGACGCCTGCTGCAGAAGAAGCACCGGAAGGAAGAGAGAATCGACTTGGTGAATTACGCCAGAGGTCAACTCAGTATTGGTTTCACGAAGCAGCGCCGTTCGTGGTTGTGGGGTATTTGTCCGGCGTGTTATTGCTTCTAGGCAAACTCGCACTGGGGATTCACGGGGGATGGAACCTTCGGCGTCGAGCCGAGTTGGCGGGCGATGCCCAGTTATTATCCGCGGTCGCCAATCGGGCCAAGACGCTGAAGATGCGTTTCGCACCGACCGTGCTCTACAGTCGCGATGTCATGGTGCCGACCGTCGTCGGCATCTTGCGACCGGCGATACTGCTGCCGTTTTCATTAGCCACGGGCTTGACCGCCGAGCAGGTTGAAGCAGTATTAACGCACGAACTTGTGCATATCCGACGTTACGACCATTTGATCAATCTGATGCAGCGCGTCGTCGAGGCGTTGTTCTTCTTCCATCCAGCAGTGTGGTGGCTGTCGCGTCGGATCCGCATCGAGCGAGAAAACTGCTGCGACGACATCGTCGTCGCACTGGGCTACGAACCGGCTGCGTACGCCGAGTCGCTCATAAAAATCGCCGAACAGAGCAATCCGCGTACTCGGCACGCACTGCACGCGGGTGCTTCTCTGACAGCGACGGGGCGCATCTCGCAACTCGGCGGTCGAGTGCGCAGGTTGCTGGGCGCTTCGCAGAGAGAACCACTGCGTTTGACGCGCGGCGGAATTGCAGCACTGTCGGCGTTCGCAATTGTCGGCGTTGCAATCTTGCTCCACGCTTACGCCGACAAGCAAGACGACTCACCCAAAGCGGACGTGTTTCCGGCAAATTCTCGACGAAGAGTCGTCCATGAACCCAACACAGCAGCGCCGGCGGCCAACGAGGGCGTAATCGTCAGAGGCACAGTACTCGCAACGCCAGGGGGCGACGGTGTCGGCAAGGTTGAATTGGTGCTGCATAGCAACAGCAAGGATCAAGACCGAACAACGCGAACCGCCGCAGACGGATCGTACTCTTTTGATCGCGTCCCGATCGGCGTCTATGGGGTGGGATTTAAAAGGTCCACAGGCGCATGGGCTCCTGGTGCGATTCTGCGTGTTGCTACCGACGACGTCCGCGCCGGCGATCTACATTTGGAATTGCCGCAGGGTGTTTCAGGCACAATTCGCGACGCGGAAACCGGAAAACCGGTTGCCGCCGCTCGTATTCTCTTCCGCATGGAAAATGGGCGCGACGGAAGCGTCTTATCCGACAACCAAGGCAAGTATCGTCTGTATTTGCCGCCCGGCAAAGTGAAAGTCGAGTCGCAAGGCACGCAGAATCGCTACTACCCCGCGAACTTCACGACGCAGTCAGGCGAATCCCGTACCATCGAAATCTCCAAAGGCATGTCGAGCGTCGATTTCCAACTCCGCTCCGCGGCAAAGATTACCGGCCGGATCTTATTGCCCAATGGAAAACCCGCGGCGGGATATTCGGTGACAGCAATCGTTGACTGGTTCCGCGGCACGGTGCAGGCCGGCGAGCGCATCGAAGAGGCAAGGACACGGCGCGAGAACGGCAAGACTGCTCTCCAATCGCCCATCTTCGCTCCAGCTGAGATACTCGAGACTGAGATCTCCGCCGGCACAGGACAGACTTTTCGGGTGCGGACAGATCCTCTGGGACGATGTGAATTCTACTTGCGGCGTCCGATGCCCTCGCGCCACGATGGCGAAGCGATTGACATCGTTGTTTCGGTCCGCTCACCGGACCTTGCGGCGGCCGCCGCGCATGTGATCAAAACCACGTCTTTCGACACTCTCCCAAAGCCTCTCGAAATACGGCTTGAGGCGAGTGGAAGCGCGGAGTTCTCAGTCGAAGATTCAAACGGCAAGTCCCTCGACAACGCAGAGCCCTACGCGGCGAAGTGGTTGTTTGAATACAAGTTGCTTAGCGGCGAACTGCCCAACGTCGATCCGCGCTTCCGGCGAATAGGTCAAGGACGTTTTCGCGCTGAAGGTTTGATTCCCTTCTGGGGCTACGGTTTTTTGGCGACGGCTAAAGGATATCGCGGAATCAACAAGTTGGAACCGATCAGCGTCGAGCCGGGGAAAACAATCGACGCGGGGAAGCTGCGCCTGCAACGATGGGACCGCAGCGCGGCGCCGCGATTGATCCGACAGTTAGGCCACAAGAAGAGCTCGCTGCGCGAAAGCGCCTGTCATCAACTTGCAAGTCTGGGGCCCGAGGCTTTGCTGGCCATGGAAGCTCTGCTGGATCGTTTGAACAACGACTCGGTCAACTCCGTTCGTTTCTCTGCGGCGGAGGCGCTCGGCAAGATCGGTCCCGCGGCAAAATCGGCCGTACCTAGTTTGATCGATGCCGTTCGAAACGACCGACTTGGCGTCGATCGTGAAGCAGCGCGGGCGCTGGGTTTGATCGGCGATCCTGCCGGAATCGAAGTGCTGCGAGTCGCCTTGTCGAAACCCGACTTGTATGTTCGTCGAGCGGCCGTTGCAGCGGCCGCCAAGCTATCTGAGGTCGACTCGCGGGCCGTGCCTATCATCGTTGCTGCGCTAAACGACAAACACTATCTCGTCAATGCCGATGCGGCCGGCGCCCTAGCTGAGATAGGCCCGGCCGCGCAAAGCGCCGTTCCAAGGCTCATCGAGTTGCTGAAAGGCAGGAACAGCGGTTGCCGTGCAAACGCAGCCAAAGCGCTCGGTCGTCTTGGCGACCCGGCCGCTTTGCCCGCCTTACGCGTTGCTCTGAAGGAAGATGACTCACTTGTCTTTACTGCCGCAGCCACCGCAATCGCGCAGATTTCCCGGGGTGAAACAACGCAAGGCGCGCAAGTGCGGTTACGAACTACGAAAGTTGTTCTTAAGAATGTCGACGCGAAAATCCGCTCCGGACTATTGGAATTGTCGAAAAAGTTCCGGCAACTGCGCAACACCAACTGGGGATCGCTGGAACAACGCGTCGCAGGGAAATCCTCGCCGGGCGAAATCAGTGTTGGGGCGGGCCACTTCCCAAAGGGACCGGGCAAGAGCAATGGGACAACAAACCCGTTGCCCCGCAAAGACCAATACAGCGTCATGGTCGTCCTCAAGCCGATGGGCGGTCCCGTCGAGCAATTTGAGTATTCCTCAATCTTCCCTGGTATCGGTTTGAAGGGGATCGTCGAAACCTGGGCCAACGACGCCGAACTGAATTCCGCTCTCGAAGAACTCGTAGCCGACAGTCTCGCCCCGCTGAAGGAACTCGATCAGAGCGTCGGATGGTCAGCGCCGACGCGAGTCAAGAATGGCACGGGATGGCGGGTGCGGTTGCGACCTATCAAGACTCATTGGACGCGGGCCGAGACGCCGGAAATGACCGTCGACCTCTGGAACGACAGCGACCAGACTTTTCTTTACTCCGACTTTCAACAAGCGCTGAGCTTGGAAATCGACGGACAGTCGTATCGCTGGGCGGATGAAGTTGCCATCGACCGGCCGGTTCAGGCGGTTGCTGGGCGGCGGACGAGGAATGGGGCGATTCGCATGTCACTTGGGCAATCGTGGGCGCGGAAAGACGTCCGTCCACCTCGGGAAACAAAAGATATAGCTCGACTCAAATTAGCTCCAGGAAAACACTCGATCCGAATCTCGCTTGCCGCGAGACCTGCCGAGGAAGGCGATCCGGTCCAGCTCATCAGCAAACCAGTCGAGATTGAGATTACGGCTAACGAAAACACCGGCGTCAAACGGCTCGGTGCGAAAGGCTCGCCCAGTCAAGACAAACTGGGAGCGGCCAGTACGGTGATAGACGGCGAATGGGGTGAATCGGTCAACGGTGTGCAGGTGCGCTTGCGACCGGAAAAACCCACTTGGAAGTGGGGCGAAACGCCGACGTTCGTTTTGGATATCCGCAACGGCGGCGACCGCGCAATCGGCGTCACCAAGTCACAGTCGGCCTACCAGGTGACGTTTCAAGGCAAATGGTATGGCCGCAGCGAACTTGAAAACATCGAGGACGACACCATCAAGCCGGGAGAGACTCGAGCGGCGGCCGTTCGTATTGTTCTCGAACAGAACAAGTGGAACACCACCGGCCTCATCCATACAGAGCCGGGCGAGCTTCAACGCACTGGTCCCAAGCCCGGCGAGTCGCTTCGACTGATCCGTTCCGGCCGCTATACGATTCGCGCGGCGTCCTTTCACCCTTTCGATTTCGAGCGAGAGTTTCGCGATGACAAGGAGGTCAAACGTGAGAAACTCATCCGGCCCGGCCAAAAGGACATCCGCGCCGTCAGCAATCCGGTGGAAATAGAAATCCGTCCTTCCCCGGAGAATACGACAGAAGATGTTGCGTGGGGCAAAGCGGTCCACCGTTTGGCACGAACGCGCATCA